>URSE01000120.1 GCA_900550455.1 uncultured Veillonella sp. | reverse complement strand
AGCTATTGCAGATGCTTCTGACCTACCAATTATTATCTATAACATTCCAGGTCGTGTGGTTGTCGAATTGACTCCAGAAACTATGCTTCGCTTGGCTGATCATCCAAATATTATCGGTGTCAAAGAATGTACCAGCTTGGCTAATATGGCTTACTTGATTGAGCACAAGCCAGAAGAGTTCTTGATTTATACAGGTGAAGATGGAGATGCCTTCCATGCCATGAACCTTGGTGCGGATGGGGTTATTTCTGTTGCCTCCCATACAAATGGAGATGAGATGCACGAGATGTTTACTGCCATTGCAGAAAGCGATATGAAGAAAGCTGCAGCTATTCAGCGTAAATTCATTCCTAAGGTCAATGCCCTCTTCTCTTATCCAAGTCCTGCTCCAGTTAAGGCGGTTCTGAACTATATGGGATTTGAAGCTGGACCAACTCGATTACCTCTAGTTCCAGCACCAGAAGAAGATGCTAAACGCATTATCAAAGTTGTCGTAGATGGCGACTACGAAGCAACTAAGGCAACTGTAACAGGTGTCCTTAGACCAGATTACTAATAAAGACAATAAAATCCATGACCGCAACAACGATCATGGATTTTCCTATTTTCCTAAACAGAAACGGGAGAATAGTTCATCTACCATGGATTCTCGTAAGGAATCCCCTGTAATTTGCCCTAAGGCTTCCCAGGCTGACCGGAGGTCCGTAGCGATAAAGTCAATAGGCATACCTAAGGAAATATTTTCCACAGCCTGATCTAAATAAGTTTTTGCCTCTTTCATGAGGGAAATATGCCGTACATTGGATAGCATAGCAGAATGATCAGCAGATACCTGTCCGCCATAAACTAAATCTTTCACCCATTTGCTAATGACACTAGACCCTTGGCCTTGAGCTGCAGAAATAGGCTCTACAGCTACGAATTCTCCCAATTCTTGAATCATGGGAGGGGTCACCACGCTGCCCAAATCAGACTTATTAAGTAGGACGATAGTATGCTTGCCACTCACATCATGGAGGATATCCCTTTCTTCCTCTGAAAGCTCCTTAGAAGCATCGATAACACAAAGAATTATATCCGCCTTATCAGCATATTCTCTTGCCTTTTGTACACCAATAGCTTCTACCTGGTCATCAGTTTGTCGCAAGCCAGCTGTATCCACCAAACGAAGGGATATACCCTCAATATTCATATATTCTTCGATAGAGTCCCGAGTCGTCCCTGGAATATCCGTTACAATAGCCCTATTTTCCCGTAAGAGAGCATTCATCAAGGAAGACTTGCCTGCGTTTGGTCGCCCTACAATAACTGCGGAAATACCATCTCGAATGAGACGGCCCGTATTAGCCGTAGACAAAAGTTGATCCATTTGCCTTAAAATAGGTTGTAAATGCTGACCCACTTCTTGGGAGGATACTTCTTCAATATCTTCTTCTGGATAATCTATGGTTACCTCCAAATGGGCAATCATCGAAATCAAATTTTCCCGTAAGTCTTTTACAAAAGAAGAAACGGTTCCATCCAATTGCTTAACAGCAAGGGACAGAGAATCTTCTGTTTTAGCCTCAATAATATCGATGATAGCCTCTGCTTGAGTCAAATCGATACGACCATTCATAAAAGCTCGTTTAGTAAATTCACCAGGCTCTGCTAGACGTATACCCAAGGAAGTAAGAAGGGTAAGAATAGCGCGAGTGGATACAATACCACCATGGCATTGAATTTCCACTACATCCTCAGCCGTATAGGAGTGGGGTCCTTGCATGAGGAGGAGAATAACCTCATCCAAGATATCTCCCGTCTTAGGATTTATAATATGTCCATACTGTACAGTTTTATTAGGTCTCTCTTTAAGAGGCAAGCTACCGGCCGATTGAAAAATAGAATCCACAAGGGAAAAGGCATCCTTACCACTAACCCGAATAATGCTCACACCGCCAATACCAGGAGGCGTAGCGATGGCTGCGATGGTATCATCAATATACATAGTAATCTCCTTATATAACGAGCATATAAGGGCTACTTTCACTAACCCGTATACATCAATAAAATCTAC
>URSE01000119.1 GCA_900550455.1 uncultured Veillonella sp. | reverse complement strand
GGACTCGTCCTGAAGCTATTAAAATGGCCCCTCTTGTAAAGGCTTTGCAAGCAGCTCCTGATATGGAGGCTATTGTGACCGTAACTGGTCAACACAGGGAGATGTTGGACCAAGTTATGGACCTTTTTGACATCAAACCGGATTATGATTTGAATATCATGAGCCAAGGTCAAACTTTATATGATGTAACGACTAAATCTCTTATGGGGCTTAAATCCGTATTGGAAGAAGCTAAACCTGATGTGGTTTTGGTTCATGGTGATACAACGACTACCTTCGCTGGTGCCTTGGCTGCCTTTTACCAAGAAATCCCTGTAGGTCATGTGGAAGCGGGTCTCAGAACGGGCAATATTTACTCTCCCTTCCCAGAAGAAGCCAATCGTAAGTTGACTGGTGCAATTGCTACTTATCATTTTGCGCCAACAGCTAGTTCTGAAGCTAATCTCAAAAAAGAAAATGTGAAGGAAGATCACCTCTATGTAACGGGTAATACGGTTATCGATGCCTTAGATACGACGGTTAAAGAGGATTACACCTTTGCTGATTCAGCTCTTAATGACTTGGATTATGACCATAAGCGGATTGTCCTTGTCACCACCCACCGCCGGGAAAACTTGGGGGAACCAATGCGCCATGTCTACCAAGCTATCCGCCAGCTCATCGCTGATTTTGATGATATTCAAGTGGTGTTCCCTATGCATAAAAACCCGAAAGTACGGGCTGTAGTTCAAGAAGAATTGGGTCATGTTGACCGTGTAACCCTTATTGACCCATTGGACTACGAACCGTTTGCTAACCTTATGGCCCGGTCCTATTTGATCCTTACCGATTCTGGTGGGATTCAAGAAGAAGCACCAGCCTTGGGTAAGGCAGTTTTAGTCTTGCGGGATACTACAGAACGGCCGGAAGCTGTTGCAGCAGGGACGGTTAAGCTTGTAGGGACGGATAAAGAGGTTGTTTACAAGGAAGCTTCTGAACTTTTGTCCAATCCAGTCGCCTATGCGACTATGTCCAATGCGGTTAATCCTTATGGGGACGGGCAAGCTTGCCGTCGTATTGTGGAGGCTCTTCGGCATGAATTCTTAGGAGATGCTCCCAAACCAGATCGTTTCGGTAAATAGATAGATGGACTCTTCGGAGTCCATTTCTTGTATAGGAGGACGTATGGAAGAGGAAAACAAGGTTAACCTTGCCCCTAAGGTGGAGACTGGTCATAAGCTTATAGCTGATCTGGATCAAGAACTGATGGATCAGGCAGACCAAACCCGACAGGCTTTGGATGAAATCGATCGGCGCTACCGGGATAGAGTGGCCCAGCGAAAAGCACAAGAAATTGCTCGCCAAGAGGCTTTAGCAGCTAAATTTAGCAAGAATAAGAAAGCGCTTTCAAAGCACGGTACAAAGCGGCTAGCCTTCAAGGATGATTCCTGGGCCAAGTCATTGGCTGTGGCTTCCTCGGCTGGATTTACTCTCTTGGTGGCTGTAGGAGCTTGCCTTTGGCTTGGTAACCAATTAGATGCCTATCTTGGCACAGATCCTATTGGCACTGTCTGGGGTGGCCTCATCGGAGGCTTTGGCGGCCTTTATTTGATGTATAAGGAACTGACACGGTAATTAAGGTATGAATATAAGATATTTACTCAAGTCTATAGGCCAGGCCTGGCTAATGGTCTTAATCATAGGCCTATTAAGTCTTTGGTCTGTAGGTTTTACCGACCAAATCTCAGGTTGGCTCTGGGGAATGGGGACTATGGCCATCTACTTTCTTATGCTAGCCTATCATAGTCACACTATCCAAGGAGTGGATACGAGGGACGTAATCAGCAAGGTGCGATTTCAAATGATGCAACGCCTGCTCATGATTGTCCTGAGTCTGGTTATTGCACTTACCTATGTTCATCCAGCTATTCCTAGCCTAGTCATAGCCTTGGCCATCATGCATCCTGTTTTATATGTAATCCAATGGCGACTCAAATAAGACTCCTACTTATGAGGAGTCTTATTTTTTGGATGTTTTTATGAAGACTGGTTAAGGAAAATTAGGGCCTATATGATATTTTTCTCTAACTGAGACTAGGACGGGGA
>URSE01000118.1 GCA_900550455.1 uncultured Veillonella sp. | reverse complement strand
TACTTATCTATATCTATTATATCGAATTTTATCGTTAAGTCAATATCGAGATTTATCGTTTTGCCAAAGAGAATCCTATAGTAAAAACCAAAAGAGTCTATCTCTTATAGATAGACTCTTCTCCACCAGTCCCCACTAAAGAGGTGTCTTGGGCATGGTGATTTGATTAGCGCTTAAACAATCTAGGTTTAATCCTCCACTCTTCCACAGGGAAATAAGGTCTATGAGTGATGGATTCCCACTACCTTTAAAGAGGCCTGTAGCCCTAACAAGGTGTCCTAGGATTTGGCGACTACTATAACCAGCTGTTCTAAGATCAGCGACCGTAATAGAAGCCTGTCTTTTAGATAATCGGTAGCCTTGTCCATCAACTAATAGAGGCGCATGGCAATAGGTTGGATTATCCTGATTCAAGAGCTTATATAGGTAAATTTGTTGGGCTGTTGCATCCAATAAATCTGCTCCGCGAACCACTTCTGTTACACCCATAGCCAAATCATCCAAGACAACGGCTAAATTATAGGCAAACATACCATCTGCTCGCTTAAGAACAAAATCATCAGCGCCCTCAACTAAATTTGTCACTACAGCCCCTTGCCAAGAATCATTGAAAGTGATTTGACAAGATTCTAAACGTAAACGGTAAGACGGCGCTTTATCTTGGCTCATAATACCCCGTTGCTTACTATCCAAATTCCGGCAATAACCATCATACAAGAGCCTGTGTTCACCCCTATGTGGGGCAGATGCTATAGCTTGTATCCGTGCCCGATTACAAAAACAGGGATAGATTTTTCCTTCCTCTTCCCACTGTCTAAGGATCTTGTCATAGTAAGAATACCGATGAGACTGCCAATAAGTTTCTTGGTCACTTGACGCGCGAGGCCCTTGATCCCAATCGAAACCCAGCCATTCCAAATCATCCAAGAGGGCCTCTCCCAATTGTCGCTTGGAACGCTGTTTGTCGATATCCTCCATGCGAATAAGAAAGTCTCCTCCCTGGGACCGGGTCGACAGATAGGCTAGGAGGGCTACCCACACATTTCCCAAATGAATATGACCCGTAGGACTAGGAGCAAAACGACCTTTCATAAGACCTCCTAAGAAAGGGAAATGATTCGATCAAAGAGATAGTCAGCCTCTTTAATTTTTTGTTCGTTCCCCATGGTACATACGTGTTGATCATTCATCACATCTCGCACCACTTGAGCCAATCCCTTAATGTCTTCCGGACGGCACTCAATAACCTCTTGGCGGAAATCCACCTTAGCTTGATGGCTAAGACCAGAGAAATAGTCACTCATGGCCCGAGGTCCCATAAGAGATGGAGTCATCGGTAAGTCAAGACCAGACATAGTGCCGATAATATACTTACGCATTTCCCGATCATTGATACTAAAACCATCCAAGTAGTCAGCCAATTCCTTATAGGTATCCAAAGTTTCTACTAGATTTGGATCTCGGTAGGAGCAGAGAACCATATTGCCATTATCATAAAAGTTAACAAAGGCCCCATAAGCACCACCTTGTACGCGAACCTTAATCCAAAGGTATTCATAGCGGAGAATAGTTTCCAAAACGGACATGGCTCCTACATAGGCGTGACCATGATCTAGGAAGTTTCCTCCTTGGGCCACATACTGAACCTTACCAGCTGTGTAAATACCTTCACGCTTAACCTCTTTAGAGAAATTCAGTTGTCCTGTTGGCAATTCTTCTTGTGGAAGAGAAGCTAAAGAATCCTGAGCCAAAGACAAGAAGGCCTTGTCCTCCCCTTCTTGCCCCACCAAAAGGACATGTAAGTTATTAGACCGGAAAATTTTCTTAGCAACCTTGCCCAAATTAAGAGGCAGATCTGCCATCTTTTTAGGATCTTTGACTAGAGTCTGTAGATTTTGATAAAGAGAGAGATTGCCTGCATCCTTAAACTTGCCTAACTCAGAAAACTGCGCCATAAGCCGTTGGGACACAAGGGTATGACCGCGACGGAAAGCTTCATTATCCCAAATAGCCTTATTTTCATTGACGATTTCTTCCAAGCGCCCCTGGTCTGTATAGTGGGACTCTTTAATGATATAATCCACAATACGAACCAATTCAGGCAGCTTGCTATGAAGGGCCTTGGCACGGATTACAAAGAAGGGACGATAGTCATGGCGAGACC
>URSE01000117.1 GCA_900550455.1 uncultured Veillonella sp. | reverse complement strand
ATAGAGAAAATTCTCATAAGGATTGTAAAGGAGGCTCCTATGTACACTATATTTGATAAATTAAAGCCTTTCTCTTGGGAAGCAAATGGACGCAAAATTTCGATTGATAAGGATGGCATGCTTGCTACGGACAATTCTGGTAAGGTCTTAAGTCAGGTTAAGTTTGATGACGTGAATGAGCTCTTCATTGGGGGTTATCTTAATTCTAACCAATCCTATGGGGTAATTTTTAGGGATCGAAATTGGAAGAATCTTAAGGACCAAGATATTACCTTGGATCAAGACAGCCACGATGATATGCACAACATTCGTGAAACTAAGACACTCATCGAGGCTTTTGTAGCCCACAAGTTGGGCGATCAATTCCCTCATAACTTGGATAGCTTGGACTTGGGATTGGATTACTCCTTCATGAAAAAACGGGAGATTCGGATTAAGAATGGGGTCATCGGCGATGGTAAGCAGGAGATTCCCATTGATAAGATTGATAAGGTTGTTTGCCGGGCTACGGGAACCATTAATAAGTTGGCTATTCATGTTGAAGGTGAGAAATTATCATTCTTCCAAAAACTCTTTGGCGCTTCTAACCTGGCAGTTACCGTAAATGCACTGACTGTCCCTCTTTTGGAAGCGATTGTCCGTCGTAATACAGGTCATGGTATTGACTGGTCCCAGGGTAACCAGTGGGACCAATCCAACTCCCTCTATATTGTAAAACGCTATTTGGACCCCGCTTATTTCTTTGATCAAGGGGGTGCCAATCCTTCGGAAAGTTGGCAAGAACAAGCCTTCCGTGATATTGCAGTGATTACTGATGGTTATGACTTAGTCCATCTGTGGAATTTAAAATAGGTCCAGGTCCTATACCTATTAACAATGTCTATACTGTGAAATAAATCACTTTTTATAACCCATTTCTTCTGTAGGATAAAGTATGTGGAAGTAGTTTGTCCTACAGAAGTTTTTTATAGGAGGTATAGTATATGGTAATGTCGACCTATATGGATTTATTGGGCCTTCACGCCCCTTGGTTTTTGATTTTATTCATGGTTATTCCTATGACCTTGGCTGAACTGATCTTAGCAGCGGAGATTTTCTCTCTTTTGAAGGGGCAGCCTAGTAAGTCTTCTTGGAATGCGTTTAAGAAGATCGCATCATTAGCTTTGAGTCTAGTGTTTATATTCTTATTCCTTTACCTAGTTCTTTACTTTGTTCCTAGAGTTAGCCTTAAGGGACCATTGGATTCCTTATCCATCTATTCGTATCTCTTGGCTATCCTGCCAGCTATCTACTTGTTGGCTATGGAATGTGGGTTCATCGGCAAGCATTGGAATGAAGAGCGGCAAGTTATTCGTCATGCGGTGACAGTCTTTGTGTTTGTGGCCTTGACCCACTTGGCTATGGTCTTCGGTATGCTTGACCCTCAACTGGGCGGCTATGTGCCACCACAAGATAGCATGAATATGCATATGAACATGGACCATTCTAATATAGGGACTATGGATCATCAGCATATGGATCATAGCGATATGAAAGGGATGGATCATAGCCAAATGGATCACAGTAAGATGAATCATGATTCTATGGATCATCAACATATGGATGATAAGAAATAGAGCCAGTTCATATACTCGATATGGTGATTAGATCGATAAAATAGAACCGAACCTCTAATCGAGTGTAGTGAATGTAAAGAAGATAGGTTTGGTTGGGTGGACGATTTACAATATATTCTGTTGATGGAGGGATCATGCTTATATCCTTGTTTTATTTTCTCCTAGCAGGCCTCTGCGAAATCGGTGGTGGCTACCTAGTATGGCTTTACATGCGGGATGATAAGAGCCCTCTCTACCTCTTGGCGGGGGCGATAGTCCTCTTCCTCTATGGAATCATTCCTACCTTGCAACCAGAGACTAGTTTTGGTAAGGTCTATGCAGCCTATGGTGGTATATTTATTATTCTTTCCATCCTTTGGGGATGGCTAATTGATGGGACTCGACCAGATGCCTATGACATAGTCGGTGGCCTAGTCTGCCTATTGGGGGTTTACATCATTATGTATGCGCCACGGAGCTGAGTATAAACTAAGTCTAAACTTTTTTTGATAAGATGAAAAAATTTTTAGAAATATTTTAAAGCCTTATAGTAACTGGGCTAGACCAGTTATTTAACAAGGGATATAGTAAAAAATATAAATATTAACTAG
>URSE01000116.1 GCA_900550455.1 uncultured Veillonella sp. | reverse complement strand
ACTAGGCCTAGGGGGCTTAGCTATAATTTAAGTATTAATTCTATAGAAAATTAGAAAATCAAAAGACTAGTATAAAGAGGTATTACATGCAAGAGAAAAAATTGCCTTTTACCAAAGAGCAAATTGAAACTATTATTAAATACTATCCAACACCCTTCCACATTTATGATGAAGAGGGAATCTTGGAAAATATGCGTCAGTTCTTGGCTGCTTTTAGTTGGAACGAAGGTTTTAAGGAGTACTTTGCCGTTAAAGCTACGCCAAACCCTTACATCATGCGAATTTTACAAAAATTAGGGGTGGGGGCTGACTGTTCCTCCTTAGCCGAACTTCTCTTATGCGAAAAGGTGGGCATCAAGGGTCATGACATTATGTTTACATCCAATGACACACCTTATGTAGAGTACAAGAAGGCCTTGGAATTGGGTGCTATCATCAATCTCGATGATATTACCCATATTGACTACTTGCTTAAACACCATGGGTCTTTACCTGATACCATGTGTTTACGCTATAACCCAGGTGACCTTAAAACAGGTGGTAATGAAATCATTGGCCTCCCTACAGAAGCTAAGTATGGTATGACGCGGGAACAAGCCTTGGAAGCCTATAAGCAAATGAAGGAACATGGGGTTAAACACTTTGGTCTTCACGTTATGTTGGCCTCTAACGACCGCGATGTTAAGGCTCACAAGCAAACCGCTGAAATCTGCTTTGAATTCGCCATCGAGATCCGTGAAAAGGTGGGTATTGAAATCGAGTTTATCGACCTAGGTGGCGGTGTAGGGGTAGCTTACCGTCCTGAAGAAGATCCTATTGACTTTAAGGAATTGTCTGCTGCTGTAAAAGAAGCTTACGACCGTATCTTGGTTGCCAACAACTATCCACACGTTAAGTTGGCCTTCGAATGTGGCCGTATGGTAACAGGTCCATTCGGTTACTTGGTAACAAGAGCTATCCATAAAAAGGATATCTACCGCCATTACATTGGCTTGGACGCTTGCATGGCCAATCTCATGCGTCCGGCTATGTATGGGTCCTACCACCACATTACTGTAATGGGTAAGGAGTCAGCCCCTAAGGATCATGTTTACGATGTAACTGGTTCTCTCTGTGAAAATAACGACAAGTTCGCCATTCAACGGGAATTACCAAAAATCGACATGGGCGATATTTTGGTTATTCATGATGCTGGTGCCCACGGTCATGCTATGGGCTTTAACTACAATGGTAAACTCCGGTCGGCTGAACTCCTTCTGCATAAGGATGGATCTGTTACCCAAATCCGTCGGGCTGAGTCCTATGACGACCTCTTCGCAACCTTGGACTTCTCCGACCTATAATAGAGTAGGTATATATCAGTCTCTATAAAGACAGGTTGAACTTTAAAAATGCAAACACCTCTAAGATTGGTCTTAGGGGTGTTTTTTCACGGTTCAAGGGCCTGTGGTATACTATAAGTATCAATAGAGAACTTAGTCAGTGATAAGGGGATATCATAGGATATCTCAAATTGTATAGAGGATTATATGATTGCTTTAGTTATTCTAATTACCAGTCTCATATCAATTATTAGCTTCTTGGCCAGTTTTACGTCTGTAGCCACCTTCTTTGGCTTTATTGCAGCGCTGTTGGTCTTGTACCTCATCCGCCACCGCCTCCTAGAGTTAATTCTCTTCATCGTTGTGTCTGGGGCCTTAGAATTTTGGTTAGTAGCACAAGGCCTTAACCACCTTATGTTAGTAGGTATCGGATCAGGGATTGCATCCTTTGTCTGGTTGGTATGTAAGCTTATTTATCATAATGTGATTGAACAACGCTTCCAAAATCGCTAAAGGAGTTGATTTGTATGGATGCTATGCAAAACCTATTAGAACGTCGCAGTGTGCGCAAGTATAAGGTTGATCCGATCCCACAAGAGGTGTTGGATAGAATTATTCAAGCAGGTCTTATGGCACCGTCTGCCAAGGGCATGCAGAAGGCAATTATCGTTGCTGTTACCAATAAAGAGGTGCGAGACCGCCTATCTGAAACCAATCGCAAGTATGGCGGTTGGGACCAAGGTTTTGATCCCTTCTATGGGGCACCTGTAGCCTTAGTCGTATTAGCGCCTAAGGATCATTATGCAACCGTTCAGGATGGGTCACTTGTCTTAGGCAACCTTATGCTGGCAGCCCATGAGCAAGGCCTGGGTTCTTGCTGGATTAACCGGGCGAAAGAGACCTTTGAAGAGACTGAATGGCAGGATTGGCTTCATACCCTAGGTGTCCAAGGGGACTATGAAGGGGTAGG
>URSE01000115.1 GCA_900550455.1 uncultured Veillonella sp. | reverse complement strand
TATCTCTATTTAATTAAGTCCAAGAAGCTTTTACCATGTTGCCCCTTAAGGCCAAAGTTATCCAAGACCGTAGCCCCAATATCCGAGAAGCTATCCCTATCGCCAATAGGAATAGGCCTATCCAGTCCCTTATGGTAGCCCAAAAGAGGAACTAATTCCCGCGTATGGTCAGTCCCCATCCAGGTTGGGTCATTACCGTGGTCTGCCGTGATGAGGACAAGGTCATCATCCTTGAGCGTATCCAGGAAGCCCTTGAGTTGATAGTCAAAGCCTTCTATTTCCCGCTTATAACCTTCTACATTGCGGCGGTGGCCATAGAGGGAGTCAAATTCCACTAGGTTGACCATCATAAAACCGGATTGGAAACTAGAGGCCATAAGGCCCGCTACCTGGTTCATACCATGGCTATTAGACTTGGATGGATAGGATTGGTCTAGGCCCACATGGGCGAAGATATCCCCTATCTTGCCAACTCCAATGGTTGCTACACCGCCCTCTTGCAGGCGTTCCAGGTCTAGTTTCATGGTTGGCATCCGGCTATAGTCATGACGGTTAGCGGTCCTCACGAAAGAACCGGGCTTACCCACAAATGGCCGAGCTATAATCCGGCCCACATAATAGTCCCCTATACAAACTTCCTCACGAACGATTTTGCACATCTTATAGAGGTCCTTAAGGGGAATTACATCCTCATGGGCAGCAATTTGAAAAACCGAATCCGCCGATGTATAGATAATTGGTTTACCTGTTGCTAGGTGTTCTGCTCCTAGGCGTTCTATGATTTCCGTCCCAGAGGCTACCTCGTTCCCCAAGTAACCATAGCCGGTCTTTTGGGTGAAGGTATCCATGACCGCCTTGGGAAAGCCATCAGGAAAGGTTGGAAAAGGAACCTCCACAGGGTGACCCATCATCTCCCA
Source organism: uncultured Veillonella sp. (assembly GCA_900550455.1). Classification (GTDB taxonomy): domain Bacteria; phylum Bacillota; class Negativicutes; order Veillonellales; family Veillonellaceae; genus Veillonella. The sequence goes on along the minus strand of URSE01000115.1, from coordinate 1,380 downwards.
ATGGCCGGAGGTAGTATCCTTTCCTCTAGATACTTCATGGAGGCGACCAAATATCCCCCTCACAGGAGCCTTAGTTTTGGTTAGATCTGCAATATTTTCGAGACCCAAAGATCGCAAGGTAGGACAAATAATAGGGCCCACCTCTTTTTCTATGTGACCCAAGGTATTGGCCCCCCTATCACCAAAGCGGTCAGCATCTGGCGCATGGCCTACTCCTACAGAATCCATTACTAAGAGTATGATTCGATTAAATGACATAGTGTCCTCCTAAAAAAAGAGGCCCTAGGGCCTCTTTTCATCCTAGTAACTAGGTTTTCTATTCCTTATAGTCAGCACGCCCCTGTATCTATAAGAGTATACAGTCCTTTATTTAAGGTGAGGCAAGGCTAACATAAGAGCAGCTAAGGATTTAGCATCCTTAATGTCTTCCTTAGCCATAGCTGCTAACACTTGGTCCAAGGTCATATATTCCAATTCTACATATTCGTCAGGATCCCAATTGGTTTCACCTGCTTCTAAGTCCCTAGCCAAGTAGAGGTGGAGAACTTCATCACAAAAGCCAGGGCTGGTACAGATAAGGCCTAAGTCCGTCCAATCCTTAGCCCGGTAGCCAGTTTCTTCAGCTAGTTCCCGTTGGGCACAATGAAGCGGACTTTCCTTAGGGTCTAACTTACCAGCGGGAATCTCTAATAGGGGCCGCCCTAAAGCATAGCGGAACTGCCGTTCCATGACAATCTTGCCATCATTGGTAATGGCCACGATAGCCGTGGCACCAGGATGATGAACAACCTCCCGCCAAGCATCCCGACCGTTGACCTCTGCAATATCATAGGTCACCTTGATAAGTTTTCCGTCGAATTTAAGATCCGATGACTTTTGTACTTCCTTGCTGATTGCCATAGTGCCCCCTAGTTACCTGTAGATCCTATACCGCCTTCGCGGAGTCCTTGGGCATCATCTTCTGTCGCCTTAAGGTACTTAGCAAAGATCCCTTGGGCAATGCGTTGGCCCTTTTCAATGGTTACACTATCTTGCCCAAAGTTAAAGAGACCTATCATGATATGACCTTCATTATCATCATTGTTATAGTAATCGCTATCAATGATACCAGTAGAGTTAGCCAACATAAGGTGTTTCTTGATACCTAGGCTAGAGCGAACGTGGAGGGCCAAGTATTCATCGTAGTTCATAAAAGCCTTAATACCCGTTGCCACCAACTTAACCATGCCGGGTTCTAGAGTCACAGTTTCAGCTGCTTCAATATCATAACCCGCAGACTGGCTTGTCTTACGTTCTGGTATAGTAATGCCTTGCCCTTCAAAGCTAGACACCACTTCAAAACCGCGAATATCCATACTACATTCTCCTTTAGCAAGAGGA
>URSE01000114.1 GCA_900550455.1 uncultured Veillonella sp. | reverse complement strand
ATTATTTATATACAAATAAGATAAACTAATCAATAAGGAGGGCCTATGGCTATTTCTGCAGACTTATACAGGACCTTTTATGGGGTTGGCTTATACCTATCCTTCTCTAAAGCAGCACGTGAACTAGGTGTTTCCCAGTCCGCTATATCGCAAGGGATTAAACAATTGGAGTCGGAACTAGGTATTCCTCTTTTCAATCGGACCACTAAGTCCGTTACCTTTACACCGGAAGGGAAGGAACTATTTGATACGGTAGCTAAGGCTTTGACCATCTTGGATAATGGGGTCGAACAGTTGCAAGAAAGGGCTAAGCAAGTCTTTGAATCCCTCTTTTTAGCAACTACCGATACCCTTTGCCGTCATTACTTATTACCGTATTTCCGCCGTTGGAAGGAAGTGGATAACGATATTGCACTTCATATTACCAACCGCCCCTCTTCTGATTGCGTGGATATGATCCTCAATAAGGAGGTACAGCTTGCTATTGTTACAGAATTTGACGGCTTGCGTGATAATCCTCTCTTGACGGTGACGCCCTTGACTAGCTTGCAAGATGTTTTTTTAGGAGGGCTTTCCTATAAGGGGCTGGAAACCTTTGATCAAGGCCGCCTCTTGAACGAGCCTATACTAGCCCTTCGTCGCGGGACCACTTCTCGTAAGTTCTTTGACCAAGTAACTCATGGAGCCTGCCGTAAACCTCGCTTTGAGTTAGATAACTTCGACCTCTTAGTTGACTTGGTAGAGTTAGACATGGGCCTTGCCCTGGTACCACATATGGTGGCAGCTTCTAAATTGCAAGAGGGGACCGTAGTCAAGATTGATACGGATATCAGTGTTCCAGAACGCCATATCGTCTTGGTACAATCCAAGGTGGTGGCAGAAACGGAAGGGATGCGGCAATTTATAGACCTACTGTTGGGGAAAGAAAAGGTGAATTCCATTGACCCCAACCCTGAACTACAGTAAAATTAATTACGTCTTAACAGTAGGCATAGAGCCTGTAGTAAACGCTAGGAGACTTTCATGAAATTACTTCAACAACGCATTAACGAAGAAGGCCGCGTATTGGATAATCGCGTCTTGAAAGTTGATGGCTTCTTAAATCATCAAATCGATCCGGTTCTCTTCCAAGAAATCGGCAAAGAAATTGCCCGTCGTTACCAAGACGCAGGCATCACTCGCATTGTTACTATTGAAGCATCTGGTATTGCCTTAGCCTTGATGGCAGCCATTGAACTCAAGGTGCCACTCGTCTTCGCTCGCAAGAAAAAGTCTATTTTGATGGTCGATGATGTATACCATGCTAAGGTATATTCCTATACTAAAGAAGAAAACTATGACATCACCATTTCCAAGAAATTCTTACCTGCTGGTGATAAGGTCCTCATCATTGATGACTTCCTTGCATCTGGTGAAGCCGCTATGGGGCTTGCTAAGCTCGTAGAAGCAGCTGGTGATACTGTGGTAGGCATGGCTATCGCCATCGAAAAATCCTTCCAACCAGGCCGTAAACGCTTGGAAGATGCAGGCTACCGCGTAGAATCTTTGGTGCGCATTAAAGAGTTTAAAGATGACAAATGCGTATTCTTGGAAGATTAATAGGCTAATCAAAACAGGTGTGGCAGCCCTTTTTAGGCGTTGCTACATCTGTTTTCTTCTAGCTTGAGGACTTTATACTTTCGTCCTATGTAGACACAAGGAGTAGGTCAATGAACAAAAAAGCAGAAATGCTAGATCAATTTCTAGCCGATGAAAATATTACAGCCTTTGAGCGAAAGGATTTTGAGGACGAAGAAGGGTCTGTTATCTACCGGTCGTATGTGCAATCGCCGCTAGGGGATATGCCCTTCTTCGTCATAACCGATAACAGCGTCTATACTGTATTGCGTCTAGTGGTAGGACCGCAAGTTGTAACTGCCGATAACAAGGCGGACATTAATGACTTTATCAATCATGAGAACGCGTACTATAAGGGTATGAAATATTATATCGACGAAGAAGACCAAACTGTTTACATGGATTGTGTTTATATCGCAGCGGATGGACAGTTTGAAGCCCCTCTTTTGTATGCCCTTATGAACCAAATGGTGGAACGAATCCCTGAAGTATCGGGCGATTTGAAAAATGCCTATCAATTAGAAGGCCACTTCCCAGTGCCAGACCACCAACACTAAGGGCGTCCTTAAATTCTTAGGGAACACACAAAGATATAGGAACTGCGCGCATAAGGGCAATAGCTGGCGTGCAGTTTTTTTACGCCTATTTAATCCTGTGTTCATTTGAAAAAAGTTCGGAAAATATCGAATAAAAT
>URSE01000113.1 GCA_900550455.1 uncultured Veillonella sp. | reverse complement strand
AGGGCCTCTTAGCTTACACCATGCTATAATACAAGAGAAGTACTCAGACTCGAACAAACTTAGGAGGTTTATATGAAAATTGCAGCTTTCACCACCCTCACAGGCATCCATACCTGGGGTGTTATTGACGACGAAACAAACACCATTCTATCCGCTCAAGATTTAGAAGAGGCTACCTTTACCTTTCTACCAGAAACCATCGACGAACTAATTGAAGGTGGCGACGAAGCCCTTCTCATGTTAGCTACGGCTATGCAAAAGCACCGGGAAGCTCCATCTGCTACCTCCTATCCCCTACAAGATGTCCTCATTACCCAACCTTTACAGGTTAAGAAAAACATCATCTGCGTGGGACTCAACTACGATGACCATGTAGGAGAACTACAAGGCAAATTAGACAATAGCCAATCCACCCCTGCCCCTACCTTCTTCTCCAAGGCCCCTACCGCAGTGATTGGTCCTAATGGAAATATCCGCCTCCACGCAGGCTGCACAAATCAAGTAGACTACGAGGGCGAACTAGCGGTTATCATCGGCAAACGGGGCTCTCACATCACTGAAGAGGAAGCCTATGACTATATCTTCGGCTACACCATCATAAACGATGTGTCTGCTAGAGACCTTCAAAAATCTACCTCCCAATGGTTCCGCAGCAAATCTCTCGATACCTTTGCTCCCATGGGACCTTACATTCTCATCAGCGAAAAAGGGTCAAAACGCTTCGAAATTAAAACTGAAGTCAACGGTGAGCTCCGCCAACACGGGACCACGGATGATTTTATACACTCTATCCCTAACCTCATCGCCACCTGGTCTCAAGGAATTACCTTAGAACCAGGCGATATCATCGCCACCGGCACCCCATCTGGCGTGGGTATGTCCTTCAATCCGCCACGCTTCCTCCAAGAAGACGATCAAGTTTCCATTAGTATTTCCGACATTGGTACCTTAACCAATACAATAATCCGCTAAGGCTAAAACTGGATAAAGAAAAGAAAAGAAAAAGAACCCTCGTGGGCTTTTAGAGCTGACATTCGGATACGAGTCATGACTAGAGGTCCTCGAGGGTTCTGCTACGTTATTTTACTTGTCGAGTTCAGATGTGCAATGAGGGCAACGGGTTGCTTCAATGGCAATTTCAGACTTACAGAATGGGCATGCTTTTGTAGTAGGATTTGCCTCTTCTTCCTTTTTACCCATTTGCATGAGTTTGTTCATGGAACGGATGAGCATGAATACTACGAAAGCCAAGATGAGGAACTGGATGAAGTCGGTAATAAATGTACCATAAGCGAATACCGCACCAGCTGCCTTAGCTGCAGCTAAATCACCACCAGCTGCTTGAACAGCACGAGCGTTATCGTTCAAAGCTAAGTACATATTATTAAAATCAATGCCGCCTGTGAAGATAGAAATGATTGGCATAATCAAATTACCTACCACAGAATTAACGAGGCCTGTGAAAGCAGCGCCAATAATCATACCTACAGCGAGGTCCATCATGTTGCCCTTGAAGGCAAAGTTTTTAAATTCTTTCAAAAGTTCAGTCATCTGTTTACACTCCTACTCGTGGGCCTTGCTATAATTCCCACACAATACATACTTATTTTTCTTGTAATTCCCCGTTGATCGTACGATAGCCAAGCATGGTAAAGACGCCAGTACCGCCGATGATATTCCCCGCCCCTACAGGCACGAGGAATTGGAAAATATAGTCATAAGGACTAGCCATGCCATTCAAAACGGCGTACATCATCTCACAAGACCCTACCACAATATGGGTAAAGTCACCAGCGACGATGAAATAGGTAATGAAAGCCACTAAGAAGAGGGCAAATTGCCGGGCTGTCGGCATCATCCATACGATGGCGGCAATCAAGATACCTGATGGAATTCCCCGCAAAAGGTTTTCTTGCCAGGTAAAGGCGCTCACATGATGGGCAATAGCCTGCATTTCTACAATGAAGTCAAGGTTTAGAAGACCTGGTGTAGTCAGGAATACAGCAACCAAACTGGTCCCCACCAAGTTTCCTGCCAGAACAAGGTGCCACAAACGTAAAACCGCACCTAACTTTTCCCAAGTGAAAGGCTTAAAAAGAGGGATTACTGTGGTAATAGTATTCTCTGTGAAGAGCTGGGCTCGACATAGGATAACCAAGACAAACCCCACCGTATAGCCCCACTTGGTAATGAGCGGTGCCCAAGGTTGATTGGGCAAAAAGCTTTGCAATACAGCCATACATACAAAAGAAAAGCTCACTAGAATGCCTGCCCCTACCCCAGAGAGAAAGAGGGACTTAAAGGGTCGCATCAACTCTTCAATACCGTCGCGACGAATGATCTC
>URSE01000112.1 GCA_900550455.1 uncultured Veillonella sp. | reverse complement strand
TTTCTAGGATTGGTAGACTAAGAGGAGAGAGAGTATGGAAGGCTTCCGATTACTCATCGTGACCGGCATGTCTGGGGCCGGCAAGACCCAGGCCATGCAAGCCCTTGAGGATATGGGGTACTTTTGTGTCGACAACATTCCCCCTGTTCTCATCCCGAAATTCTCTGAAATTTGTCGGCAAGGGGGGGCTCGTGTAACCCGTGTAGCCCTTGTTGTGGATATTCGGGGTGGTGAGTTTTTCGATGCCCTTTCAGAATCCTTGGAACACTTGTCGACAATGGGGGTCCCTTACGAGATCGTCTTTATAGATGCTACGGATGAAACCCTTATTCGCCGCTATAAGGAGTCTCGCCGATCTCATCCACTAGCCCTTAATGGTCGAATTTCCACCGGTCTTAAGGAAGAACGGGAAATGTTGGATTCCATTCGTCATAAGGCAGATTATATCGTTGATACATCCAATATGAAGACCTCTAACCTGAAGGCCTACCTCAAAGAGCGCTTTGAAGCCGTGGAAAAGAAGGAAGGCATGTCCATTACGGTGGTCTCTTTTGGCTTTAAATATGGCCTACCTTTAGATGCGGATATGGTTTGGGATGTTCGATTCTTGCCTAATCCTTTCTATATTCCTGAGTACCGTCATCGGTCTGGCCGGGTTCAAGCGGTCAATGACTACATTAATTCCTTTCCTGTGACCCAAGAGTTTAAGAAGTACTTTTTAGCTACCTTACAGTTTTTAGCACCTAATTACGAGCAAGAGGGTAAGTCCCAGTTCGTCCTAGCTATCGGCTGTACAGGGGGCTTACACCGGTCCGTAGCCATGGCAGAACTGGCTTATGACACCTTTAAAGACTTAGGTTATGCTGTATCTATTGAGCATAGAGATATGGCTAAGAATAGGGTAGAAGAAGATGTTGATCCTCGTAGTGGCGAGATAGAATAGGAGTTAATATGACGCGTCTTAAGTGGTTCCGGTGGTTTGTGCCAGGACTCAATATTAAACGGTGGTTAACCCTATTTGGCCTTGGTGTAGGTGCTGTCATCTTTGGCCTCTCCATCATGCTTAACTACCAATGGATATCCTTCTTTGAAGATTTGGTCCTCCAATATTCCTATCTTTGGTTTGGAGTCTACGATTATGCTGTTCTTGTTGCTGTAGGGGTCGTAGCCATTGCGCTAGGAACCCTTTGTATGCTAGTGGGGACTAGCAAGGTGATCAAGACCATCATTCGCGCCATCATCCCAGAAGGTGAGGGTGTGGGGGATATAATCTTCCAGAATATGCGCCTTCAAAAGGGGCCTAAGGTCGTTGTTATCGGTGGTGGTACAGGCCTTTCTAATCTGTTGCGAGGGCTCAAGTCCTATACCAATAATTTAACAGCTATTGTGACAGTGGCCGATGATGGTGGGTCTTCTGGTCGCCTCAGAGAGGATTTTAATATGATTGCTCCAGGCGATTTAAGAAACTGCTTGGTGGCTTTAGCAGATACGGAATCCCTTATGGAAAATCTCTTCCAATATCGGTTTTCGGGCAAGGGGGAACTGTCCGGTCATAGCTTTGGCAACCTTTTCCTGACAGCCCTTACACAAGTTTATGAAAATGATGTAGAGGAGGCCTTGGAAGCAGCCTCTAAAATTCTTAAAGTCCGTGGTCGGGTGATTCCTGCATCTACGGAGTTTATCAAGCTTTCAGCAGAATTAGAAGACGGCACCATTGTCCACGGCGAATCTAATATCCCTCATGGGGGAAGCCCTATTAAGCGGGTCTTTTCAAGCCCTTTAAAACCCACACCAGAGGGGGCAGCTTTACAGGCTATCGATGAGGCTGATGCCATTATCTTGGGGCCAGGTTCTCTCTACACATCAATTATTCCTAATCTATTGATTAAGAAAATTGCCGTTCATCTACGAGCCTCTAAGGTACCCAAGATTTATGTCTGCAACGTCATGACCCAACCGGGTGAAACAGACGGCTATAGCGTAGCCGACCATATCGAAGCTATTGAACGACATGGGGGACGGGGTTTAATCAATACCGTTTTGGTGAATGAGTCCACCATGGACCAAGAGCTCTTAAAGACCTATGAAAAAGCCGGACAGGGCCCTGTGGTCATTGATATGGACCGTTTGTCTAAGAAAAAGATCCGTACTGTTAGAGCCAATTTGGTATCTTCCAATAATCGGGCTATTCACGATCATGATCGATTAGGTAAGGTTCTTATGGATATTATCTATGCTTTGAAAACGGATATTGAGCCTCACGTATTAGAGTCCTATCTGGAGCGTAATGATCACTAAAATATGGTATAATATAAGATAAATAACACATGAAGGTATCTAGTTTCTAGATACCTTCTATTTATTGCTTGAAAGGGAGTCTCATGTCATTTGCGGAAGATGTGAAAAATGAACTCTGCCAGTATGAATTAGGCGGACGGCCAAGGGCTGAAAAAATTGAATTATCCTGCCTTCTTCGTATGGCTG
>URSE01000111.1 GCA_900550455.1 uncultured Veillonella sp. | reverse complement strand
ACGTACAACTCCTTGCCATTGGTGGCGCCATCGGTACGGGCCTCTTCTTGGGGTCTGGCCGGGCCATCCACTTAGCAGGCCCATCCATCCTTCTAGCCTATTTAATTACGGGTACCATCTGTTTCTTTATTATGCGGGCCTTGGGCGAATTACTATTGTCCAATACAGGCTACCATTCCTTCGTGGACTTCGTAGAAGAGTATCTGGGCGACAGGGCTGCCTTCATCACCGGTTGGACCTATTGGTTCTGCTGGTTATCCTTAGCCATGGCGGACTTGACGGCTGTAGGCCAATACATGCAGTTTTGGATACCCTGGTTACCCCAATGGATTCCAGCCCTAGTAGTTTTACTAATTCTCTTATTCATGAATTTAACGGCGGTCAAACACTTCGGAGAACTAGAATTCTGGTTTGCCCTCATTAAGGTCATCGCCATCCTCTCCCTCATAATCATAGGCGGCGTCATGATTATGACAGGCTTCTCTACCGATGCAGGTCCTTCTTCATTCACCAATCTTTGGAATTACGGGGGCTGGTTCCCTAATGGCATAGGGGGCTTTATCCTCTCCTTCCAAATGGTTGTATTCGCCTTTACCGGTATCGAACTGGTGGGTCTCACCGCTGGGGAAACAGAAAATCCTAAAAAGGTCATTCCTATGGCCATTAATAATATCCCTATTCGCATTATTATCTTCTATGTGGGCGCTTTGGCCATCATCATGTCCATTTACCCTTGGACTGCGGTAAACCCTGCTAAGAGTCCATTTGTAGCCGTTTTCTCTGCTATAGGGATTGCCGCAGCGGCTTCCATCATCAACTTTGTTGTCTTGACCTCCGCTGCCTCTGCTACCAATTCAGGAATTTTCTCCACAGGCCGTATGATTTACGCCCTTTCCCAACGAGGTCATGCCCCTCGGACCATGCGTCACCTCACAGGCTCCCGCGTCCCTTACCAAGCGACCATCTTCTCTGCAGCAGTCCTGCTCATCACCGTTGTCCTCAACTATGTCATGCCAGAAGCAGTATTCGTCATGATTACTTCGATTTCTACCTTCTGTTTCATCTTTATCTGGGCAATGATGGTCATCTGCCATCTCAAGTACCGCAAACAAAAGGCAGAACTGGCTAAGGCTTCTTCCTTTAAGATGCCTCTCTACCCTATTTCTAATTACCTAATCTTGGCCTTCTTCGCCTTCATCTTGATTATGTTAGCCTATTCCCCAGACACCCGGATTGCCCTTATCTTTACGCCGGTTTGGTTTATCATCCTCTGGGCCTTTTATTCCATGCTCCATTCGGACGCACCGGACCCTCTAGAAGAAGAAATCTTAGACCTAAGCGATACAGAATCCAAGAAAAAGGAATAAATTCTTTCTTATAAAAGCTAGAAGCCTATAGAAAAACTAGTGTAGCTAATAGATCAAAAAGGAGTCCCTCCTAGACAAGTCTAGGAGGGACTCCTTTTTAAGTAAAGCTTCTATACGTCCAAAGTCACCTTGTGCCCATCTCGCATATGCTTAAAGATGATCTTATGCGCGCGGAGGGAAAAGGGCTTGCCTGTTGGTTTGGCTCCGTAGAGGCTATCCCCTTCCAGAGGATAGCCTAAATGAGCAAAGGCCAGACGGATTTGGTGGGTTCGTCCTGTAAAGAGTTCAACCTTCACCTGAGTTTGGTCGTTAACTGAATCATAGGCCAGGATTTCAAAATCTGTCCGAGTCTTCTTTCCATCGGCCATCACTTCTTGATGAATGCCATCAGCTGCTCGCCCCATGGGGAAGGTTAAAGAATAGACAGTCTTGCAGACCTGTGTCAATACGTTGCAAATATCGCTAGCATCTATACCCTCTCGATCAGGAGATAGGTCGGCCTTTCGCAAGTCTCCTTGTACTTGTGCCCTATAGAATTTTCTAAAGCTATGGTGATCCATCTGCCCTTGGTAAACGGATTGTGCCAGGCCAGACTTAGCAATGACGACACAGCCTGATGTATCCCTGTCTAAGCGGTTCAAAAAACGGACTTTTCGCTTGATCCCCTGGTCCTTAAAGTAAGAGGCAATACCATTAGCAAGAGAGACCTGCCCTTGAGAGTTGACGGTGAGCCCCACTGGTTTATCTATTACCAAGATATCATGATCTTCATAGACTATGGTCAAATCCATAGGAATTGGGTCGTAATCTAGCTTTTCCTTAGGCATCTGTAGGCGGATCTGATCTCCGCCAGCTAAGACCGCCTTAGGGTTGGTCTTGTGACCATTGAGAAGAACCAGCTTATCATCGAAGAGGCCCTTCATGGACTTACGTGGATACCCCTTATGGTCTAATAGGGCCCCCAGGGTCATAGAGGCTTGATCAGCGGCAACATCGATTATAATGTCGTCTTCACGATAGCTTTTACGTGCCATTGGGCCCCCTTTCATTGTGCAATCTAATAGGAAAAGTATATCAAAATATATTGATATAGTAAATCCATAAGGCTGCTAGCCCCCTTAATCTTTCTTATTGAACCATTTTAACTAAGTCCCCAT
>URSE01000110.1 GCA_900550455.1 uncultured Veillonella sp. | reverse complement strand
GTATTAATACACTTTAAATCCACTAGGAGTCATCATAAATTCAGAACAATGAAGATAAAACAAAAAAGCACTGCTAAGCAGTGCTTTTATTTAGAATGATTCACAAGGCCCACGAATTTAGGCCTAACTATGAATTATTAGGGCTTAACCTTCTTCGTGGAAACGAACCGCCAATGGCGCCCGTTCTACGATGTTGCGATATTTGTATTTAGGATAGCCAAGCAAAATAGCTCCGGCACCCATTTCCTTCTTACCAATCCCCAATAGATCTAGAAGCGGTTGATAACGATCAGCTATAGCATACTCAAAGAACCCAGCCCAACAAGAACCCAAGCCCAAGGTTGGTGCGTAGAGTTCAGCGTAGGTCAAGCAAGAATGACCAGAGTCATGTGTTCTGTGTTCATCACGAGAGGAACCCACAGCAACTACTAAACAAGGGGTATTGCGCAAGTAGTAATCGTTACCCTTTTCAATTTCTGCCGTCGCTGTACGGAGGTAGAGACGCATAAGAGGGCGGGTCTTAGCCGCTTCTTTCATCCATTCGAAGACCAGTTCAGAGATTTGCTTGAGAGTTTCTTTTTCCCGTACAACGATATAGGAAATGCCTTGTGTATTGGTTGCTGTTGGAGCCATACGGGCAACATTAAGTAAGCGTTCAATGACTTCTTTAGGTACTTCCTTGTCTTGGTAGGTACGAACAGACCGACGTTGACGGAGGAATCGTTCCCCTTCTTCTGGAGTAAAAGCAGGTTCCCCTGTAATATCCACTTGTTCAGACCGAGGGGTAATATCGGAATCCAAGGTCTTAGTAGGGCAGATAGAAATGCAATGACCACAAGCAATACAAACGCTTTTACCTGGCACTGGACCATCTTCTGTCATATAGAGCAAGCCTGTCGGACACTCTGCAACGCAGAGGCCACAACGAGTGCATACATTTGGATCTACTGTAAATTGCATAATCATATCCTCCCCACCTAGGTTTTAATCAAGGGCTATTATACCACATAAAAGCCTTGTAAGGAACATGGCTTTTACTCTTTATGCTACAGGGTATTCCTCTTATTCGTAATCTTTCAAAAAGGCTACAAATTCATCATAATGGGCTGCTTGCCAAGCATAAAAATCAGTAATACCAGCCTTTTGAAGCTTGTGCCCAAGATCCACCATCATAGTAGGAATCACATCTTGCGCAAGGGTGGCTACAGGTTTGCCAAAGGATGGGTGATCAACACGTTCTGACCCTCCCACAAAGACTGCGAAGGCTGGTGTTGGTACCTTGTTGACCAACTTGATTGACCCTTGGAAACCAATTTCACCTACCTGATGGCAGCCACAAGAGGAAGGACAGCCAGAAATATGGATTGGTGGCAAGAAACTCATATCCAAATCGGCTTCCTTAACCGCTCCTATAATAGATCGAAGAAGACCAGGCGAGTCCTGCATACCAATTTGACAGCGGTTCTTACCAACGCAAGCAAGAGACCGTTCAAAGTCACTAGTAGCCCCTTCTGGCAAAAGGCCTAAAAGGTGACGCGCTTCGTCCGCCCTTAAGTTAATAAAATAGATGCCTGCAGCCGGAGACAAGCGACCTTCCACTTGGTCTAGACCCGTTACATAATCCAAAGCTGCCAGGAGATGATTAGGATCAGCATCGCCCGCCAAAGGCTTGTATTCTACCCAGTAGAGACCCTCTTGCTTTTGCTTACCCACGCGCGGCCCTAGTACAGAGTCATCTACAGGGCCCGTCTTAGTAATGGGACGAGCGTATTTGTCGGGATCAATATCCAAGGACTCTACATCCATAACCATATCCAAGATTTCATTGTACTTGGCCTTGAATTCATCCTCTCCACCTAATTCAGCGGGGATAAAGCGGGCCCGAGCCTTATTGTGGTTTTTGTAATTACCATAATTGGTAAAGAGCATAATCATGGCCTTGATATAGTAATTCATCTTCTTAGGATCTACATCTTCAGCTACCTTGATGCCCAAGGCAGGTCCAGGGCCAATGCCACCAGCCATGTAAACATCAAAGGTCCCATTGGGCTTGGCATGGAAGCCTGCATCTTTAATGAGGGCATGGCAGGATGCATCATGTCCATTATCAATAGCAATCTTAAACTTACGAGGAAGCTTAAAATATTTGAGCATAGGCAAGATTTCGTCATAGCCTGCATGGATATAAGGAGTGATGTCGAAAGCTTCCTCCGGATCTATGCCGTGCAGAGGGGAAGAACCAAAGTTTGAAATAGTATCCCCGCCCGCACCACGGCAAAAGATGTCATGATTAAAACATTCCTTAAAGAGCGTAATGATAGTTTCCCCATCGAGACCATGCATTTGAATCGCTTGACCGATGGTAAAGCGAATATGCTCTAAGTCATACTTGCGGATAGCCTCTGCCATAAACTTGAGTTGATCTTGGTTAATTTCCCCACCAGGAAAGCGCCAGCGAGACATACCGGTTTGCATGCCCCGTTCTGCATAGGTTCCGAACTGGCCAGAAAACTTTTTATAGTCTGGCATAGACATATCTTTTTTAAAGAACTTACGGGTATTTTCCTCAAAAAGGGGGTAATCGGACATCAATATGTCTTTGGTTTCTTTTGTAATCATATGGGCTCCTATCTATAAAGCAAACTATTACATAAGAATCTCTTGATTATTACACATAAGAGACCTCCTACACTTGAGGAGGCTAAAGAAGTTAACTTTTCTTTCATCCAATATATTATTATAAAT
>URSE01000109.1 GCA_900550455.1 uncultured Veillonella sp. | reverse complement strand
TACTAATTTGTAAGCCCTATTTAATAAATTTATTCTTTTCTCTTTTACATTTTCCTCCATCCCAATGTAGTGGGACGAAAGGAGGTGAAGCACCATGGCAGATAGAACTGTAACCACGAGCAAATTGGTCCTTCGTCTTTCTGATGGCGTAGATGCAAATAACAAGCCAAAACATAAAGACGTAACCTACACTCGCATCGTAGAATCCGCCACTGATGACGCCCTACAAGCAGTAGGCCAAGCTTTGGCAGGATTACAAGGAAAAGACCTTCTCCATGTTATCCGCATCGACGAAGTATCCCTATCCTAATCAAAAGAGGTCTAGACTAACTAGTCCCTAGACCTCCCCTCTTCTAGTTTATTAATTGAGAAAGGAAATTCTATGACAGAAAGTAAAGTGCTACAACTCAAATTCAAGACATCTAGCGGCAAATCCGCTACTGTTACCATCGCCAATCCTCGTGAAAACCTCACACTGGCGGACGCTCAAGGAGTGGCTAAGACAATTGTTGACAAGGGAGTCTTTGAAGGCTCTGATAAAATGGTCTTGGCTACTTTTGAAGAAGCTGAAGTGGTAACTACCCAAAAGGCCACATTGGCCTAAGTCATCCCCTGAGGGATCATCAAATACGAGTCACCTATTATATCTAGCAGTACAAAGAAAAGAGGGGCCGACACAAGTCGGTCCCTCTTTTCTTATTTTACCCATTCATCCGATTGAAGTATTCAATGGCCTTAGGGGTAAATTGGATATAGGTTTGCCCCATTGCATAAGGTCCTAACTCATAAGGTTGGTAAATAAGTTCCACCACCCCATGGCCCCGTAAGATATAATTGTCAGATGCGTAATTGACAGCCCATCCCTCATGAATAGTGTCCTTTTTATGGGCCCCATTGTAAAGGCCTAAGATGCCAGAGCGAACCCCCTGATCCAATTGCTTAGCAGAAGCTATCTTTACATAGTTATAGAGAGGAATTCGTTGACCTGTCATCTTGTTATAAACTAGGCCCTGTACATTGTACATACCGTGAGCGGCCCCCGCATGATAATAGGAGGTAGTCAACATAAGAGATACTAGATTCTTATCTTCATAGGTTACATCATAGGACTGGTTCACCTGATAAATATGGTCATTGTAGTACATCTTCCTAGCCTGGCCTACATAGTTGGCAATATCCGTGTTTATAGCCCTTTGTGACAAGAAATTATCCGTATAAACCAAGGGATACTTCAATTTCATATTGGTATCTTCTTGAGTCCCTGTAACAACCTTAGCAGAAACTGGTGCTAGGGCCATAGCCCCTACTAAGGCACCTAAGCAAAGTTTTTTAAGGATTGACATAGTATTTCCTCCTCCACAAAATTCTTTACTGACTTATATACCTATATATTCGACCTCCTCCTAGCCTCCTCCTACCTGAAATAGAAATTAAATTCAAACAAGAGAAAATTGGTAAAATTGAAAGCCCGGCTCTAAGAGCCGGGCTTTCAGTATGAATTTATTTAGCAGCTTCAATAAGCTTATAAGCATATTTGCCGATAGCTGCAGAAAGGATTAATAAGACCGTAATGCAAATAAAGGCAATCATAAGGCTAGACCCATGAGCGATGAAACCAATCAAGGCAGGCCCCATGAGAATGCCCATATAACCGAGCATAGTGGATGTGGCCACGGCTTGCGTCATAGGAATAACAGTTTGTTCCCCCATAGCAGAGAAGAGGTTTGGCACGACCATCGCTAAGGAAATCCCCAATAAGAGGTAGGTGTACATAGAGGCATGGCCTGGCAAGAATACTATGAGGGCCATGGAAATAGCACCCATAATATAACCGCCCACAACCACTTGCTTAGAGGTCAAGTGTTTACCCAAGGTGTTGCCCAGCAGACGACCTATACACATGGTAGCGTTAAAGAGCATAACCCCCATAACCGCTTCTTGAATTTCGATACCCTTATCTTCAAAGAGGTAGAGGGCTGACCAGTCCCCTACGGCCCCTTCAGTCAAATACGATACAAAGGACAAGACACCAAAGATGATAGCAATAGGATGGAAGGACAAAGGAGACTTAGACTTCTTAACTTCCTTGGCATTAGGATCCTTACCAAAGGTCAACATAAACTGGCTTACCAAGAGAATAGCCAGGACCAGTACGATCAGCAGGCCCCAAATACTTTGGTTAACAGGTAGACGTAAGGTCTTAATCAAGAGTAAGAGGACGCCAGCCCCAGCAAAACCACCGAGGGACCAACCACCGTGATAGGCCCCCATGAGGTGTTTCTTGCTGACCTTTTCTGTCAGGATAGCCTGGAGGTTAGCAGATGCAGATGAAAGACCTACCCCCATACCAAAGAAGAAGAGGGCTACCGTTGTTTCAAAGATGGTAGAACAAATAGTCACCAAGGCTAGGGCAATCATGCCGATGATAGAACCAATCTGTACAGTCCGTTTACAACCTAAGGATTCAACTAACTTACCGGCTACAGCCATTGAAAGACAAGAACCAAGACCTAAAACCAAAATCATAGAGCCCAGTACGTTTTCACCAATACCAAGCTTAGCCTTCAAATAAGGAACAAAACCAGCCCATAAGGCAGTGTACATACCAGGAATAAAGAAGGCACCAAAAGCACCTCGAATATTAGATTTGGAAATAGTTACGTCTTGATTCATTACATCCTTTCTGGCTTCTAGAACCGTCCGGCTAAGGAAGGCCCTTTTTATCCGCTTGATCCAAAGGTGGATAA
>URSE01000108.1 GCA_900550455.1 uncultured Veillonella sp. | reverse complement strand
TGGTCTAGTATAAACTTTTCTATTCTATCGGCTATCATACTCATGATATTCACCTCTAATAAGTATTACAATTATATGGGTTAGTCTTGAGATAGTTTTCAGACTAACTCCTTTCTTTTCACGCTTTTATTATATTTGACTATTTGACTTTAGTCAATGCAAAAGTCAAATAATCAGACCTATTCCTATATACTGACCATTGATGATATAATTTATCTAAGTTTATTTTCAGAAGGAGGCAGCCCATGGCAGACGCATTAGGTGAACAACTCATAATCGATTTATATACCTGTAAGGAAGAAAAATTATCTGATATCCACGACATGCAACAAGCAGTTGCCAGTGCCTTGGTCACTGCAGGAATTACAGTGGATGAACTATCCTGCCAAGCCTCTGATGACGAAGTGATCATGACAGCCATTGCTCCACGCTTCCACCTAACCGTCCATGCCTATCTCGAAATGGGCTATGTAGCGGCAGACGTTTTTTCCTTTGAAAACGACTTTGCCCTGGGCACCCTCAGCAAAGAATTGCGGGCTGCCTTCGGCGCTGAAAAGATTAAAACTACATCCGTACAACGAGGAGACTTCGGCTCCGTACGGGATATGAAACCTCGGCGCAAGACAAAAATCACCGCTTTGGGCCGTGTAACCCGTAGCCGAATTAAAATCAAAACAACTGGTGCTAAGTTCTTTAAGCCAGGTGTTAAGGTTGTGAAAGCAGTCGCTAAAAAGGCTAAACTCAATAAAAATAACAATGAATAGGTACATAAAAAAGAGATTGCCCAGGCAATCTCTTTTTTATTGTATATGGATTTATAAGAAGAAAGGTCCTGCCGCCATCACTAGGGTCGCCCCCACCAACAAAACTAACCCCAAGGCAGATCGCTTGGATAGGGTCTCCTTAAATACTAGATAGGAGAAGGCAATGGATACTAGGATAGATAACTTATCAATCGGTACCACTAGACTAACCACTCCATTTTGAATGGCATAATAGTAGCAGAGCCAAGAAGCCCCCGTAGCAAAAGCGGATAGAATGATAAAAATCAATTCCTTCCTATCTATAGACTTGAGTCCTACCTGCTTTCCCTTCATAAAGACGATAGCCCAAGCCATGATAAGTACCACAAAGGTCCGGATAGCAGTTGCTAGGTTAGATTCAACACCACTGACGCCCACCTTAGCCAAGATGGCTGTAAGGGCTGCAAAAACTGCGGATAAGATAGCATAGATCAGCCAAGGACCTCGGTCCGCTTTAGCCTCCCCTTGTTTTTTCTCAATCATAAGGTAAGTACCAAGGCCTAGAATAGCAGTACAGACTAACTTGAGAACTAACTGGTCGCTTTCACCAAAACAAATAATAGCCAGAATGACGGTCAAAATGGTAGAGGACTTGTCGATAGGGACAATCTTATTCACATCCCCCAGTGACAGCGCCTTAAAGTAACAGAGCCAGGAAGCCCCTGTAGCTAGACCAGACAAGATGAGAAACAGGAAGGACTGGCCAGAGATGGTAAAGAGAGTCCTTTGAGATTCTACAAGGAATACAACTAGCCAAGCAAAGGCCAGGACCACTAGGGTGCGAATGGCTGTAGCTAGATCAGAATCAGTATGGCGGATACCACATTTCGCTAGGATGGCGGTAATGCCAGCAAAAAAGGCCGACAGAAAGGCCATGATGAGCCATAGCATAAAGAACCCTCCCTAGTCGCCAAAAAAATCAGAATCGTCAAAAAAGGAATCAAAGAATCCTGAATCAGAAGTCTCATCTCCTAGGTCTATATAGCCAGGATCATCTACATCTTTTTCGTCTTGGTCCAATGGGATGACTTGATAGATTGCCTCTTCCGATTGATTCGATTGTGGTTGTTCCATGACTTCTCCATTAGCTTGGTCACTATGGCTTTGAGAATCCTGAGCATGAGCATGAGACCCCATAAGCGTTTGGAAGATAGACAAAAGGCCCAAGGTATTGAGGATAGACCCAAAGAAACCAAAAGGTACCCCTGCTTCTTCAAAATTATTGAACCGGCCTCGAGGCTGGCTTGAACTAGTAGAGGAGGCAGACCGATCATCACCTAAATCAGATTTTCCCTTAGTCCCCTCTTTACCATAGAAGGGATCCAAGAGCTTAGGGATTTCAGAAGGACTAGCGGCGATGACTTGGGCTTTAGACTTCATAAGCTCTTCTACCGTTCCAAAACCATAGGATACACCTAATGGAATACAGCCTGTCGCAAGGGCTGCCTCCATATCATAGGAGCGGTCACCAATCATATAGGCTATCACTTGACCATCTATCTCTAAAGGACCACCATAATCAGCGATAGCCTTTTTAAGAATGTCCATCTTGTGAATCCGATTAACATCATAATCAGCGCCCACCACATGGTTAAAATATTGGTCAATGTGAAAGTGAGCCAAGATTTCCTTGGCGAAAACTTCTGGTTTAGCCGTCGCTAAGGCTATGTAGTAGCCACGATCTCGGAGGGTTCTGAGCATATCCGGAACACCTGAGTAAAGCTCATTTTCAAACTTACCGATAGTGCTATAACGCTCACGAAATTTAGTATAAATTCGTTTGCTTTCAGGCTCTGAAATGCCACAGAAATGCTGGAGGGAATAGACAATAGGTGGACCTAAGAACTCCTGCAAAACAGCCTTATCAGGGACAGGGTAACCACACTCTGTCAGGGCAAAGTCTAACGACTTAAAAATACCCTCCACAGAATTAGTGAGGGTACCATCAAGATCAAAAAATACAATACGCA
>URSE01000107.1 GCA_900550455.1 uncultured Veillonella sp. | reverse complement strand
TTTACAATACTACTTATACCATACTACATTTCTAACCTAGATTCTATCCTTTTATTCCTGGCTATCCACTAGCATTGAATAATTTCTAAAAGTTTAAATCAGGTGACAATGATCTATATCTATGGATTCATCATCGATGAAATTAGCAGCTAAGCGCTTAGCTAAGTCGATGTCCTGGGTAAAGCGAAGCTTAACTGAACCCATGCCTTCACGGTTATTAACGATTTCTTGGTCACGCAAGACGCGCCCCACCAATTCCGCTGTTTCATAGGCTGGATCGATGTAGCGAATCGAATCCCCCGTAATCTTTTCCAATTCCTTCTTAACAAAAGGGAAGTGGGTACAGCCTAGCACAACCGTATCAATATGGCGGTCCTGAATAGGTGCTAAGTAGGATTGAATAGCTCTTTCTAAAACAGGACCCTGGATATGACCAGTCTCAATGAGACCAGCGAGTTCAGGACAGGGTTGTTCCCAAACCTTGAGTTGCGGCTCAATTTCTAAGGCCACATACTTATGGACATGACTAGCCACGGTTGCAGCAGTAGCCATAATGCCGATGGTGTGAGCCTTAGACATGAGAATGGCCGTCTTAACCCCCTGGCATACGCCTACAACAGGTACATCCACCCGTTCGCGAATTTCATCCAAGGCCACCACGGTAAAGGTATTGCAGGCTACCACCATCATCTTAACCGGTACCCGGCTGAGGGTATCCGCAATATGGCAGGCAATATCGATAATCTCTTCGTGGGACTTATTCCCCACAGGATTATTAACATTGTCTCCTATGTAGACGAAATCTTCCCGCGGGAAGGTCTCACGGAGAACCTTCAAGACCGACAGGCCCCCTACACCAGAATCAAAGACTCCAATAGGGCGACGGCGTAGGACTTCTTTATTTGCGTCCGTCATTCCATAACCTCCTGAGCTTCCTTGAGGGGGAGGAAGTATTTATCCTCTAAGCGAACCACCTTATTGGTAGTTTTAGAGGTAAAGGCATTTTTTGTCTCCCCTGTGGCCAAGAGGGTATCATCAGAGTCCCGATACATCTTGTAGGAAAAGACCATTTGGGCTCGGGTCATCTTGGTCAAGTAGGTGTCAATCCGAATGGCATCATCATACTTGGCAGGCTCTTTATAGTCACAGTGGACATGGGCAATAGGAAAGACGATGTCTTCGTCCATCATATCCCATAGGTTGACGCCTAAATGGCGCAAATATTCTACTCGGGCCAGTTCAAACCAACGGAAATGATTAGAATGATGGGCAATGCCCATCATATCCGTTTCGTAAAACCGCACCTTTAATTTAACACTATACATTCTTATATCCTCTTGAGAATCACAGAGTTTATTCTATTCTCATGGACTGAGACTGTCAATAAAATCACACAGTTATAAAAAACGGAGGCGAGGCCTCCGTTTTCTAATCCATATTTTCTTTTCCGAAGGGAACGAACTTTTTCGCCTTATCCTTATGGATATCCTTTACGTACTTATTGGCCACCTTAAAGGCTAGGCCTAACACTGCCATATCGTCTAACCACCCGAGCCCCGCGATGGTATCCGGCAAAATATCAATTGGAGCCATAAGATATCCCAAGGCTCCTGCAATAATCACCTTAACGTATTTAGGCGTATCAGGATCTCGCAAGCAGTAAAAGAGGATGAGAGCCCGACGCATGAAGACAAACTTGCCAGATAGATTAGACATAAAGGATAAGAACTTACGATTAGAAAAGAACTTCCCATACTTGATTAGACTTGTTAATTTCATAGGATCACCTATTTACCAAGTTTGTTAGCCACTTGTTCCTTCACTTGTTGAGCTGTTACCTTGGCCATATCCTTAGCCAGACCAGCCGTCGCTTGCGCTGTTGCGACACCGTCTTTAATAGATTCTTTCACATCAGCAGCCTTAGCTTGTGCTTTTTCCACTGCATCAGAGAGAGCTTCTTTTGTATCGTTAGCCTTGGTGGATACAGTAGCATAAGCTTCACTAGCCTTATCACTTGCTACAGCGGCTGCATCACCGACTGCATTACTAGCCTTATCTACGGCAGAGGATACACGATCAGTTACTTGAGATACGGCGTGCGCCGCCTTATCATGAACGACATACTTAGTTTCCTTATCCCATTTTTCTACAGCAGGGGAGACTTTTTTATCGTATTGATCTTTGAGTTTATCCGCATACCAGTTAGCTTCATTTTCCATGCCATCCCAAAGGTCCTTACCCCCTTGTGGCAAGTTTTGATAGCCTGCAGCGGCAAAGGAAGCAGCTAAAGCCTTCCCTTCTTCCATCCAGGAATCCAACATAGGTTTATAACGGCTGATATCAGCAGGCATGCCGTCTTCGATCCACATGTTAGCCGCTTTACCAATAGCAAAAGTAAGGCCTACAGCCACAGGAATACGAACTGCTTGAATTGGCACTAAGAGGGATACGGCTGCAGTAGTAACTGCTGTAGCAAGACCAGCTACAAAACCAGTAATAGCACCTGTTTTAAGGTCTACTTCGTGAACTTGTGCAAGGCGAGTTACCATATAGGCCGCATTGCCCAAGAGGGCTACTGTGGAAAAACGAGGCGCCAAGGCCAAAGCAGCGGCGCGACCGGCCCCCCAGACGATGTATTGGTCAGCCCGGTAGCCCTTATCTTGAGCACCTGGCATCATAGATGTAAATGTGTATTGATCAGCCATAGGAACCTCCTAAGAATATTCATAACGAACCTAATAAGGCTATAGTTCTATTATATAAAGCTTTAAGACAAATGTGTATAAAATC
>URSE01000106.1 GCA_900550455.1 uncultured Veillonella sp. | reverse complement strand
AATCCATAATTATAAGTCTTCTGCAATTTGACAATTGGCTGCCCAAAGGGCAAGTTGTTCTTCTTCTTGTTGGATCAAAAGGGCCCCCTGCACCTCTTGGCGAGCTACGCATTGAGGGGCTGTGCCAGAGTAATTAGACCGACCTGCGACACAAGCTTCGATTTGGAGAACATCCATAATATCCGCATCAAAGTGGGAGGAAATCTTTTTAAAATCCTCTAGTGATAAATCCAGAAGGACACATCCCTGGTCGATACAATGGCTCACTGCCTGGCCTACGATAGCATGAGCCTCCCGGAAAGGAACTCCCTTTTTAGCCAGATAATCAGCCATATCGGTGGCATTAGAGAAGTCATCTTTCAGGACATCATGCATATGTTGTCCATTGACCTTCATTCCCCGAATCATAGCCGCATTAATGGATAAAGCAAAGGTCAAGGTGTCGATAGCATCAAATATCCCTTCCTTATCTTCTTGCATATCCTTATTATAGGTCAGAGGTAACCCCTTAAGGGTTGTATAAAGGCCTAGGAGGTGACCATAGGTCCGCCCCGTCTTTCCCCTTACCAATTCACATACATCAGGATTTTTCTTTTGCGGCATAATGGAGGAACCCGTGCAGTGAGCATCATCCAATTCGATGAAGCGGAACTCCGAGGAAGACCAGAGAATAAGTTCCTCGCTCAAGCGAGACAAATGCATCATAACTGAGGATGCAAAGTGCAAAAAGTCTAAGACATAGTCTCGGTCAGATACAGCATCCATGGAATTTTCATAGATTTTCGAGAAACCTAATAGCTTCTGCGTATAAGCCTGGTCAATACCATAGGTGGAACCTGCCAAGGCACCCGCACCTAAAGGCATAATATCCGCATGCTTATAAATCATGTGAAGGCGGTCAAAATCCCGTTCCAACATGGAGAAATAGGCCATCATATGATGGGCAAAGAGAACTGGCTGAGCCCGTTGAAGGTGGGTATAACCAGGCATAATTACATCCTGATGCTTCCTTGCTACTTCCAGGAGGGCCTTTTGTAGATCCACGAGCAAGTGCCCCATAGTAACCACGGCCTTTTTCACCAACATATGGAGGTCTACGGCACATTGATCATTCCGAGACCGACCTGTATGAAGGCGACCCCCAGCCTCACCTATAGCATCGGTGAGGCGCTTTTCAATATTCATATGAATATCTTCCAAGGACAAGGAGAAGTCAAATTTCCCCTCCTCGATTTGATTTTTGATAGCAGTCAGGCCACTTACAATAGCATCTGCATCAGCCTGGGATATGATCTCTTGCTTAGCTAGCATCATAGCATGAGCCTTAGAGCCTGCAATATCTTCCGCATACATGCGGTTGTCGAAGGAAATAGAAGAGGTAAAATCTTCTACCGCCTTGTCTGTCCCTTTAGAAAAACGACCGCCCCATAATTTAGCCATTATTTCAGACCTGCCTTTTCTTTCATCAATGCATTAATCGTCAATGGGAGTCCGAAGAGATTGATAAATCCTTCTGCATCAGCTTGGTTATAAACATCATCTTCTTCGAAGGTTACAAATTCTTGATTGTACAAGGAATATGGACTAGTAGCACCTGCGGAAATAATATTCCCCTTGTAGAGTTTTAAAGTTACTTGACCACTTACGGTCTTTTGCGTTGCATCAACAAAGGCTTGCAAGGCTGTCATAAGAGGGGCAAACCACATGCCATCATAAACCAATTCCGCATACTTGTTTGCAATCAATTCCTTATAGTGGTAAGTCGCTCTATCCAAGGTCAAATACTCCAACTCTCTGTGAGCATACATGATGATAGATCCCCCTGGGTTTTCATAAACACCCCGAGACTTCATACCTACCAATCTGTTTTCTACGATATCAACTACACCAACCCCATAATGGGCACCAATTTCGTTAAGGGACTCAAGAATTTCCAAAGGAGACCCAGCTTTGCCATCAACAGCTACAGGCACCCCTTCCACAAAGTCGATAGTTACATACCCTGCTTGATCTGGAGCTTCTTCTGGCGTATGCGTTACCAAGTACACATCATCCTTTGGCGCATTGGCAGGATTTTCTAAATCGCCTCCTTCATGGGACAAGTGCCATACGTTTTGGTCCATAGAATACGGATGAGACTTAGTTGCTACTACAGGAATATCATGCTTGGCAGCAAAGGCCATCAATTCCTCCCGCCCCTTAAAGTCCCATTCCCGCCAAGGCGCGATGATTTTTGTGTTCGGAGCCAAGGCCTTAATGGCCAACTCAAACCGTACTTGGTCATTGCCTTTGCCAGTGGCCCCATGGGCAATGGCATCGGCCCCCTCTTGCTTAGCTATATCCACCAAGATTTTGCCAATCAAAGGCCGCGCAAAGGAGGTCCCTAAGAGATACTTACCTTCGTATACAGCACCAGCTTTAACAGTAGGCCATACATAGTTGGCTACGAACTCCTCCTTAGCATCTACGATGTATGCCTTAGAAGCACCGGACTTATATGCCTTTTTCTCAACGGCTTCATAATCTTCTGGCTGGCCCAAATCAACGCAAACAGCGATAACTTGGCACCCATAGTTTTCTTTCAACCAAGGGATAATAACAGATGTGTCTAAACCACCGGAATAAGCGAGAACAACTTTCTTAATGGATTCTTTCTTTGTCATGGGTCTTACCTCTATGTCTAATTACTAAAGCAAAATTATAAAATAACTTCTTTTTCAATGGATGACCTAATTATACATATAGCTGTATAATAATGCAAGCAATTTTGCATAAAAATTTATTTTATACAAAACATTCACTGAGAAACATCTACATCATTT
>URSE01000105.1 GCA_900550455.1 uncultured Veillonella sp. | reverse complement strand
ATTTATTCATCTAATATTTATAAGGAATAAAAAGATGAAAATAACATTAAAACATTTCTCCTTTATCTTTTTGATTGCTACCATGGCGCTCTTTGTAGGCTGTGGATTGAGCCAACAAGATTCCCATGAGACCATTACTGTTCAAGCTGCAGCTAGCCTCAAGGAATCTATGGATGAAATCGCAGGCAACTTTAAAAAGGCCAAAGGTCTGTCTGACGATCAATTGGTGATCAACTACGCTGGGTCTGGTACCTTGCGTCAACAAATTGAAGGCGGGGCACCCGCAAATCTCTTCATTTCCGCGGACGAAAAGAATATGAAGCTATTACAAGACAAAAATCTTGTATCCGATGTAAAACCTTTGGTTAAGAATGAATTGGTGTTGATTGTACCTGCTGGGCATACACCGGTGAGCATGGAAAATATTAAGGGACAAGGTCGTATCGTAATCGGCAATATTGATACTGTACCGGCTGGTCGCTATGCACAACAAGCCTTGCAAAAGGCTAACTTGTGGGACCAAGTACAAGGGCAACTCGTATTTGCTAAGGATGTGCGCGCTGTATTGGCTTATATCAGTCAAGGAGCGGGAGATGTGGGCTTTGTTTATAAAACCGATGCCATTGCAGGCGGTGATAAATTGCAAATCACTGACAGCACAGGTGATGATAGCCACGATCCAATCGTATATCCTGTAGGTATTGTTAGTAAGAATGATAGCAAGTTGACTCGTGAATTCTACGACTACTTGATGAGCCAAGACGCACAAGCGATTTTGGAAGCACATGGTTTTGCTTCTGCAGCAAAATAATCAGAAGTAATGTGTAAAGGGCCTTAGGGCCCTTTACCTATATGAGGAGGTTTCATGAGCCCATTTGTCTTATCCATTTACGTAGCGTCTATAGCCCTTGTTTTAGTAATTGTAGTAGGGATCGCATGGAATTATATCATGCACCGTTATCATTGGCGGTGCTTAGCTGTGATTGATGCGGTCCTCACCTTGCCACTAGTTTTACCACCTGTAGTTATCGGCTTTGCCTTGCTCTTGGTTTTTACACCAGGCTATAGTTTTGGCGCCTGGTTAGAGGCCCATGGTATTCGGATTGTCTTCTCAGCACTGGGCGCTATTGTGGCATCCGCTGTCGTAGCCTTTCCCTTGTTCTACCAGTCCTTACGGGCTGCCTTAGAGTCTGTAGATGGGAATATGGAAGATGTTGCTAGAACTTTAGGGGCATCTGAATGGCGAATCTTTTGGACTATTTCTTTGCCTTTAGCATGGAGAGGTCTTTTGTCTGGAGCTATCCTGGCTTTCTGCCGAGCTACCGGTGAGTTTGGTGCTACCATCCTGATTGCAGGCAATATTCCTGGTATGACGCGGACCATGCCGTTAGCTATATATACCTATGCAGAAGCAGGGCAGTATATGCAGGCCTTTGAACTGGTTGCTTATATTTGTCTGCTAACGCTAGCGCTTTTGTTTTCTATCCGTATGTTAACCCAGCAAAGTGTGCTAGGTTCTGGGAGGAGGTAGTCCTGTGATTGAATTCTCTATAACTGTCAAACGGTCTCACTTCTCCGTATCGGTGCAAGGACAATTGGATCAGGGGATAACCGTCTTAACGGGTTCGTCTGGGTCTGGCAAATCCACATTGATTAAAGCATTAGCTGGCTTGGTTACAGTTGAAAGCGGATTTATTCGCTGTGATGATCAAGATTGGGTTCGTGTGGATAAGCGCTTATTTATACGGCCTCAGGATCGTCAAGTAGGCTATATGCCACAGGGAAATATGGTTTTTCCTCACATGACAGTAGAAGCTAATATTATTTATTCCAAACGAGGAGATCAAGCCCTTTTGGATGATTTACTCCTATCCTTGGGCATTGAGAAATATAGGAAGCAACGAGTATCTAGCTTGTCTGGTGGAGAACAGCAGCGGGTAGCTTTGGCTAGGGCCCTGTATTCTAAGCCCAAGCTCCTTCTCTTGGATGAACCCCTATCAAATTTGGACTGGGACCTCAAGTTAAAGCTACAGACAGACTTGCAGACTATTATTAAAAAATGGGCTATCCCTTGTCTCTGGGTTACTCATGACCCAGAAGAGGCGGCTCGCGTCGCAGATTATCACTGGACCTGTGAAGAGGGAGAATTGACCAAGCTTAAGTGAGTAAGGTTATGAAAATGGAATCTGAATATAAAAAGACACCTGCTCGTAGATGAGCGGGTGTCTTTTTATATCCCTGATGGGAGAGGGGGAACCCCTACATTTTTAATCTTACATTAGATCAAAGGTTTTTCTTCGCGGAAACGTTCGAAGAATGCACGTGGATGAGCACATACAGGGCAAACTTGAGGAGCTTCAGTACCTACGTGGATGTAACCACAGTTAGCGCAGATCCATGCAACAGGTTCGCCGGATTTGAAAGCGATTTCATCTTTGATTTCAGCAGCCAATTCTCTGTAACGTTGTTCATGGCGAGCTTCGATTTTACCAACTTGTTCCAATAGGTAAGCAATCTTTGTGAAGCCTTCTTCTTTAGCTACAGCAGCGAAGGAAGGATACATTTCGGATTGTTCGTAGTTTTCACCAGCTGCGGCATCTTCTAAGTTCAAGAACATATCAGTTGGAACTTCGCCACCATGCAAGTTTTTGAACCACAATTTAGCGTGAGCCATTTCGTTGTGAGCTGTTTCTTCGAAGTATGCAGCCAATTTGTTGTAACCAGCTTTTTTAGCTGCGCTAGCGTAGTAAGAATATTTTTGGAATGCTTGAGATTCGCCAGCAAATGCTGCTTGAAGATTTTTTTCAGTATTAGAACCTTTTAATTCTGCCATTTTAATACTCCTTTGTACTTACGATAATTTTC
>URSE01000104.1 GCA_900550455.1 uncultured Veillonella sp. | reverse complement strand
TGTTTCAAACCGTTCTTCTATTTTTTTCTGCAGATCGATCATCTGTCTCGCATAGCGGTACAGATCCTTTCCATCGTCCGATAATTTTACTTCTTTTGTGTTTCTTACAAAAAGCCTTGCAGTCCTGCGGTGTATTTTGTATAATTACATTTGTCCATTAACAAAGGATATTTTAACTTGTGTTTTTTAGGAGATTACCTTATGAAAGCCATATTCCAAGCCATCAACCGGGTGAGCCTCATCAAGCAAATTATTGTAGGTCTCATCATAGGTATTGTCGTAGCCTTACTAGCACCAGAAGCAGCCAAAGACTTAGCCCTCTTAGGGACCCTCTTCGTAGGCGCTCTCAAAGGGATTGCCCCTGTTCTCGTTTTCTTCCTCGTCCTATCTGCCATTTCCAAGCAAAAGACCGGTGAAAAAACGGGGATGTCTACAGTTGTTATGCTCTATGTATTAGCTACCTTCGTAGCAGCAGTAACAGCTGTTATTGTATCCCACTTCTTCCCAACCACCTTACACTTGCAAATGGCTGATGTAAAGCAAGCCGCCCCAGAAGGGATTACAGCGGTCCTTACAACACTTCTCAAGAACATCGTGGACAATCCAGTCCATGCCCTCCTGGAGGGTAACTACATCGGTATTCTAGGCTGGGCTATTCTTTTTGGTTTCGCCCTCAAGCATGCGCCAAGTGGTTCCAAAGAAGTATTTGATGCTATTTCTTCTGCCGTTGCTAAAGTTGTAACCTGGATTATCCACTTAGCCCCTCTTGGGATCATGGGGCTTGTGGCTGATGCTATCGCTACTAACGGGATTGAAGCACTACTCAGCTATGTACAACTATTGGTTATCCTTCTAGGTACTATGTTGCTAGTTGCCTTCGTCATCAACCCAATCCTTGTAGCTCTTGTCATCAAACGCAACCCGTACCCTCTCGTTTTCAAGTGTATCCGTGAATCCGGTATTACCGCCTTCTTCACCCGGTCCTCTGCCGCTAACATTCCAGTCAACTTAGACTTGGCTAAACGCTTGAAATTATCCCCTGATATTTATTCCGTATCCATTCCTTTGGGAGCTACTGTAAACATGGGCGGTGCAGCTATCACCATCACTGTCATGACACTTGCTGCCGTTAACACATTAGGGATTACTGTGGATACACCTACTACAATTCTCTTATCCATCATTGCTGCTATTGGCGCCTGTGGTGCTTCTGGTGTAGCTGGTGGTTCCCTTCTCTTGATTCCTTTGGCCTGTTCCCTATTCGGCATTTCCAACGACGTAGCCATGCAAGTGGTAGGGGTCGGCTTCATTATCGGTGTCCTTCAAGACTCCACAGAAACAGCTCTCAACTCCTCTACTGATATTCTCTTTACGGCAGCTGCTGACTACCGTAAACGAGGCTATCGGTCCGACTGGGACTAATCCATCTCATAAGGCAACTCCTTTATCAGGCTCCTAGCCAAGCTAGGAGCCTTTTCATATGGGTATACACGTAATAGAAAAGCTCCCTCACACAGTGAGGGAGCTTTTCTATTACCGAATCCAATTGATTCGCATTTGAATCGCATATTCCGGCGCCATAAGTTGAAGGGTCGTAGTAATAACCCGTTGTAGATAATCCGCCTTCTTCGAATCTTCAATAGGTATAATCATAATAAACTCCAGGCGGCGGTCCATAGAGCCAGTGCGTATTACTCGAACATCATGAACCTCATAGTCAGGCCCATAAGCCTTAACCAACTCCATCAATCGTTTTGCCCAGAATTTTGTTAGTTTATCTTGTACTAATGGGTCTAAGTGAGTTGTCAAAATAATGCCCATTTTTTCATGCATATCTTGCTCAATTCGGTCAAGAATATTGTGACTAGACATAGGATCCATAGAGGCATCCATTTCTATATGAATTGAAGCATACTCATTACCTGGCCCATAGTCATGAATTAAAAGATCATGAACGCCTAGCACCCCTTTGTAAGAAAGAACAAAGCGCTTGATCGCCTCTACATGCTCCTCAGAAGGGACTTCACCTAAAATTCGGTTAGTGGAATCCTTCAAAACATCCCAAGCAGCATGTACAATAAGCAAGGCTACCAAGATCCCCAAGTAACCATCAATATCCACTTGGAAGATCGCTGCCACAACAAGGCCAATCAGAATAGCTGCCGTAGCAAAGACATCCGACAGGGAGTCCTTAGCGTTAGCCTGTAGAATAGGCGAATTAATAGCTATCCCTAAGGACTTCAAAATACGACTCAAGGAAAACTTAACCACCATAGCGAAAACCATGCAGACAATCATCAAGCCTGATACATCGACCAATTTTGGTTGAAGAATCCGATCATAAGACTCCATAGCTAACTGAATAGCGATAAAGAAGAGAATCATGGAAAAACCAATGGATAAAAGATATTCAAAGCGCCCATGACCATAAGGATGCTCCTTATCTGCATGACGGTGAGTAAGAGCAAAACTTAAAAGGGATAAGAGCGAGCCCCCTACGTCCGTAACATTATGAACTGCATCAGAAATAAGGGCAATAGAACCCGTCATAAGGCCCAGTACAAACTCAGCTATAAAGATAAGGCCATTAAAGATGACCCCCAAAATTCCCGCGAAACGGCCCACTTGATAACGTTGCACATCAGGAGAAGCCGTCCCATTAACAATATGCCATTTGACCAAAAATTCTTTCATATATGCACCTATAGACACAAGTATAACCCTAATAGACTTCAGATTCTTACAGGATAAGAACCTTACTTAGTATAATCTATTATCTCAACATTATCAATTAGTTTTTCTAAATGATAATAAATATCTATACTTTTCAATCTATGCTATACTGAACATAGTTGTAGGATTTACTTACACTCGTAAATAAGGA
>URSE01000103.1 GCA_900550455.1 uncultured Veillonella sp. | reverse complement strand
AGATATATACATGATGTATTGGAGGTTTATTATGCAGGGAAATTTTACATATGACATTCCTACCCGTATCCATTTTGGCAAGGATGCGCTAGAACAATTGGGTCCTGAATTAGTTAAGGTGGGTCCTACCGTTATGTTGACCTATGGTCGTTCTTCCATTAAAAAAAATGGTATCTATGATAAGGTTATGGCTATCCTTAAGGAAGCTGGCAAGACTGTAGTTGAGTATTCTGGTATTAAGTCCAATCCTACCCTGAATCAAATGTTGGAAGGAGCCCGTCTAGTACGTGACCATAAGGTAGACTTCATTCTAGCTGTAGGTGGTGGGTCTGTTATCGATTGTGCTAAGGGTATTTCTGTAGCAGCCTATGCAGAAGGCGACCCTTGGGAAAAGTATTATGTAAACTGGGAACCGGTTACCCATAAGATTGTTCCTATTGGAACCGTTTTGACCATGGTAGGGACTGGATCAGAAATGAATGGCGGTTCGGTTATCACAAATGAAGCAAAAAAACTTAAGAATGGCCGTAATTTTGAATCCAATATGTTTCCTCAATTTTCTATTTTAAATCCTGAACTTACCTATAGTGTCCCTGAATACCAAATGTTATCTGGTATCTTTGATGCTATGTCCCATTTGATGGAACAATACTTTGCCGGCACTGATGACAATGTGACAGATTACCTTATTGAAGGTTTGCTAAGGTCTCTTATACGTGCAGGACGCCAGGCTAAGGCTGATCCCCATAACTACGAAGCACGGTCTAATATTATGTGGGCTGCTTCTTTAGCCCTTAACACTATGTTGGCTTTAGGTAAACAGGGGGGTGACTGGGAAGTACATATGATTGAACATCAACTAGGTGCTTATACTGACTGTGCCCATGGTATGGGTTTGTCTGCTGTATCAGTGCCATATTATAAAATGGTCTATAAAAATAACCCTGATAAATTTGTTCGCTTTGCCAATGTTGTATGGGGGATTAATACAGATGGCATGACAGAAGACCAAGCTGCTTTGGCTGGTATTGATGCCCTTGGTGCTTATATCAAAGAAATGGGGATGGCTAGTAATTTACGGGAGCTCAATACCCAGGAAGAAATGCTTCCAGCAATTGCTGAATCGACCATCCTTCTAACAGGTGGTTATAAGACATTGACTAAGGAAGACGTTATGACTATTTTGAAGGAAGCCTTTTAAGAGAAAGAGACTTCCAGATAAAACTATCTATAGATATAAAGAGACACTAGTTTACTAGCTAGGGTCTCTTTGACTTGTGTATAATAAAAGTATATGTAGATATTCTATAAGGAGTTTGTATGACTTTTCTATCCTCTAAGGGCGCAGGCTTAGCCCTTTGCTTTGTCTTGGCCTTACCTTGTTATTTCTTGGGTAAGTTGGTCCCCATGGTAGGGGGGCCAATATTTGCAATTATTTTGGGCATTATCCTAGGTATTTTTTATACAAATCGATCTTACACGGAGGAGGGTATTGGCTTTACAGCTAAGAAGGTACTCCAATATGCGGTTATCTTCTTGGGATTTGGTCTCAATATTGGAGAAGTTATCCATGTTGGCCTATACTCCCTGCCAGTTATTATTTCGACCATAGCAACGTCTTTAGTCGTAGCCTATCTGGCTTATAAGATACTCAAGGTAGAAGCTAAGTCAGCAGTCCTCGTTGGGGTGGGCTCATCTATTTGTGGTGGCTCTGCCATTGCTGCCACAGCTCCTGTTATCAAAGCTGATGGTAGTCAAATCGCTCAAGCTATCTCTGTAGTCTTTTTCTTTAATGTCATTGCCGCTTTTGTCTTTCCTAACCTAGGTGATTTGTTAGGCCTTTCCAACATGGGTTTTGGCCTCTTTGCGGGGACTGCCGTTAATGATACTTCTTCTGTAACAGCTACAGCAGCCATTTGGGATGAAATGCATCCTGGTGCTCACGCATTGGAGTATGCAACCATAGTGAAACTGACACGAACCTGTGCCATCATTCCTATTACACTAGCCTTAGGCGTCTATGAGACAATGAAGACCAAGCGGTCTCAAGAGGGCCATAGGCAGGGGGGAAGTATAGCTAGTATATTACCTCGTTTTATCATTTATTTTATCCTAGCCTCTTTAATCACGACCTTAGCAACTTTTTTAGGGATAAGTAAAGACATTTTTGATCCCTTTAAAGAAATAGCTAAGTTTATGATAATCATGGCCATGATGGCCATAGGTCTTACTACAAATGTAGTTACCCTGGTCAGATCTGGTGGTCCTGTACTAGCATTAGGCGGTCTCTGTTGGGTGGCCATATCCCTAGTTAGTCTTTGGGTGCAGGGCCTTATTGGTCAGTGGTAAGATATAGGGTATAATAAAGGGAAGCTCCTATGAGCCTTTATGAGATAAGTTGAGCATAGCTATGCTTATGTATGATAAAGGAGACCTAGTATGGCAAAAGATTGTTCCTTCGACGTTGTATCTGAAGTAGATATGCAAGAAGTTGATAATGCAGTAAATCAAGCGATTAAAGAAATCGGTACACGGTATGATTTCCGCGGATCTAAATCTGAAATTTCCTTGGAAGGCGATACAATTAAACTTATCGGCGACGATGAATATAAATTGGGTGCTGTTGTAGATGTCCTTAAGGGCAAGATGGTAAAGCGAAATGTATCCATTAAGAATCTTGAATTCGGCAAGGTTGAGGCAGCATCTGGCGCTACTGTTCGTCAATTGGTGACTATTAAAAAAGGTATTTCTCAGGAGAATGCCAAAAAAGTAACCAAGGCCATTAAGGATATGAAAATCAAGGTGCAGGCTTCTATCCAAGGTGATCAAGTACGGGTGTCCGGCAAGGATAAGGATGACTTACAAGCAGTTATCCAAATGCTTAAGAATTTAGATGTGCCAGTAGAATTACAATTCACTAACTTCCGTTCCTAAGAAGATGTCTCCAAGGTTAAACTATAGCTTATGAAAATTAATAGGCTAGCTGATTGATACGTATATAGAATACGAGTAGGACTCAATGAGTCCTACTTTTTTTTGTCAAGGCTGTTATTACAAAAAATAGATTTTAGCCTATATT
>URSE01000102.1 GCA_900550455.1 uncultured Veillonella sp. | reverse complement strand
TAGAATAAATCCATGGATTAGTACCCTCTGGAGCATAGGCACCAAAGATAACAGCCCCAGAAATAACACTTACACATAAGCGGAGGAAGCAAGCCACGAAAGTCCCACAGACCAAATCCACTTTAGAGTCTCTAAAGAAACCCGCCACACCAATCATGGCATAAGCAAGCCCATAATCCAAGAAGATAGAGGCAATATGGATGGAGAACTTAAACCCTAAAAGGAATTGTACCAAACCATAAACAAAACCTACAACTATCCCAGCCTTACCACCCCAGCGGAAGGCAAATAGCAAGAGAGGTACTAGATGGGCTGCTGTAATAGACCCTCCTTGTGGCATATGGAAGAGCGTGATAAGGTGCAAGACAAAGGCGATGGCAATGGACATACCTGCTTCCACAAGCATTTTAGTAGATTTTCCGAACATTTTATACTCCTTTTTTTAATAGTTCAAATCGTATCGAATTTTTATATTTTTCTGTTCCTATTTAGCGAGCCATAAACGAACGAATATAAAACTATTTGCTAAAATAATAAATATAAGTTACACTATTACAGGCCCAATATGGGGCGGTCCTATTTAAGGAGAAAACATCATGATTAACACAACGAACATTTTCGACTATGAAGACGTACAATTGATTCCTAACAAATGTATCGTAAATAGCCGTAGCGAGTGCGATACAACAGTAAAACTCGGCAAGCACACCTTCAAACTTCCTGTTGTGCCTGCTAACATGCAAACAATCATCGATGAAGAATTGGCAGAAGGCTTAGCAAAAGCTGGCTACTTCTACATTATGCATCGATTCCAACCAGAAAAACGCCTCGATTTCGTTAAAAATATGAAGGCTAAAGGTCTCATCTCCTCCATTTCTATCGGTATCAAACCGGAAGAATTTGAATTTGTTGATCAATTAGCCAAAGAAGGGTTAACACCTGAATACATCACCATCGATATCGCCCATG
Organism: uncultured Veillonella sp.; assembly: GCA_900550455.1. Taxonomy (GTDB): domain Bacteria; phylum Bacillota; class Negativicutes; order Veillonellales; family Veillonellaceae; genus Veillonella. Next base: position 2,117 of record URSE01000102.1, on the reverse strand, counting down.
GCCATTCCAATGCAGTTATCGAAATGATTAAACACATCAAAAAACATTTGCCTGAATCCTTTGTTATCGCGGGCAATGTCGGCACCCCAGAAGCGGTACGCGAATTGGAAAATGCTGGCGCTGATGCAACTAAAGTTGGTATTGGACCTGGCAAGGTTTGTATTACCAAACTCAAAACTGGCTTTGGTACTGGCGGTTGGCAATTGGCCGCTGTTCGCTGGTGCGCTAAGGCAGCTACAAAACCGATCATCGCTGACGGCGGTATCCGCGACCATGGCGACATCGCTAAGTCCATCCGTTTCGGTGCCACTATGGTTATGATTGGCTCCCTCTTCGCCGGTCATATCGAGTCCCCAGGTAAAACTGTCATGATCGATGGCGAAGCACGTAAGGAATACTTCGGTTCTGCTTCTGAATTCCAAAAGGGTGAACGGAAAAACGTAGAAGGTAAAAAACTCTACCTCCCTGCTAAGGGTTCTATCTACGACACCCTTACAGAAATGGAACAAGACTTGCAGTCCGCTATTTCCTACGCTGGTGGTCACAACCTCACAGCCATCAAGAAAGTGGATTACGTAATCGTTAAAAACTCCATCTTCAATGGCGACCGTTAATTGATAAGCCTTAGGCCCTCCTTTGGGAGGGCCTTTTTTATAGCCTACAAAAAAGGAGGTACCAATGTGGTACCCCCTTTTAATATCTGTGGTCATCCCTACGTTGGCATTATCCAAATCAGGTTATGGGTCAAGGCTTATGCCTCCTCTCAGCCGACTTCAGTCAGCTCCCCGTCGCCTTATGTAATTGTAAAGGCTAGCCTTTACAAGCCGGGCCTTCTATAGATATAATCACCTATCGGTGATTACATATACAGTATAGCACCAATTTTTATCTTGTAAACTATATAGAAGAATTACTTATGCTCCCGCAGCCATTGGATAGCATACTGAGCATAGACAGCAGAGGCTGCTGACAAGACGGAATCATCCATGTTGAACTTGTTATTGTGATGATCATAAAGGGCTCCGCAGTCCGGGTTACGGACGCCAATGAAGGCGAAGCAGCCAGGCTTACCTTCTAAGAAGTTAGCAAAGTCTTCCCCTGCCATAACCTTTTGCATCGTAACTAGCTTATCCGCTCCCAACGTTTCTACTACCACCCGCTCTGCCAAGGCTGAGGAGGTTTCTTCATTGATAGTTGGAGGAACACACTTTTTATAGTCTAAGCTAGCTGTGGCTCCATAGGCTAATGCTGTATGTTCCACAATCCGCTTCATGTGTTCAATAATCTCATCCCGCTTAGCCTTATTAAAGGTGCGGACCGTCCCCTTCATGGTAGCTTCTCCGTTGACGATATTCCACTCAGACCCCGATTGGATGGACCCTATGGTAAGGACCGCTGAATCTAGGGCAGAAATATTACGGGATACGATGGTTTGTAGGTTCATAACCATAGCAGCTGCCACTACTAGGGCATCCACACCCGTTTGGGGTTGAGCTCCATGGGCTTGCTTACCTTGGATATGGATATCAAAGACATCAGAAGAGGCCATACGAGGGCCAGCTTCAACGGATACTAAGCCCGCATCGAGGCCGGACCATACGTGACCGCCGAAGACTGTATCGGTCTTTTGGTACCAGTCCCCAAAGGCTAGCATATCAGGAGCACCTAAGCCAGTTTCTTCCGCTGGTTGAAAGACCAGATAAACGGTCCCCTCCAATTGGTCCCGGTTATCCATAAGCATACGGGCTGCCCCTAGGAGGATAGCCATATGACCATCATGGCCACAAGCGTGCATGGTCCCAGGATTCTTAGAAGCAAAGTCTAAGCCTGTCCGTTCCTCTACAGGAAGACCATCGATATCAGCCCTGAGAGCCACCGTCTTGCCAGGCTTATTGCCCTTGATAATTCCCACCAAGCCTGTGTGGCGATTTGTATCTAATTGGTATTCAATGCCCAATACATCGAGTTCTTTCGCAATTCGCTTTGTGGTTTCAAACTCTTTATTGGATAACTCAGGATGTTGGTGAAAGTCTCGGCGCAAATTGCGGACATAATCCTTATAATCCTCAATGAGTACTTTTATATCTTTCATAATAAACCTCGTAAATTTATTAACT
>URSE01000101.1 GCA_900550455.1 uncultured Veillonella sp. | reverse complement strand
ACAAGCACAGGGTTTCCTATTTCATTATCTGAATTTGCGTTTACGAGCTGCTTCAGATTTTTTCTTTCTCTTTACGCTTGGTTTTTCGTAGTGTTCGCGTTTACGTACTTCGGACAAAACACCTGCTTTTTGGCAGGAGCGTTTGAAGCGGCGAAGAGCACTTTCCAAGGTCTCGTTTTTACCGACTTTGATTTCAGACATCTATATCCCTCCCTCCAAAACTTAATCAGGGAAGTGCAGATATTTATCATACGCACATGCATATATTATAACGAGAGCCCCTATCAGTGTCAATAGGTAACGGCCGATTTTTATACAGGAATTGCGAATAATTTATTGGCTACAACCCTAGGAGTTTTGAAAAAAAAGCTGTTAGGCTTCAGGCCATCCAAACTCTTGTCCTCCTAAGAGGTGTGCATGCATATGGAATACAGTCTGTCCCGCCTTCTCCCCTGTGTTGAGAATGAGACGATAGCCATCTTTATCAAGGCCCAATTCCTTAGCTACATCCCGTACAAAGCTCAAGAGCCCTGTAACAGAGGCTTCATTTTGGTCAGTAATACCTGCAATGTTATCCACGTGTCCCTTTGGAATGCATAAAACGTGGACTTTAGCTACAGGATTCAAGTCATAGAAGGCAAGAAATTTATCGTTTTCTAAAACCTTCTTAGCCGGGATTTCCCCATTTACAATTTTGCAAAAAATACAGTCGCTCATAGAATCTCTCCTTTATGTGAGCTCGTAATCATACCTCTAGTCTGCTAGGACCTTATTCGATGATGACGTAGTTACCTTCTAAGCCTACGATTGTACCACCGGCTAATTGTCCTTGTTGATAGCCTTGACCATGTACTTTAATTTTACCATGAAGGTATTCATTCGTTAAGCCGATATAGTAGCCATCCTCCTCTTTTTCGATAAGAATTTCACCAGGCTTCCCTATACGGGATTGGGCATAGGCCTTATAGCCTTGGTCACCCAGTTGATTCAAGAGGGCTACGCGGGTCTTTTTAACCGCCTCTGGCACCTGGTTTTCCATGGTGGCTGCTGGCGTTCCCTCCCGGATGGAATAAGGGAAGGCGTGGATATGGGTAAAACCAATTTCCTTAACTGTCTTTAAGGTTTCCTCAAAGTCTTCATCTGTCTCTTGTGGGAAGCCTGCAATGATGTCGGTGGTAATAGACAAATCAGGAATGCGTGACCGCAAGTGGGCCATGAGATCTTTATATTCTTGCAGATTATAATGGCGGTTCATGAGCTTTAAGACATGATCAGACCCTGCCTGTAAAGGTAGATGTAAGTTAGGGCATACCCGTTTATCTGTAGCCATGAGGTCGATCAATTCCTCGGATACTTCGACTGACTCGATTGAGCCAAAGCGAATCCGGTAGAGACCATCCAGTTCTAAGAGCGCTTTTACCACATCTGCCAAGCTAGGACGACCTGGCAATTCTACCCCATAATTACCCAAGTGAATACCAGTCAATACGATTTCATGGTACCCATTGGCAATGAGACGTTTAGCTTCTTCTACAATATCAGGAATAAGACGGGACTTGAGCTTTCCCCGTGTATAAGGAATGATACAGAAGGCACAGTAGTTATTGCAGCCCTCTTGGATTTTCATAAAAGCTCTAGTCTTATCTAATTCATTGCCATGAAGAGGCATTTCTTCAAAGGAAGACTCTCCCATTATGTCTCGGACTGCATTGATTTGTTTTTCCGTTGCCTCTACTTGTTCTACCAAGTCTACAATCTTATTACGGTTAGCTGTACCAATTACCAAGGATACGCCATCAATAGCAGCAATTGTATCCGGGTCTAATTGTGCATAACAGCCGGTAACGACAACATGAGCCGCTTCATTACGGCGTTTAGCCTTACGTATGAGCTGACGGGATTTCTTTTCCCCCATATGGGTTACAGAACAAGTGTTGATGACATACACATCAGCTTGATCTTCAAAATCGACAACCTCATAGCCAGCCTTAATAAAGAGGCCTTTCATAGCATCCGTATCATATTGATTAACCCGACAACCAAGGGTTGTAAAAGCTACTGTTTTCATACCTCTCCTACTCTATCAAACAACTAGGATGACCCATGTCATCCTACATATTTATCTCTTCCACTGCTATAGTTCCAATTGGTACTTGGCCATAGCCACCGCAGAAATAGCAGCCGTTTCTGCCCGTAAAATAGTCTTTCCCAAGGAGGCTACATAAACACCCTTGTCAGCCAAGGTTGCCACCTCTTCAGCATGAAAGCCCCCTTCTGGACCAATGAATATGACTACCCGCCGTTTATCTGGATGATCTGTCAAGACCTTACGAAGAGTCATCCCCTCTTCTGCCTCATAAGCCAGGATACAAAGAGACTCCTTTTCCCGCTCTAAAATTTGGTCAAGAGACAAGCCCACTGTAAGATCAGGCAAATCATTGCGTCCACACTGTTGGGAGGCTTCCTGCATAATCTTAGACCAACGATCCTCCTTGGCCTTTAGCTTTTTACTATCATACTTGGCAACACAATTCTTAGTGCCTACAGTGTACAGACTATCTAGGTCTAGCTCCGTGCATTTTTGCACAACCAGGTCCATTTTATCCCCCTTAAGGATCGATTGAACAAGGACTATATCATAATCTCTAGGTTGAAAATCAATATAGTGGTCAAGTTTTGCTTGGGCACAGCCCTCCTCTTGTCCAGTTATGTAGTAAAGACCCGTCCGTTGGTCAGATCCTGTCACAAGGATTGGCTTTTTACAATCATGACGAAAGACCCGCAAAAGATGGTGGGTTTCTTGCTCTGGAATATAAATTATTTGATCCAGAGGGTTGGAAATAAAAATCTTTTTCATAGGACCCTTTTCATGAAATAAATACTAGTAGTCAAGAAAAAAAATATAGTAAGACCTACTTTGTAGATAACATAAAGGTATGCCAAGAACCATCAATTACTTCTCGATCAATAGACCAGTCTGCTTCAATATAAGGCATAATCTCCTGGTAACGATCATCAATGATTCCCGAAATGATAAGCTTTCCTTTTGGAGCCAATTTCTGGCCAATTACAGGGAGGAGCATCTTCAAAGGATCCACTGTTAGATTAGCAAAGATAAGATCCGCTTGGTCATGGTAATCCTTATCTAAGTCACC
>URSE01000100.1 GCA_900550455.1 uncultured Veillonella sp. | reverse complement strand
AGAGAAAGGAAGTACACCCTATGTTCAACTTCAATCAAAAAAATCTTAAAAACGCTAACTTGTTCGCTGCTGGCTTGGCTTTGGGTACATTGGGCTTGAAAATTTTGACAAGCAATGATGCTAAAAAAGTATACGCTAACATCGTAGCTGCTGGCCTTCGCGCTAAAGATTCTGTATTGGCAACAGCTGATAAAGTACAAGCTTCCTCCACTGATATCTTGGCAGAAGCTAACGAAATTAACGAAAAACGCGACAAAGAAATCTTCGAAGAAAACAAATAATCAGAGAGGGATATCACTATGTTACAGTTCTCTGTTGTTAGCCGCTTAGATCGTCGCCTCCGCGTACGAATTAGTGGCCACCGCTTTACAGAAGCTGAAGCAGCCTATGTGGAAAGCCTCCTTAAGGCAGATCCTGCCATTGAAGAAGCTACCTTCTACACGAGAATTGCTGAAGTGACCATTATCCATAATGGGGATATCGATGCTGTACGCACAGCTGTTGAAGCCTTACGTCAAGTTGACCTTGCGCAAGCACCTGCTTTGACAGACTATTCCCCACGGGTGGTTAGTCGTTACTACCGGGAACAAATGATCAAGAATACCTTGGCTTATTTGGGTCGGCGTATCGTATTGCCAGCTCCAATTGCCATGGCTTGGTCTTGGTTCCGGGCTACTAAGTACATCGCAAAAGCGGTGAGACTCTTATGGCAACGTAAACTCACTGTAGAAGTTCTCGATGGGCTCGCTATTGGCGCATCCTTGTTGCAAAAGGATTACTCCACAGCTGGTGCAGTTATGTACTTGCTTGGTATTGGGGACCTCCTAGAAGAATGGACTCACCGTAAGTCTGTCTTGAACTTGGCTGAATCTATGTCCCTCAATGTGGATAAGGTGTGGGTCTTGGAAGATGGTCTCGAAGTATCTCGTGCCGTACAAGATGTGCAAGAAGGGGCTCATGTTGTCCTTCGCCAAGGGGAAGTTATCCCTTTGGATGGGGAAATCATCGAAGGGGTCTTGCAAGTTAACGAATCTTCTATGACAGGCGAAGCAGAAGCAGTTTGCCGCGATGTAGGCGCTTCCGTTTACGCGGGTACCGTTGTCGAAGATGGCCGTGCTATTATGGCTGTTCGTGGCGCTGCTAACAACTCTCGCTATGAAAAGATCGTTTCCCTTATCGAAGAATCGGAACAAATGAAATCTGGCATGGAACAAAAGGCTTACCGCATGGCAGACCGATTGGTTCCATTCTCCTTCTTAGGGGCAGCACTAACCTTCTTGTTGACTCGTAATGTAACTAAGGCCTTGTCCTTCATTATGGTTGACTTCTCTTGTGCTTTAAAGTTGTCCATCCCATTGTCCGTTTTGTCCGCTATGGGTGAAGCATCTAAACGAGGTGTTACTGTTAAGGGCGGTAAGTTCTTGGAACAAATCGCTGCTGCTGATATGATTGTCTTCGATAAGACTGGCACCTTGACTAAGGCAGAACCAGAATTCGAAGAAATCATTCCTTTCAATGGCCACGATGCAGAAGAAATGTTGACCTTGGCTGCTTGCCTAGAAGAACATTTCCCTCACTCCATGGCTAAGGCTGTTGTGCGAGCCGCTAAGGAACACAATGCACCACATAAGGAAATGCACTCTGAAGTAGAATATATTGTGGCACACGGTATTGCCTCTAAGGTAGGGCGCTATCGTTGCCGTATCGGATCTGCTCATTTCATCTTTGATGATGAAAAGACCAAAATTCCAGCTAAGGAACAAGAAAAGTTCGACAACTTACCAAATACCTCTTCTCATATCTATATGGCGATTGGTGGCACCCTAGCGGCGGTCATCTGCATTAAGGACCCTGTCCGTGATGAAGCCAAAGGGGTTATACAAGATCTCCACGATTTGGGCGTCAAAAAAGTTGTTATGATGACTGGCGATAGCGAACGTAATGCGGCTCGTGTTGCTAAAGAATTGGGTATTGATGAATTCCATGCAGGCGTTTTACCAGAAGATAAGGCTGCCTATGTAAAACAAGCCAAAGAAGAAGGCTATACGGTAATGATGGTAGGGGATGGTATCAACGATTCTCCAGCCTTGTCCGAAGCCCATGTTGGCATTGGCATGAACGAAGGGGCACCAATTGCTCAAAAAATTGCCAATGTAACAATCTCTTCTGATAATTTACAAGCCTTGGTAGATTTGCGTAAAATCTCCATGGAACTCATGAAACGGATTAATACTAACTATCGTGGCATTGTTGCTGTAAACGGTAGTTTGGTAGGTGCCGGCGTATTGGGTATGATTACTCCTGCTAGCGCTGCTTGGTGCCATAATCTTTATACCTTAGGTGTAGGTCTCAACTCCATGACTCCTCTTTTGAAAGATAAGAAACATGAAGTCTTGGATGATGGCAAAACTATTGATGTAGTGGCTTAGACCTTAATATATAGGTCAATACAAGACCTATATAGAAAAAGACACAAATCCTAGGATTTGTGTCTTTTTTATGTTGCCTGCTTAACGGAATACTAGTTTAGGCGATTTAGAAACGACCGTCTTGAATCATTGCAACTATGATTTATTGAACAATAAGAAGAGACATGAATGATAATGATAAAACCTGGGATAAGACCCTGGGTATACGCACAACTGGGCGAGATGATTCTCGGTCGACGCCCTTTTACTTTCCCTACGAGCCAACGGATTACTGCGTGTTAGAACGGCTAGCTAATTCTGGGTATATAAAAAAGCGCGATCTTCTCTTAGATTACGGCTGTGGCAAGGGGCGAGTATCCTTTTTCTTGGCCTACCAGACTGGCTGTAAAACCATCGGTGTCGAATACGATGAGCGTTTAATTGATCGGGCTCTCCGCAATCAAAAGCGGGCCCTATCGGCTAGTCGGACTCGTTTCGTCCATCAAAATGCACTAGACTTTCAGGTGCCAGTAGAGGCCAACAGAGCTTTTTTCTTTAATCCTTTTTCTAAAGTTATTCTGGAACAAGTTATTGGTCACATTTTGGAATCCTATGACCAAAGTCCACGGGATATAAAATTTTTCTTCTACTATCCCTCTCCGGACTACGAAGATTTCCTTAAAGGCCATGAACGCATGGAAGAGATAGAGGAAATCCCTTGCTTTGACCTCTTTGAGGAGACCAATGCTAGGGAGCGAATTCTTGTTTATCGGGTCCTTAAAGGATAGAGATAGGTATTTTAAACTAGGGCTAAT
>URSE01000099.1 GCA_900550455.1 uncultured Veillonella sp. | reverse complement strand
TTGATAGCTATCTGGAATTTTATAAATAATTAGTTATCCTTAGGCGTATTTTTTTCCATAAGTTGTGAGAAAGCTGTATTCAACTCCTGATCAACCAATTCACGAACGGAGTCTGGACCTGCTTCAGAGGTTATGAACTCCTTGCCCTTAGATGGAATGCGGCATACAAAGTGGCCATCTTGTCTACTTGAGCATTCTGTCATTTCACTGAGTTCCTGCCGATGTTTGAGAGCTGAGTCAATCCGGGCCTGACGGAGACGGTTGATAGTGCGATCTGCCAGTATGTTAGGAACGGCAGCTCCAGAGGCGATGCCGATAACTGTTAAGAAACCCGTTATACCAATTTGTAACCAAGCTTGAATATCATTTATGGATAAGGTAGAAAATTGGAAGGCATCAGAGATGAAGCGGTATAGAAGGACGCCTGGAATCAAAGGGATGACAGAGGCAATAATCATGATGGTAGTCGCCCCCTTGAGATAAGCTGTGATACGGGCTATGAGGAGGGCTGATACAGCCGATCCAATGAAAGAAGCAGCTGCGAGGGGTAAGTTTACATCGATAAAGAGGATATTACGGACACCCACGCAGACAATACCTCCTAGACCTATATAAGGCAAGAGGCGGTACGGGGTATTAAAGATGACCGCGAAGAGGCTAGCTGCGACGAAACCTGCTAGGAGTTGCTCAATAAGGACATAACTTGGTTTGATACCTGCGAAGAAGAAGGTTGTATCAATATTGAACTGGAGCATGATGGCAATCCCCAGGGACATGGATGACATGATGAGAAGGGTTGACATGAGGCGGGTGACACCGGCCATGAAGTGGTCTGAGATGATATCGATAATTCCATTGATTAAGGGGATTCCCGGAATCATAAAGAGGGTGCAGGATATGATGGTATAGACTAGTGATTGATCGGGGATGATCTTATAAAAACCGTAGGATGATACCATACAGACAAAGGTGGCCACCATGGTAGCTACATAGGGATTGATATGGTTTTTAAAGCACAGGTGGCGAGCCATAAAACCTAGAAAGGCACATACGATGGTCATGAGCGCTGAGGCCATGGTGCCCCCAAAGAGAATAGAGAAACCACCACAGGCCACTGCAGAAGCTAAGGCTTTCACAGGGACGGAATAGGACGGTGGGTATTGTTGGATATGGGCCAGGGCGTGTTCTAAGGATTCTAAAGAGTAATTCCGTTCGAGTGCCCGCCAAAGGACATTGGTTACTGCATAAACCACAGTCATATTAACCCCGTGCTTAGGGGTCTTTCTAAAGGATGTATAGGAGTGTTTTTCATGGGACACATTGATCATGAGGGTCGTATAGGTAACATGAATGCTCAAATACTCCTTAGGAATTCCCATAAAGGCTGAAGCTTTATGCATCTGTTGAATCATATAGGAGGTATTGGCCCCATTTTCCATTAGAAGTTCTCCTACGGTAAGGAGAACATTTATTTTGCGATAAATCTGGGCAAAGGGTTGGTCCAGAACATCGTGTTTTTGCTGGTCCGTATAAAATTTCATTATCGGTTTCTTTCTGCTTAATGGATTCTGAGTATATTTATATCTGTATTAGTATAGCACGGTCCTATGAAAAATCGCCCCTCCAGAGGAAGGGCGATGTATGAAAGCCTCTTATAGTCAGCCTGCTGACAAGAGTAGGGATAGACGTAAACTTAGAAATTTTGGATTTCAGTTGTCTTTACGGACTCTGCAATGGCATCAGCGAGGGCTTCGAATTTAGGATAGTCGGCCTCATGCAAGGCGGATTTGATATCTAGTACTTCTCCTACGATGTCTACATTCTTGAAGTCGTTAGTGAAGAGTTCAACCATGCGCTTAGCCGCTGCAGACGCCCATGTGTGGTTGCCCACGATGGATACATGGTGGTTAGCGAAATTCAAGGCGGATAATTCATGCAAGAATTTTTCCATGGATAGGTAGAGGTTCAGATTGTAGGTTGGGGATACACAAACGAGGTTGGAGTATTTCCAAGCATCGGAGATGATGTAGGATGGATCTGTTTTCGATACGTCGTACATCTTGATATTGTTGATGCCGCGGAGGGCGAGAAGTTTAGCCAAGTGTTGGGCCATGTTGGCTGTATTGCCGTACATGGAACCAAAGGCGATGACAACCCCCTGTTCTTCTGCGTTGTAGGTAGACCAGTACATATACTTTTCAAGGATGTATTGTACGGTTTCAGGTGTGCGCCAAATTGGACCATGAAGAGAGGCAATAGTATTGATTTTCAAAGAGGACAACTTCTTGATGGCATTTTGTACTTGTGGACCGTATTTACCTACGATGTTAGTGTAGTAGCGGCGGGCTTCGTCTTCAAATTCAGACTTGAAGTCAATTTGGTCGGCGAAGATATTGCCGTGTAAAACGCCGAAGGACCCGAAGGCATCAGCAGAGAAGAGGGTCCCTGTTGTACTTTCATAGGTAGCTGTTACTTCAGGCCAGTGAACCATAGGCATGGTGTAAGTTACGAGCTTATGCTTGCCAAGGTCTGTGATATCGCCGTCTTTAACAACGATTTGATTGTTCTTGAAATCCTCGTTAAAGAATTGTTGGCACATGCGGAAGGTAGTGGCAGTGCCAATGATTTTGATATTTGGATAGAGGCGTACCAATTCCATGATACCTGCACCGTGGTCAGGTTCCATGTGGTTGATAATCAAGTAGTCCAATTGGCGGCCGTTGAGAAGCTTGAGGACATTTTCAAAGAACTCGCGGCGGATAGATTCATCTACTGTGTCGATGATAGCTGTCTTTTCATCATCGATGAAGTAGGAATTGTACGTTACCCCGTTTGGCAATGGGAAGAGATTTTCGAAGCGTTCTGTCTTCCAGTCGTTAGAGCCAATCCAGTAGATATGTTCTGTAACTTGTTGTGCTAATTTCATGGGAAATCCTTTCTGGGAATAGACCTCTCAATAGTAGGAGTCCATAGACTCACGTTCTTAATAGATTACCTTACTATTTTACGCACATATTCGATAATAATCAATAAGAATTCATTAAATGGATGTTTTACATTATCAGCCAGGTACGAATAATAATCATCGGTATTATACCTAAAATAATCAGCTTGATAATACATATATACTTTTTGAAAACCTCCTGTTCCCCATCCCAATAAGGGCTTATCTTTAATCATTTCAATTGAACATTTCCAAATTAAAAAACGTCCATTAACTGAGTCTTCATTAGAACAATACATTATAAACGAGATGACAATTATAAGAAAT
>URSE01000098.1 GCA_900550455.1 uncultured Veillonella sp. | reverse complement strand
TGGTATAATGTGTAAACAAAGAGATAGCCAGGTGTTGGTTCCACTAGGCTCATCTTGGAATATTAAGTATATCAGAAAATGGCCTAGTTACTTCCTAAACTAGGTCATTTTTCTATTTCAGAATCATGACTATAAGTGCTCCGAATCCTATCATAAGTGATAGTGCCTCATAGACGCTCATAGTATCACCACCTTAGTGATGACCCTAGTTCACCTGACTATCTTGACACAAGTATAGCATTTAATAGTTCTACAATAAATGCCTATAGTTGACTAAATAGGGTGCAGAAACTATAATGAACCTATACATTGCAATGACTCGGAAGAGTACGTTTCATAAGGAGCGAGTAGGGATAGTGAGAGCCTACAGAAGAAATGGAAGGCGCCGGGGAGCAAGGGAAGGAACGCCATTTGGTCAGTAAAATCCCACAAATGCCAAAAGAGGGTCCTAGACCAAATAGGGTGGAACCGCGGGTAAGCTCGTCCCTGTAACGATACATCGTTACAGGGGCTTTTTGTTTTTAAGAGTCGAATGAGTCGGAGGATATCATGACATTCCAAGAGATCATCTTTAACCTTCAAAAATTCTGGAGTCAACAAGGGTGTATTGTTGTTAACCCGTATGATGTTGAAAAGGGTGCAGGTACGATGAACCCTGCTACTTTCTTACATGCCATTGGACCAGAACCATGGGCCGTGTGTTATGTGGAACCATCTCGCCGTCCTGCGGATGGACGTTATGGGGATAATCCAAATCGTCTTTTCCAACATCATCAGTTTCAGGTTATCGTGAAACCATCTCCAGATAATATCCAAGAACTATACTTACAATCCTTGGCAACCCTGGGTATTCATGCAGCTGATCACGATATCCGCTTTGTAGAAGATAACTGGGAATCTCCTACTTTGGGAGCTTGGGGCCTAGGCTGGGAAGTGTGGCTTGATGGCATGGAAGTGACCCAATTTACCTACTTCCAACAAGTAGGTTCTATCGACTGTAAGCCTGTTTCTGTAGAAATTACCTATGGTCTAGAACGCTTGGCTATGTACATCCAGGGGGTTGAAAACGTATATGACCTCAAGTGGAATGACAAGATTACCTACGGTGACGTATGGCATGCCAACGAAGTGGAACAATCTGCCTATAACTTTGAAATTGCTGATACAGACATGCTATTCACCCTCTTTGATATGTATGAAAAAGAAGCTAAACGGGTCTGTGCTGCAGGCTATGTATTGCCAGCCTATGACTATGTATTGAAGTGCTCTCATACATTTAACTTATTGGATTCCCGTGGCGCTATTTCTATTTCTGAACGGACTGCCTTTATCGGTCGTGTTCGTGCCTTGGCCCGCATTTGTGCTAAGGCTTACCTAGAAAAACGTGATGAATTAGGGTTCCCATTGTTGAAAGGAGATAACTAAGATGGCAAAGAATTTTGTATTCGAAATTGGTACAGAAGAAATCCCTGCAGGCTTTATGCCTAGCATTTTGCGCCAATTGAAGGATCTTGCTGCTAAGGCCTTCAAGGAAGCACATCTCTCCTATGGGTCTATTGACACAATGGGAACACCTCGTCGTTTAACTCTCTTAGTATCTGACCTTCAAGACCAAGCTGATGATGTGACAGAAGAGCACAAAGGTCCTTCTGTTCAAATCGCTTTTGATAAGGAAGGAAATCCAACTAAGGCTGCTATTGGTTTTGCTAAGGGCAAGGGACTCGATGTAGGGGATTTAGTGACTAAGGATGGTTATATCTATGCTACTACCACTACAAAAGGTTTACAGGCAGAAGATGTATTGAAAGCAACCTTGCCGTCCTTCATTACGGGTCTCTCCTTTGGCAAATCCATGCACTGGGCTAACTTGGATGATAAATTTGTTCGCCCTCTTCGCTGGATGGTAGCTCTTTTAGATGACCAGGTTATTCCTGTAGAATTTGCTACAGTTCAATCTGGTAAAAAATCCCGTGGCCATCGATTCTTGGGTCAAGAATCCATCACCATTAATCATGCCAATGAGTATATGGATGCCATGGAAGCAAATTTTGTTATGGTAGACCAAAACAAACGTCGCCAAGTGATTAAAAGCCAATTGCAAGCCATTGCCGATGAGAAGGGTGCCACTATCTTGTGGGATGACGATCTCTTGGATGAAATAACCTTCCTCGTAGAATGGCCAACAGCCCTATGTGGGCAATTCGATGCATCCTATCTAGAATTGCCTGATGCTGCTATCGTGACACCTATGAAGGACCACCAACGCTACTTCCCAATGGTGGACAAGGAAGAAAAGCTTCTCAATATGTTCCTCACTGTTCGAAATGGGGATGAAAAGTCCTTGGAAGTAGTACAGCATGGTAATGAACGGGTCCTTCGGGCGCGTTTGGATGATGCTAAGTTCTTCTTCAAAGAAGACCGAAAGAAATCGTTGGTGGATCGCCAAGAAGGCTTAAAGAAAATCGTATTCCAAGAAGGATTGGGTAACTTGGCCGATAAGACTACTCGCCTCTTGGAATTAGGAAAATTCTTTGCAGACCAAGTAGAACTTCACGAAGATGCTCAAGTGGCCTTGGAACGTGCTACTGAATTGGCGAAGACAGACCTAACAACAGGGATGGTTACTGAATTTACCGAATTGCAAGGTGAAATGGGGAAACAATACGCCCTGTTGGATGGAGAATCTCCTGAAGTAGCTGAAGCAATCTTTGAACAATACTTGCCACGGTTTGCAGGTGATATCTTGCCAGAAACAGAAGCGGGTAAGGTTTTGTCCATTATTGATAAGGTAGATAATATCGTAGCTACCTTCTCTCGGGGCTTGATTCCAACAGGCTCTCAAGACCCTTATGCCTTACGTCGTCAAACTATTGGCATCTTAAATATCCTTCTAAGCTCTAATTGGGATATTTCCATGGTAGATTTGGCTAAGAAGGCAGCTCAATTATTGCATGTTCCTGAAGACAAGCAAGACGAATTGGTTAAGCAGGTTCGAGACTTCTTCATCTTGCGTTTGAAAAATATCTTCTTGGACCGTCATATTCCACATGATGTGATTGATCTAGTCTTGTCCAATGAGTCTGCTACTGTGGCTGATGCAGAAGGTTTGGTTACAGCCCTTATGGATAACCGAATCGATCAAAACGAAGAATTGGTACAGGCCTATACGCGGATTTATAACTTGGTTAAGGATTTGGACTACACCAAGGTGGATGAATCCCTCCTCAAGGAAGAAGCCGGTAAGGCCCTCTATAAAGCTGCTCTCACGGCTTATAATGAGTCGCAAGAGGCTTGGAATAATCGTGACTATGCTAAAGTGGTAGCACTTCCACAAACCCTTGTTCCTGCCATTAATAAATTCTTTGATGATGTTATGATTATGGATAAGGACGAAGACATTAAGAACAACCGTCTTCAATTGGTACGCCTTGCCTATGAAGTGATGTATGCCATCGGCGATGTATCCGCTTTAAAATAAGTCTTCATGTGCTTACGATATAGAACAATACAGTTATTATATTCATAGAAAAATAATAATTTACTAGAAAAAAGACTTGTTG
>URSE01000097.1 GCA_900550455.1 uncultured Veillonella sp. | reverse complement strand
TTGATGAGCTAGATGAGAGTGGCTTAGAGGCCCTTGAGGAATGTATGTGTTTGGGGTCTAGGTGTTATATAGGCCTAATATAGTATAATTATTATATATATAAAGGAGGTTTCCATGACATTTGTTAAATATAAGGTAGGCGACATAGTGCGCATGAAGAAAAAGCATCCTTGTGGGGCAGATACTATGGAAGTTAAGCGGATTGGGACAGACTTTATGGTGATTTGTACAGGTTGTGGCCATCAGGTTCTCATGGCTCGTCCTAAGTTTGAAAAGGCAGCTAAGTCTATTGTGTCTCGCCTGACAGAAGAAGGGGAGGACGATGATAAAACTAACAGACTATGTGACTAGTGGAGGCTGTGCCTGCAAGATAGGTCCTCATATGTTAGATAAGGTCTTACAGGGGGTTCGTCCGGTTACTGATCATCATGTATTAGCTGATATGACTGGTGCTGATGATGCGGGAGTTTACCAGCTTTCAGAAGACCTTGCCCTAGTACAGACCCTGGACTTTTTTACGCCCTTAGTCAATGATCCTAGCCTCTTCGGCAAGATTGCAGCTGCTAATGCCTTGTCTGATGTGTACGCTATGGGGGGCCAACCATTGACGACTATGAATATCGTAGGTTTTCCGGTGCCTCTAGTGGAAGCAGGGGTACTTACAGAAGTTCTCAATGGGGCGGCTAGCATGGTGGAAGAGGCTGGTGCGGTCATAGTAGGTGGCCATTCCATTGAAAATAAGGAACCTATCTTCGGCCTGTCCGTAACAGGCCAGGTCGATCCACAGAAAATCTGGAAGAATAAGGGAGCCCAAGAGGGGGATGTACTGGTCCTCACCAAGCCATTAGGGACGGGAATTATGAACAACGCCCTCAAGGCAGACCTTTTCCAAAAGGGGACAGAGCAGGCTGTAATTTCTATGTCTACCCTTAATAAAGGGGCGGCTCAGGTGGCCAAGAACTTTGATATCCATGCCTGTACGGATGTGACTGGTTTCTCCCTCGTGGGTCATGCGGTGGAAATGGCTTCGGCTTCAGAGAAGACCTTTCATATTAAAGCCCTTGACTTGCCCCTCTTCGACCAAGTCCTCGAGGCGGCTCAAATGGGCCTAGTACCAGCTGCCTCTTATGGTAATCGCAAGGCTATTGTGGACCTGCAACTAGATCCTCACTTAGATCCTGTGTGGGTGGATATCCTTTTTGATCCACAAACATCGGGAGGACTCCTATTCGCCTTGCCTAGAGACCAAGGGGCGGCCTTGGTCGCGGCCTTAGAAGAGGCAAATACGCCGGCTGCTAGCCTAATAGGATCGGTAGAGGCCTTTTCCGGATTATCCCTCCGGGTAACAAGATAGGAGGGGGTTGAGGGCTAAGTGAAGAGGCCCTGTTGTAAGAAAAGAAGGAGCTAATCATGCCTGAAAAAAATATAACTATTGATGTCCGTGGCAGCCTGTGTCCCAAACCTGTCATTGAAAGTAAGAAAGTCAGTGATGCTAACCCTGAAGCTATCCTCACCACCATTGTGGACAATGAAGTGAGTCGGGATAATGTTGCAAAATTCGGTAAGTCTCGCGGTTATGGAGTAGCCATCCGGCAGGATGGAAAGGACTTTTATTTGACCATGACCCCTCATGCAGGGGAATCCCAAGAAAGTCGACCTAGCGGTAGCGCTTTAGTAGCTAGTAATTATGGGGGTCGTGTCCTCCTCATGACCAAGGATTATTTGGGGGAAGGTAGCCAAGACTTAGGCCGTAACCTTATGAAAACCTTCTGGGTATGCCTAGTAGAGGCAGATGTAAAACCGTCTAAAATTTATTTTATTAATAGTAGTGTCAAAATGGTTACCAAGGACTCTGTTCATTTGGAAGCGATTAAGAAGTTGGCTGAAGCCGGTGTAGAAATAGGAGCTTGTGGCATCTGTCTGGACTTCTACGGCCTTAAGGACCAAGTAGGGGTAGGCTCTATTACCAATATGTACGCTATTACCGATGCTATTGTAGGGGACAACTTAGTTAAGTTATAAGCTTGTAAGTAGCTCAAGGGGAGGGGAGAATCGTAAGATGGGAAATAAGAAGTTACTCATTCTTTTCACTTCTTACTACTTTGGTGATAAGACGGACAAGCTCTTGACCCAGAAGAAAGTCCACCATCAGCTCATGGCGACACCGCCGGAACTAGACAACCGTTGTGGATTAGCTATAGAAATCAATCCTTCTCTGGTAGGTCAGGTTAAGGAGATTATGCAGGAAGGGCGTATTAGTGTGTCTGGCTTCTTCTGGTATGAAAAAGGGAAGACGGCTCTGCCTTATAAAGATTGTAAAGAATGATGTAACATATAAAAAGGACTGCATAGGATGTGCCTTATGGCATCTTATGCAGTCCTTTTTGCTCTTATAGGTCCTATTTTAGTGTTGGGACCTATAAGAGTGTTTGTCATTTTTTATATTTCTTCTAGCCTATGAGAGCCTATTTAAGATCTTATACATTGAAGCGGAAGTGGGTCACATCCCCGTCCTTCATGACGTAGTCCTTACCTTCTAGGCGAACCAAGCCTTTTTCCTTGGCTGCATTTTGGGAACCACAAGCCATGAGGGCATCAAAGGCAACGATTTCGGCACGGATAAAGCCTTTTTCAATGTCAGAGTGGATTTTACCCGCTGCTTGTGGAGCCTTGGTGCCATTGACGATAGTCCAAGCACGGGTTTCCATAGGACCGGCAGTGAAGTAGTTGATGAGGCCTAAAAGACCATAAGCAGCCTTGATAAGCTTCTTAAGGCCGGATTCTTCAACCCCAAGGTCAGCCAAGAAGGCAGAGGCTTCTTCGTCAGATAATTCTGCAATTTCTGATTCTATGCGGGCAGATACAACCACGATGCCAGATCCCTCGTTAGCAGCGTAAGCTTCTACTTTTTTAACTAACTCGTTAGCGGAGTAATCACCTACTTCGTCTTCGGAGATATTGCAGACGAAGAGGGATGGCTTAGCAGTTAAGAGGGTAAGCTCCTTGATCATATCCATTTCGTCTTCGTCGAGGCCAAGGGCGCGGACAGGGTTTGCTTCTCCCAGGGCTTCGATGATACGGTCCAAGAGAGGGAGTTCAGCACGAGCCGCCTTGTCACCAGACTTAGCAATTTTTTCAATCCGTTGTTTCCGTTTTTCCACGGAATCCAAATCGGCCAAGCAGAGTTCTGTATTGATGATTTCGATGTCCCGGATTGGGTCGATAGAGCCTGCTACGTGTGTGATGTTAGGATCTTCAAAGCAGCGGATAACTTGAGCGATAGCATCCACTTGGCGGATGTGGGAAAGGAATTTGTTGCCCAAACCTTCGCCTTTGGAAGCGCCTTCTACGAGGCCTGCGATATCTACAAAGCGCATAGCCGCAGGAAGAATCTTCTTGGAATTGAACATGTCGGCTAATTTAGGGAGGCGGTCATCGGGAACATCGACCACACCTACGTTTGGTTCGATGGTACAGAATGGGTAGTTAGCCGCTTCTGCACCAGCCTTTGTAATGGCGTTAAACAATGTACTTTTACCAACGTTTGGAAGGCCAACGATGCCTACTTCAAGATTTGTGCTCATAGTACCACCTTTTATCATGAATTCTTATATAGATAGAATACTTATTGAACTC
>URSE01000096.1 GCA_900550455.1 uncultured Veillonella sp. | reverse complement strand
TGCCGGCAAAAAAGTAGCTATTATTGAAAAGACAAAATTTGGCGGCACCTGTGCAACCCGCGGTTGTATCCCTACAAAGGTCATGGTAACGGCGGCTAACGCCATTCGTGAAATTGAAGACTATCAACATATCGGCATAAAAACAGCACCGGCCTCTATTGACTGGTCCCTCATGTCCAAGCGGGTCTGGGAAGTGATCAACCGCCATAAGGGCACTCAAAAATATTATGAGGACGCACCAAATACAGATGCTTTTTTGGGTACGGCTAGCTTTGTGGACAATCATACCATCAACATGATTCCGAACGATGGCTCTGAAAGCATTCACATGACGGCCCCCACCATCATCATTGGTGTAGGGGGCCATTCCAAAGTTGCCCCTACACCAGGTCTGGAAGAAGCGGGCTATCTAACCTCTGAAAATCTCTTTGGCCAAGACTACCCAGACAAGCCTTACAAGTCTCTCATCGTCATAGGCGGCGGCCCAATCGGTACTGAATTTGCCCATGTCTTTTCTGCAGCCGGTACAGAAGTAACACTCGTGCAACGTAATGTACGCCTTCTCCCTAAGGAAGACGAGGCCGTTAGCCAAGCCATCTATGACAATATGAAGGATCATATGAATATTTTCCTCAACACTGTCATCGAGTTCGTTCAAGTCGAAAAGGGAGAAAAGGTGGTTACGGTTCGCAATCGCGACACCAATCAAGTCACCCAATTACGAGCTCAAGAGATTCTTATCGCTACCGGCATCCAACCTGCTATAGAAGAATTGGGCTTGGAGCACACAGATATCGATCAACTACCAGGCGGTTGGATCAAGACTAATGAATTTCTTGAAACATCTGTCGATGGTATCTACGCCTTAGGTGATGTCAACGGCGGTGCCCAATTCCGCCATAAAGCAAATTACGAAGCGGATATCATCGCCCATAACCTCTACCGTGCACACTCTATTGATGATATGCGTTGGGCCCGCTACGATGTGACCCCTGCTGTCACCTATACTTATCCTGAGGTAGGCCATGTAGGCCTTACCGAAAAAGAAGCGCAAGAGCAGGGTTATAAGGTAAAAACAGGCATCAACCACTATTCCACTATGGCCAAGGGCTTTGCCATGGGGCTAATACCTGGAGAAACCAATGATGGCTTTGTAAAAATTGTGGTCGATGCCGATACCAATACAATATTAGGTATGCATGTCATCGGCCCCCAAGCCTCTATCCTCTTCCAGCCTTTTGTCAATCTCATGAATGCAGGTCCTACTAGGATTATCCCAATTCATGAAGAAATTGCTTCTGAAAGAGCCAAGAAGGCCCGAGCTAAAGGAATTATTCGCCCTATGGACCCACATTCTGTCATCACCGTAGGCGAGACAATGACGCCTCACCCTTCCCTTTCTGAAGTTATCATGTGGACCCAATACTATTTAGAAAAGCGCTGGTAACATATAAAGAAAAAGACCAACCTAGCTAAGCTAGGTTGGTCTTTTTCCTTATAGAAACCTATATTCTCAGTTCCTATTTATTTGTCATCAGATCCATCATCTCGGGAGAAACCAAAGAGCTTGTTAAGCGGTGTCCCTGGTTCTGGTTCTGGCTCAGGTGGGATTGGAGTCGCTTGGGACTTGTCTGTTACAGCACCAGTCTTAGCATCCACAGTTACATAAGACTCCATACCAGCTTGTTGCATGTAAATGCGGTAGGAAATAGCATTGTCTTTGGCAGTTAACTTCCACCCTTTAGCAACAGCCCCATCACCCAAGGCCAATTGAGCTGTATTTTGTGCTACCTCTGGTTGCACCACATTACGTACATTAAAGATATTACCGATAATGGCCTTTGGTTTACCGCCAATTTTTTCCTTAGATGTCTTACCAGTTACGATATCAATATCAACCGTGTAGGTATTTCCAATAGAATAGCCTTCTACCCGGTAGAAGTACTTTAATTTATCAGTTTTTAACTCCACAGAATGGATGGCTGTATTGGCATATTTCTTAGCAAAAATAGACCCTACTTCCGGTAAGGACAAGACCATGGATTGATTGGTGCTATTAGGGCGAGTGACCACCATATTTGCTTCCAAATCAGGTTTTTTTTCTTTAGCCTGCACAGTTGCTGGTGCTGTCACAGAGAAAGCAGTCACAGCGAGCAAGCCCGCTGCTACTATAGACAAAGTCTTCTTAGTCATGAATTCCTCCTATATACCGCATCCACTCTCATCGGTATAGTAAAAATAATATGCCGTTAGTATACCATACTTAATTAGGTATATTCAAATAAGGCCATAGTGGCCAAACAAAAGCCTTTAGCCACTCTAGAGGCTTTTATAGTTATAAATAATTATGTATAAAGATTGAAGGTATACACGAAGAACACTGTGAACTTAGTTTATAACAATTTCTCTCCCCGCTTTTCCACCACTCGATGACGTACATCCTCTTGGAGGAGCTTATATATGGTAGCTACTAATGGTACGCCAATTAACATACCTGCAATGCCATAAAGAGAACCACCGACGATAACCGCAGCCAATACCCAAAGACCGGGAAGACCGACAGAAGAGCCAATAATGCGAGGGTAAATAAAATTGCTTTCAATTTGGTGTATTACCTCTAAAATAATAAGGAAAACCACGGTTTCCCAAGGACTCACTGTCAAGAGGATAATAGCACCAATCACCGCACCAATATAGATACCTACCATAGGAATAAGACCCGTTAAGCTAATGACACAGGCAATAGTCCAAGCATAGGTCACGCCAAAGGCCATAAGGGTAACACCCATAAAAACACCTAATACTAAGGCATCTAAGAACTGACCAATAAAGAATTGAGAGAAGGTTGTATAGGCTACGGACAACCAATGAGAGCATCTCTTATAGGCCTCTGTACTCATATAGGCCTTGGCAAAAGAGGCTGTTTGAGAGGATAACTTTTCTTTGTCTAATAGTATATAAACCGCAAAGAAAAGACCAATCAAGGCATTGAAGACCCATTCTGCCGCAGTTCCTAATGTTTTTACAACATAAGAACCACCCTTAGAACCCCACTCGCTCAGATTACCCACCCAAGTTTGCCCCTGAATGGTACTCACAATGGTATCAGGCGTTATACCTGGAATAATGTCCATATGATTAGTCACAAATTCTAAGCCATGTTGGTAAACAATAGGAATAGCCATGACGATAAGGCCTAAGGAGTGGGCCAGTTGAGGTACAGCCAATCTGACCACAAATGCGATAAAGAGGGCCACCAAAAAGATGGATAAGAGTATCGCTACTGGCCGCCTTGCATGGCGAGCAATGGGATGGCCTTTTCCTGGCCACAAGATGCGCTCC
Organism: uncultured Veillonella sp.; assembly: GCA_900550455.1. Taxonomy (GTDB): domain Bacteria; phylum Bacillota; class Negativicutes; order Veillonellales; family Veillonellaceae; genus Veillonella. The sequence goes on along the minus strand of URSE01000096.1, from coordinate 377 downwards.
AAACGACTGACGATAATATTGAGAACAAAGGCCATGCAGAACCCAACAATAAGAGGCATACAAGCATCAATCAAGCCCATGGCAAAATCAGTAATATCCGTAATCCGCATGGCAGCTGTAGCAACAATGCCTAGCAGACAGATCAAGAGAATAATCTGTTTATAGTGTCTCAGTAAATTCATAAGCACCCCAAGCCTAAGCTTTTATAATAAAACTATTATATATAAGCCTAGACCTACATAATCATTTTTAATTAGATGTAATCATTATACCATGGAATAAACTAATCGAAGCCCTTCTCTTTATCTACTAAATCCATCAAACATAGGCTAGTCTAACAATAAACAGTTTAGTTAATAAGAATAAATAAAAAGAAG
>URSE01000095.1 GCA_900550455.1 uncultured Veillonella sp. | reverse complement strand
CTCTTTTTGAGAAATACATTCATAAAATATTGGAATATATCTTTAATAAATTATTTATATAATATATAATTATGTTATAGATATATTCATATATAGTGATGAAAGGGATCAATTTAGTATGAAAATCATGAGTAAAAAAGTACTAACTGCTGTTTTGTGTGCTGCCACCTTGTCATCAACCTTCTTATTTACAGGTTGTAATCTGTCCAATGTGGCAAAGGGTGTGCAACAGGGCGTACAAAAGGGGCAAGAACAAGATTCTAAGGTCTTTAACCAATACCTTAAGGCGATTGGAGCCTTTAATGGTAACCTAGCAACCTTTAACTTTAGTTATGGGCCAACCCTTGAGCACTTGCGGAATGGAGAACACCTTACTAGCTTCGGAACCCCTAATTTTAAGCAATTACAAGAACAGTTAACTAAGGCTAAGGAAGCTGGTGTCCCTTATGACGATATGAAGGAACCATTGGATAAGGTTTTGGCATCCTTGAACGACATCATTCCTGTGTCAGATCAATTGAATACCTACTTCTCTACCAACGCCTATACAACTGATAACTATGCTAAGGAAGCTGAGTTGGGTCCTAAATATGTACAACTGTATGACCAATTCGATGCTGCTTATAGCCAATTGAATGATATTGTTCATAAGCACAATACGGAAAACCAAGAAGCAGAATTGAAAGCTATGAAGGATGCTGGTAAGAAGAATGCCGCAGCCGTACAAGAGGCTCATCTTCGCTTGACCGCTGTATTAGATGGCTTTGAAAGTGGCAAACCAATTGACGCTAATGCAATCAACCAAGAGTTACAAGCTATTGTAGATCTCTCTTCTAGCGTTTCTAGCCCAGAGTATAATTCTGGCAAAGACCAATTAAATACTACCGTTGGGGCTATTCGTGACTTCCTTAATGATCAAACCGATGACCATTACAATCATATGATTGATAGATACAATTCCTACACAGGCACCTTGAATCGTTTGGATATGGATAAATTGGATAAATAATTTTCAAACTAGGATGTAAAGGTTAAGGGGGACTTACTGGCTATAGGTCAGTAAGTCCTCCTTTTTCTAGTGTAGGTAAAAAAAAGAACTTCTTTTCCAAAGGATATATTCCAATGGGAAAGAAGTTCTCTTTTGTTACTTGTTATCGGAAGAATCGTCCAATCATAGGCATATTGGCTCCGTCATCTTTGTTGAGGCCCTTTAAGAGAACCATGATGATGACATATAAGAGGAGACCTTCTAGGCCAGTGAGGATGAAGTTAGCCCACATAGGTAGGTCGCTGAGGAGGTAGTGGTAGGTCAGGTAGATGAGGATGCCCATGATACCAGCTGAAACCACATTCTTCCATAGGAGTGATAGGTCTAGGAAATAGCCCGTATACTTCTTGATGTAAATCAGATTGAGGAGGGCTGCAAAGCCTATATCCGCCACCGTAGCCCAAGCCGCACCACCGATACCCAACCAAGGGATGGCCGTCAAGTTCCAGTTGAGAATGACCTTGATGATCAACGCGATGGCCATGTTAATAACTGGGATACGAGGCTTATTAAGGCCCTGTAAAATACCGGTAGTAACCTGGTGAATGCCTAGGAAGAAGATGGAGAAGGCTGTGATTTGGGTAGCCAATTCCGCCTTAGGTGCATTGTAAATTAGGGTTACTGTTGGTCCGGCTAAGACGTAGAGCAAAATTGTGAATGGTACCGTGCCCATAAAGGTGAGCCGCATGGAGTTTGCAGTACGATTTAAAATCCCTTCTTTATCTCTTTTGGCAAAGGCGTGGGAGATAGAAGGGACAATACTAGTCGCCAAGGCTGCTGTTATAATGGTAGCCAAGTTAATGAGTGGCACCGCCATGCCCGTCAGGTAACCGAAGAGTTCGGTCACTTCATTCATAGGGAAACCAGCTGCCAAGAGCCGTCTTGGAACAATGATGAGGTCTAGGTTGGCCGTGAGTGGCAACATAATGGAGGCTAAGGAAATTGGTAGGGCCAGGCCCACCAATCGACTGAGTATATCCTTGCCCGACTCTCTAGGGCCACTATAACTAGTACCTGTGGCTGGGGCCTTTGGCAACTTGTAATAGTAGTAGAGGAGGACTAGGAAGGCCCCCAAGGCACCTACACCAGCCCCCAGGCTAGCACCACCCGCTGCCGCAGGGAGGCCATATGGGAGTAAGAGGGCGGCGGCCCCTAGCATGACAATAACCCGGAGGAGTTGTTCCACGATTTGGCTGACCGCCGTTGGGGCCATTAATTCGTAGCCTTGGATGTAGCCCCGGAAACAGGAAATCCAAGTGACAAAGAAGACCGCTGGCGCTAAAGCGATGATGGAGTAGTAGGAACGACTTTCTGTGATGATACCTGAGGAAATCAGCCAATCCGCACCAAAGTACATAGCCAAGCTAGCGATGAGGCCTGTAATGGTGAGCATGATAAAGGATAGCTTGAAGACCCGTTTAGCCCCTGTATAATCGCTGAGGGCTAGTCGTTCTGCCGTCAATATGGAGATGGCAATCGGCACACCTGCGCTCGAAACTTGTAAGAGTAACAAATAAATTGGGAAAGCCATTTGGTAGATCCCAATCCCTTCACCACCCAAGATGCGGGAGAGAAGAATCCAGTTGATGGATCCTATGGCTTTCACCACGAAGCCGGCAATCGTTAAGATAAGTGTTCCCTTTAATAATCCATTAGCCATTGATTATAGCTTGTGAGAGGAACCAAGCACGTCTTTAATCTTATGTTGTACCATGCCTTTGATAGCAGAACGTGCAGGGCCCAAGTACTTACGAGGGTCAAATTCGCTAGGGTTCTTAGCGAGAAATTCACGAACAGATGCGGTCATAGCCAAGCGAAGGTCTGTGTCGATGTTGATCTTGCAGACAGCCATTTTAGCTGCTTCGCGAAGCATGTGTTCTGGTACACCTTGGGCACCTGGGATGTCGCCACCGTATTCGTTGCATTTAGCTACGAACTCAGGGAGAACAGAGGAAGCACCGTGTAAGACGATCGGGAAGTTAGGAAGAAGGTCCCCAACCTTTTTGAGGCGATCGAAATCTAGGTATGGTTCGCCCTTGAATTTGTATGCCCCATGGGATGTACCGATGGCGATAGCCAAGGAGTCAACCCCTGTGAGTTCAACAAATTCAGCCGCTTGCTCAGGATCGGTAAAGCGGGCATCTTTGTCGGATACGTTGACATCATCCTCTACGCCAGCCAAACGGCCTAATTCGGCTTCTACTACAACGCCATGTGCATGGGCATATTCAACTACTTGTTTGGTGATTTTAACGTTTTCTTCGAAGTCGTGGTGAGAAGCGTCAATCATAACGGAGGTGAAACCGCCATCAACGCAGTCTTTACAAATTTCGAAGGAATCGCCATGGTCAAGGTGAAGGGCGATTGGTAGGTTAGAATCTTCCAAGGCGGCTTCTACCAACTTAACCAAGTAGATGTGCTTAGCATACTTGCGGGCCCCTGCGGATACTTGCAAGATTAATGGGGATTCTTCTTCTTTAGCAGCGTCTACAATCCCTTGCACGATTTCCATGTTGTTTACATTGAAAGCACCTACAGCGTAACCGCCTTCATAGGCTTTTTTAAACATTTCTTTTGTCGTAACGAGTGGCATGATGGCCTCCTAGTAAAAACAAACTATTAGATACTAATAATATATCATTATTAGCCTATTAAGACTAATAGAAATATAGGAATATTCTTATTAGACTTTGTGAGTTCTAGGATTC
>URSE01000094.1 GCA_900550455.1 uncultured Veillonella sp. | reverse complement strand
GTGTTTTCACACCAGAGATAGCTTTGCCCTTCTTCACAGCGATGTCATTCATATTAAAGCGGATAATCTTGCCTTGTTCAGAAATTAACATGATTTCATCGTCATCACGAACGACTTCTACGGCTACTACATCCCCTGTTTTATTGGTAATTTTGAAGTTTTTAGACCCCTTACCACCGCGTTTTTGCAAGGTATAAGCTTCTGCTTCATTGCGTTTACCAAAGCCTTCTTCAGAAATTGTAAATACTTGACATTCACTTTCGTCAGAATCCAAAACACCTGCACCTACAACGATATCTCCAGCATTGAGTTTGATTCCTCGTACACCATGGGCAGCCCGCTTCATAAGGCGTGCATCTTCTTCACTAAAGCGGATAGCAATCCCTTTCTTAGTACCAATGAGGATATCTTGGCCACCATTTGTGATGCTCACAGAAATGAGACGGTCTCCTTCATCTAGGTTGATAGCATTAAGGCCAGACCGGCGAATGTTGCGGAATTCCTCAATATTAGTCCGTTTTACCACACCAAACTTAGTAACGAAGAAGAGGTTCACATCAGATTGGATCTTTTCCAAGTCAATCATAGTAGTTACTTGTTCCCCTACATTGAGTGGCAACACATTAACCATAGCAGTACCACGGGAGTTACGGCTAGAAGCTTCTGGAATTTCATAAGCCTTCAAGCGGTAGCAACGACCATCAGAGGTGAAGAAGAGCAAAGTATTATGAGTACGAACATGCATAATTTGGTTTACATAATCGTCTTCCTTGGTTTTAATACCTACAACGCCAACCCCACCCTTATGTTGGTTACGGTACACATTAGCATTAATACGCTTAATATAACCTTGTTTAGTCAATGTGATGACCATTTCTTCATCAGCGATAAGGTCTTCCACATCGAGGTCGGATGTATCGATAGTGATTTCACTGCGGCGTTTATCACCGTAGCGTTTTTTCATATCGTCCAATTCTTCTTTTACGATGGTCCGTTGACGGTCTTCACTAGCCAAGATGGCCTTAAGATCTGCAATCAGTGCTTGCAATTCCTTATACTCATCTTCAATCTTTTCGCGTTCCAAACCAGTGAGACGGCGAAGACGCATATCTAAGATGGCAACCGCTTGTTTTTCGGAAAGGCCAAATTTTTCAATCAAAGCCTTCTTCGCAACTTCATCCGTAGCGGAAGAACGAATGGTAGCAATTACCTCATCAATATGATCGAGAGCTATCAACAGGCCTTCCAAGATATGAGCACGGGCTTCAGCCTTGTTCAATTCGAATTGAGTCCGGCGTACGATGACACCCAAACGGTGTGTCAAATAGTGGTTTAACACTTCTTTCAAAGACAAGATTCGTGGATGACCGTCTACAAGGGCCAACATAATAACCCCAAAGGAATCTTGTAATTGTGTGTGCTTGTACAACTTATTAAGAACGATATCCGGTTGTACATCAGCCCGCAATTCTACAACGATACGCAGGCCCTTGCGGTCAGATTCGTCGCGAAGAGCTGTGATACCATCAATGATCTTATCCCGAGACAAGGCTGCAATGGTTTCAATAACCCGAGCCTTGTTAACTTGGTAAGGAATTTCCGTAACCACAATCTTGTGTTTACCCTTAGCCATTTCTTCGATAGTAGCCTTGGCCCGCATTTTAATGGAACCGCGACCTGTTTCATAGGCCTTACGGATACCATCGCGACCTAAAATCAATGCCCCTGTTGGGAAGTCAGGCCCCTTGATATGTTGCATCAAGTCTTCTGTAGTGCAATCTGGGTTGTCGATCAAGGTGATAATTCCATCCGCCACTTCATTGAGGTTATGTGGAGGAATGTTAGTCGCCATACCTACGGCGATACCGGAAGACCCATTAATCAAGAGATTTGGGATTTTAGCTGGCAATACGGTAGGTTCTTGCAAGGACTCATCATAGTTGGGCATGAAGTCAACTGTTTCTTTGTCGATATCAGCCAACATTTCTTGCGTAATTTTTTCCATGCGCACTTCTGTGTACCGCATAGCAGCCGCGCTATCGCCGTCAATGGAACCAAAGTTACCATGGCCATCAACCAAAAGATAACGAGTATTAAAATCTTGCGCCAACCGAACAGTAGCGTCATACACAGAGCTATCACCATGTGGATGATACTTACCGAGTACGTCACCAACAAGGCGGGCAGATTTCTTATATGGTTTATTAGGAGTCATGCCAGTTTCTTGCATGGAGTACAAGATACGGCGATGAACCGGTTTCAATCCGTCACGAACGTCAGGCAAAGCACGCATAACGATTACGGACATAGCGTAATCGATGTAAGCAGTCTTCATTTCCTTGTCGATCTGAACGGGCTGAATATTACCATGGCTCCAGGATTGTTCTTCCACAGTGTCACCTCATTTATTTCTTCAGACAATAAGATTCAACCTATATTATACCATTTATAGGCTCTTATGACTAATCCATGAATTAGACAAGCTAGCCTTGATATATAGTGACTTATTCGTCGATGAGTTGATCCAAACGATTCATGCGAAAATCTTCAATGACATCCATGAAAGCTTTTGCATGAATAGGGTTTTCCACCATGCCGAATAAATGGCTTTGGCAGTGACAGTCAGAACAGCCAAAACCAGGAACCGACCAATCAGCTACAGCCTCTACAGCCTTGGCTAATAGGCACTCTAAAGGAACAGCTGTCCGAATAGGAAGGGCTGCAATAACATGGCAGGACCCTCGTAGGTAATCTAGGTGCCAATGCATCTTCTTCCGCTTGCGCTTATGGCGCTCAAGACGCTTACTTAAATGGGCCTTAGCAGACCCAACATAAATATAATAACCTTCTTTAAAATGCAGGATTCCCTTAGACCCAATTTCCAAGTCTTGGGCCTTTTCTAGTTGTAAGACCATGGCATAAACGCCACTATCATGGGCTTCTTGAGCTAAGAGATCAGCTGGATAACGACAAGGGCCCATGACCTTAGGTAGGGTAAAGGTCTTATCCCAAGCAAGTGATACGGCCTTCCAATCTAGACGGTCCGCAATTTCCTGAAAGGTTTGAGCAAAAGCTAAATCCGTGTGATAATCTGGTAAAAACCACCGGGCGCGGTCCCATTGTACTAAAAAGAGAACACCTGTATGATAGCCCTCTTCTTGTAATTCACGGAGGTGAATCAGGTGCTTACGTCCTCGCTCTGTTATAGCATCGGGAAACATGGCCCCCGTCTCAGAAAATAGGGTGCAGGACTTAACCTCTAGGAGAAATTTTTGCCCTTGGTCATTACTTAATAGTAAATCAAATCGACTCTTGCCTACGGTATACTCACGACGTACGACAGACCATTCCTCCCAGCCTTCAATCAGCTTATGATCCACTAAATACTGAGCTACATCATTAGAATAATTAGTGTCCAACATGATGGGTACACCATCACGCTCAATACCAATCACCCGGTGTTGGGTAGCCGCCCCCTCTTTTGGGTGTGGCGTCACATAGATAGTTACCCCTGGATAGAGGAGTTCCCACATACGTCCCGGATTGGGTAGGTGACACTTTGTCTCTTGGCCATCCAAATCAAGGACAACCACAAATCGATTGGGCCGTCTGATAAAGGCCCCCGCTTGCACTTCTTTATATAAGGATTTCATTACTACCTCGCTTAATCTAGGTTATCATTCTAACACAGATGAGGCCCCTTGGTCATAGAAGGCCTTAAGTTTAGGAAATTTTGTAGCCAGGGTCACACAATTACCTTCCTGCTTGCTATATAATGTAT
>URSE01000093.1 GCA_900550455.1 uncultured Veillonella sp. | reverse complement strand
AATTAATAAACTTTGTTATCTTGCTACTTATGGTTAGACAATAAAGCTTACTTTTGGGAATTCTTTCTATGACCAATAGGGGCATAGACCTTAAGGGCTTGTGGTAATACTTCCAAGTCCACTGGTAGGTAAGGTCCCTTGTCGCCATCCATATTGGTAGGTAGGTCATCTACGGTGCTGAGCAGTTCGATGCGGGCTTTTTTTACGGTTAGAATTTTAGCATATTTAGACTTGTAAATGGAGCCAGACATGATAAGAGGCAGGACGGACAGTATATCTAGGATAAAGTATTCCTTAAAGATGACAATCCGCATATAGCCATCGTCTACAGCGGCAGGAGGCATGAATTTTTCAAAGGAAGAGACTACATTGGTTAGGAGGGCCAAAACCAGTGGGGATTTAACCACAAAGTCCTCGCCTTGGTCCGTGATGATGCGGTAGGCGAAGTCCTTGGTGGTAAAGAGGGCTTGACCAGCTCGTAAGAAGTAGGCCAGAGGACCTAGCGCTCGTTTTTCCTTGATGGATACTTCCTCGATGACCTTAGGGATGACACCAGCGGCTATGTTATTACAGAAAAACTTATCATTGCAGCGGCCCACATCGATGCGTCGAATGTTGTCGTGATTAATGCGGTGGATGGCCGCTAAAGGATGACGAGGAATACCTAAGGCTCGGGCCATATCGTTGACCGTCCCTACAGGGATAAAGCCAAAGTTAACCTTAAAGCCTCCTTGGGCCACACCGTTCATGGTTTCATTGACGGTACCATCACCACCCATACAAAAAACGGCATCGAAATCATGGTCGCTGGCATCTTTTGCAAAGCGAGTTGCATCTCCTTCGCCTTCCGTATACTTAACTTCTACGTGGTCGAAGAGGGTGCCTAATTTCATTTGTAAGTCCATGACATACTTGCGGGCAGCTCCGCCGCCGGACGATGGATTCACAACAACTAAACAACGGCTCATGAGAGCATCTCCTCATCTCTTGCTATGCGAGAACAGAATTGACACTAGAATAGGCGTCAACTATACTTAAGTTAATTATAGGGCTATCAACCCTAGGTATTATATTATACTTTGTATTTTCTATTCATGAAAGTACCTTTCACAAGAGAGAAATACATTCCACAATAAAAGTGTGTAAATAGGAGTCTAATTATGGACGATAATGAGGTCTATCAATTTTCCCGTAGTGAAACTATGGGACGTTTGCCCCTCAGTGAACAAGTCTATTTGACCCTCAAGGAAGCAATCTTGAGAGGTAAGGTAAAACCGGGTGTGAAGCTCAATGAAGTGGCTATTGCAGATCAAATGGAAGTGTCTGCCACGCCAGTACGGGAGGCTTTCCGCAAGTTGGCTAAGGATAACCTAGTTGTGATTAAACCTTGGAAGGGAGTCCGGGTTAAAGGTTATACAGCGGAAGAGATTGTAGCTATGTACCAGTGCCGGGAAGTCATGGAGGGATTAGGAGCTCGCCTTTGCGCAGAACATGCGACGGAAGAACAGGTGGAAGAGCTCAAGGGTCTCTGCCAAAAAATGCATAGCATGGCAGATCCGGAAGAACGGGTTGAAGTTAATTCAACCTTCCATAGCCTTATTGCAACTTACTCGGGCAACGAAAAAGTGGTGGACTACTTGAGCGATTTTCGAGAAATGGTCAACCGGGATATGTACATTTCTACCATGGACTTGGGGCGGACTAATTCCTGTGATGCAGAACATGATCAAATCGTGGCGGCTATTGCCAATCATGATGGGGAAAAAGCAGAAAGCCTCATGCGGACTCATATCCGTAATGCCTTTGTATTTAAGAATGCTCACGCAGAGCTTAGAAAAAAACAATTTGGACAAGAAACACTATAGGCTACTATGAAAAATAGTCCCTCCACTAATGCTCAGTGGAGGGACTATTTTTGTATGATGCTACATGAAGGCTCTACGGGCTTGCGCTATCTTGTTGCGTATATCCATACGGACTAGGTCTTCTGGATCCTGGGTGAGAATCTGAATAGGGTCCTTATTAACACCTCGACATATGGCGAAGAAAAGGTCTAGGGATAGACCTGCTAGGCACTGGCCGCTTTCAATCTTAGCTATATAAGAGGCACTGATACCGGTTACTTGGCCTAATTCTTTCTGGGTTAGGCCCAAGAGTCGGCGACAATAGCTGATCTTTTCTCCGATCCTTTGGAATTCTTGGCTATCTAGTGCTAGCTCTTTACTACTCGACATGGGATATTCCTCCTTGTAAAACAGAAACCTTGCTTTCAGTATAGGGCGATAGCCCCTAAAAAGCTAAGGTCATATATGACCTAAGAATTCCATAGGCTTTTATGGACCCCAGTGTTACAATGCTAAGTGTAGACTAAACTAGATTAGGTTGGACAAAGGTTTTTACACTATGGATAAAGTACTTGTTATCGCTCTAGGGGGGGCCTTAGGAGCCCTTATTCGCGTATATAGTGGTGAGTGGATTATGGACCATTTGCCCGGTGATTTTCCTTATGGGACTATGGTGGTTAACTGCCTAGGAGCCCTTTTAATTGGCCTTTTTCTAGGCCTCTTTATGGAGCATTCCGAATGGCCGGCCTGGGCCAAGTATCTCTTGGTTGGTGGAGGTCTAGGGGCCTTTACTACCTTTTCTACCTTTGCCTTTGAACTCCTGCAGCTGCTTATGGACGGGGCCTATATGGGTGCTCTTGCCTATGGGGGGATTCAGTTAGTAGGGGGTCTGTTTGTGTGTTATGTAGGGCTCGTATTAGCCCGTCTTTTGGCTTAAGGAGGGCCTTTTATGAAAGAAATAAAAACCAGCCAGGCCGTGGGCCAAGCCCTTTGTCACGATATCGTCCGCATTGTTATTGGTCAAACTAAGGAAACCGCTTTTAAGCGGGGGCATGTTATCCGTCAAGAGGATGTAGAAGCCCTCTTACAATTGGGAAAAGACCACATTTTCGTCATGGAAGAGGGCGACAAGGACCTCCTCCACGAAGAGGATGTAGCGCGAGCCCTCTACCAAATTGCAGGTGGGCCTAATATGCATGCGTCAGATGTCAACCAAGGCCGCATTGATGCCATCGCTGATTGTGATGGTCTCCTCAAGGTAGATGTGGATCTTTTACATGCGATCAATAGCATTGGTCAACTGACCATCGTTACTAAATTTACTAACAGCTCTGTAAAAGCAGGACAAAAGCTAGCCGGCATGCGATGTATTCCCCTTATGTTGGATAAGAAGGAAGTGGAGCAGGCCCTAGCCTTGGCAGAGGATAGAAAGGTCTTGGCAATTAAGCCCTTTGTTCGTAAGACCATTGGGTTGGTTGTCACCGGATCCGAGGTGTTTCAGGGTCGCATTAAAGATGCCTTTACTCCTATTATTAAGGAACGTACAGCGGCTTATGGTATGGAGGTAATAGCTCAGAAAACGGTGCCAGATGATACGGACCAAATCGTAGAGGCTATTGAAAGCCTTAAAGCACAAGGGGTGGATGCCATTTTCTGTACAGGTGGCATGTCTGTGGATCCAGATGATTTGACACCAGGTGCGATTGCTCGCTTTGCTAATCGAGTAGTCACCTATGGGCTTCCTGTCTTGCCAGGTTCTATGGTCTGCATTGCCTATGCGCAAGATGGGACCCCTATTTTGGGGTTGCCTGGAGGTGTTCTCTTCTCCTCACCAACCGCCTTTGATGCCCTTCTTCCTCGGGTAGCAGCAGATGACCCTATTAGCAAGGAAGAGTGCATAGCTATGGGACATGGTGGATTTATGGGTAAATAAGGTTTTAATTTTACATTT
>URSE01000092.1 GCA_900550455.1 uncultured Veillonella sp. | reverse complement strand
ACTATATCCATAGAGTAATTATAATAGGAGGTTCAAAAAATCTTTATTTGAAATAGATGACACCCGATTCGAAGATAGGCATGTGGTGATTACCAGGAACATTCTTACTAATTCCATGTCCACAGCGTTCGCTGTGGGCCATTTTGCCAAAGACACGGCCGTCAGGGCTAAAGATCCCTTCGATGGCGCAGACGGATTGGTTAGGGTTGAAGCGGGCATCCATAGTAGCTTGGCCTTGGAAGTCCACATACTGAGTAGCTATCTGGCCATTTTGAGCCAACCTAGCTACTTGGTCTGGGCTTGCTACAAAACGACCCTCCCCATGAGAAATAGGAACGGTAAAGATGTCACCGGCTTTTAGGGCTGACATCCAGGGAGACATGGTGGAAATAACCTTGGTGTTTACTATGCCAGATAGGTGGCGTCCGATGGGATTGTGGGTTAAAGTCGGAGAATCCTCTCTGAGAGGGCTCACGTGTCCTTCTGGAAGAAGACCTAGTTTAATGAGGGCTTGGAAGCCGTTACAAATCCCTAGAGCCAGACCATCGCGCTGGTAGAGAAGACTTTCTAGAGCTTCTGCTAGGTAAGGATTGCGGAAGAGGGTGGCCATAAATTTACCGGATCCATCTGGTTCATCGCCAGCAGAGAAACCGCCAGGGAAGAAGATAATTTGTGATGCCTCCAACTTGGATTTGATAGCTTGGATGGACTCTTCTAAGTTTGCAATGCTTTGGTTGCGAATGACAAGAATGTCTGTTTGGGCGCCAGCGCGTTCAAAGGCACGGGCAGAGTCATATTCGCAGTTGGTACCTGGGAATACGGGAATGAGGACCTTAGGTTTAGCGCCTTCTAAGGATTTTGCTCCAACGATAGGCGCACTTGTTTGCTCGTAAAGAGGCAGTGGGCAAGTTTCTTTGGTGGAGGGTGCTTCTAGTGGGAAGATATGTTGTAAGGAACCCTCGTAGGCTGCTTGAGCTTGCTCCAAGCTAATGACTTGGTCCTTCCACTGGATGACCGGTTCTTCTTGAGTTACGCCAATTACCTGGGTCCCCTCTTTTTCAAGGAGGTGGTTAACTGCCGTGATATCTACCTCGAATAGGAAAGACCCTAAGTTAGCATCGAATAGGGAGGTCCCTGCGTAGTCGTTGATTTTGACCCCTATGCGATTACCTAAGGCCATCTTGGTGACAGCCTCAGCTAGGCCACCTTCATCGATTGTGTAGGCGGAATAGACGCGGCCCTCGTCGATTTCTTTTTGCAAGAGGTCGCAATTAGCCTTGAAAGCTCTCCAATTAGGAGCTTCATCAAAGGTGCGAGGCAACTTTAAGAGAATAAGGCGGTGGCCAGCTCCTTTGAGGTCTGGGCTGATAATGCGGTCAACTGGTGCCGTAGCGACTGCGAACGATACCAGGCTAGGTGGCACGGTTAAGTCCATGAAGGTGCCGGACATGGAGTCCTTGCCGCCGATAGCAGCGATATTAAGTTCCTTTTGTGCTTGGTAGGCCCCTAAGAGGGCAGCGGTAGGTTTGCCCCAAGCGTGAGGGTTTTGGCGGAGACTTTCAAAATATTCTTGAAGGGTCAGATACATATCCTGGCGGTGAGCCCCCATAGTGACCCCTTTGGCAACAGAGAGAAGAATAGCAAATTGAGCTCCATGGAAGGGAGACCAAGAGGCTAGATCTGGGTTAAAACCATGGGTCATGACAGAAGCTGTATTGGTTTGACCACACCGGATAGGGAGCTTAGCGGCCATCCCTTGAACAGGTGTTTTTTGGTATTTGCCGGACAGGGGCATGAGAACCGTTCCCGCACCTACGGTGGAGTCGAAGCGACTCAAAAGGCCTTCCTGGGATCCTACGTTAAGGTCGGACAAGGTGCTTAGCCATTGGCTTTTAAAATCTGTCACAGGCGCTTCTTTTTTGGCAAAGTAGGACGGGCCTTGTGGTAAGCCTATGTGGACTGCTTGGTCCTGTTTAACCCCATTTGTGTTGAGAAAGTCCCGGGAGATATCTACGATAGGTGATCCCTTCCAATGCATGACGAGGCGATTTGTATCGGTTACAAGGGCCACTTGGGTGCATTCTAAGTTTTCTTGATCACAATAGGACTTGAAGAGGTCAGCCTTATTTTTTTCGATGACGCAGGCCATCCGTTCTTGAGATTCAGAGATTGCTAGCTCTGTCCCATCCAAGCCGGCATATTTTTTTGGAACTAAATCTAAGTTGATGTCCAAACCGTCAGTTAGTTCGCCGATAGCCACAGAGACGCCACCCGCACCAAAGTCGTTACAGCGTTTAATTAACTGGGTGACTTCTGGTTTGCGGAAGAGGCGTTGGATTTTTCGTTCCGTAAGAGGGTTGCCCTTTTGTACTTCTGCTCCGCAGGAGCTTAGGGATTCCATGGTGTGTTCCTTAGAGGAGCCAGTGGCGCCACCACAGCCGTCACGGCCGGTCTTACCGCCAATGAGCATGACCACATCACCAGGTTTAGGTACTTCGCGTCGTACGTGAGCGCGGGGAACTGCGCCGACGACAGCGCCAATTTCCATGCGCTTAGCCACATAGCCAGGATGGTAGTATTCTTTGACTTCGCCTGTTGCTAGGCCGATTTGGTTGCCGTAGGAGGAATATCCCTTAGCAGCCCCTTGTGTGATACGTCGTTGAGGTAGTTTGCCGGCTAAGGTTTGGTCCAAGCTAGTGCGGGGGTCACCAGCGCCGGTAATCCGCATGGCTTGGTAGACATAGGCTCGGCCAGAGAGTGGATCGCGGATACAACCACCCAAGCAGGTAGCAGCACCGCCGAAAGGTTCGATTTCTGTGGGGTGGTTATGGGTTTCATTTTTAAAGAGAAGGAGCCACTCTTCTTCTCGACCGTCCACATCTACTGGAACGATAATGGTACAAGCGTTGATTTCATCGGACTCATCTAAGTTCCTAAGGCGGCCTTGGGCTTTGAGTTCTTTTGTAGCCAAGGTGGCCATATCCATGAGAGATGAGGCCTTAGTCTTACTGGTGTAGATTTTCTTCCGTCCCTCTTGGTAGGCTTGATAGGCCTGCTCAATAGGGCTGTTAAAACGGCCTTTGTCGATGGTTACTTGGGTCAGCTCTGTCATAAAGGTGGTGTGACGGCAGTGGTCAGACCAGTAGGTATCGAGGACCTTGATTTCAGTTTGACTAGGATTGCGACCCTCTTGGTCCTTAAAGTAATCCTGGATGAGGAGGGCATCAGCCAGGGTCATGGCTAGCCCTTCTTTTTTGATGAAAGCATTTAGTTGGTCTTGGTTCCAATGGGTAAAGCCGTCAATAAGGGGAATCGCTTGTGGCTCTTCTAGGTCTAGTTGGAGGCTAGTCGGAAGAGCCATAGCAGCTTGGCGGGAATCCACAGGGTTGATGAAGTAAGCCTTGATAGCCTTCTTTTGGTCCTCTGTTAGAGAGCCTTGGATAGAAAAGACTTGGGCTATTCGGACCTGATAGCCTTGTTTAAGTGTGAGCATAGATAAGCATTGCTCGGCAGAATCAGCTCCTTGGTCATATTGGCCAGGCAGGTATTCTACAGCGAATACAAAGGCACCCTCCTCGTGTGGCAAATCTGTGAAGACTTGGTCTACCGGCGGTTCGGAGAAAATGAGCTCCTTAGCTTGGCCTAGGTCCTTGTCGTCCAAGCCTTCGATATCGTAGCGCTTATAGAGGGTGACGGACTGAGCAGGAATGGACAAGTCCTCTCGTAAAGTCCGTAGTACTTGGTCAGCCTCATAAGCGAATTCAGAACGTTTGCGGACAAATAAGCGGTGCATAGCCATGAAAAGCCTCCTCTTAGTCAGATAAATTGGCACAAAGAGCATATATTGATTGACACATTAACTATATACCCTTTATAGTTAATGGTAAATAATAA
>URSE01000091.1 GCA_900550455.1 uncultured Veillonella sp. | reverse complement strand
TATAGGATTTGCCATTCTATGACCATATGAGGGGAGGCGGTGAGTAGGGAATTTTGTGCGAAGAATGATAGAATCATGTATAATAGTTCTACATGTTAGGAGCTCGTGTTTATGATGGAGGTGGGATAAGGTGCGTTTGTTTATTGCGGAAAAACCGTCTATGGGACGGGAAATATCTAAATATTTGCCAGAACAAAAGCGGATACAGAAGAACAACGGCTTTATCGTGCAAGGGGATGACATTGTTACCTGGGCCTTTGGTCATGTGCTGGAACAGGCTGAACCAGGTGATTACGACGAAAAGTACAAACGCTGGCGAGCTGAGGACCTGCCTATTGTACCTATTCAATGGAAACTTCTAGTTACTGAATCATCAAAGGCTCAGTTTGAAACCATTAAGATGTTGATTGGTAAGGCTGATACCATCGTCAATGCAGGTGACCCGGACCGGGAAGGACAGCTTTTGATCGATGAAATCTTACACTATGTAGGTACGGACAAGCCGGTTCAACGGATTCTCCTCAATGCATTGGATGAAAAGTCCGTACGGGCAGCCCTTAATGATTTACGAGATAATAAGGATTTTTATAACCTGCAACAGTCGGCCTTGGCTCGGTCTAGGGCTGACTGGCTCATGGGGATGAACTTATCACGGGCTTATACCTTGGCTGAACGTCGCAAGGGTCATAGGGTGACTCTCCCTATTGGCCGGGTAAAGACGCCAACCTTATCCCTTGTTGTGCGCCGGGAACGGGAATTAGATTCCTTTGTTCCTGTAGATTACTTTACTCTTAAAATGCGTTATAATCACGCTAATGGGGTCTTTTGGGCTACCTGGCAGCCTAAGGATGAGCAGAAGGGACTAGATCCTGATGGACGCCTATTAGATGAAACCATCGCTCAGGAACTGGCTGCTAAACTGCTAGCTGATCCGCAAGCCTTAGTTCATAAGGTGACTAAGACCAAAAAGAAGGAAGGGCAACGCCTACCTCTTTCCTTGTCAGCCTTACAAGTCTTGGCTGGCAAGGCCTTTGGTTATGACCCGAAAACTGTTCTGGATGTGGCCCAACGGCTTTATGAACGAAAGCTGACCTCCTATCCACGATCTGACTGTGATTACTTGCCTACTAATCAGTATGGTGATAGGGGGGCTGTAGTCCGCAATTTGATTAAGTGTGGAGATCAACAGGTGGAAGCATGGGCTAGAGGGGCTAATCTGACTATCAAGTCCAAGTGTTGGAATGATAAGAGAATCACTGCCCATCATGCTATTATACCTACAACCGTAGCAGCTAAGATGGATGGTCTTTCTCAAGATGAACGCAACATTTATCACTTAATAGCCCAGGCTTATTTGGCTCAATTCTATCCTGAACATGTCTATGAACAAACCAAGATTGAAGTTGTTCAACAAGATGAAATTTTTGCTGCCTCTGGACGCGTGGTTATTGAGCCCGGCTGGAAAGCTCTTTATGCTCGTAAGAAAAAATCTGTTCTTGCAATTGATAGTGGTCAAGATCAGATTAAGACCGATTCTTTAGAGGGAGAGGACGAAGCGGATTTGACCGATGACCGGGGGGCGGAAATTATCCATAAGAAGGAAGCGCTTGAGGAATCTGAGAATCTTCCGCATGTTAAGAAAAAAGATTCTCTTACAGCGGTGGATAAGCAAATTGATAAGAAGGCGACTAAGCCACCTAGTCGTTTTACTGCCGCTACTCTATTGCAAGCTATGAAGGAAATTCATAAGTTTGTAAAAAATGAGGATCTAAAGAAGCAGTTGAAGGCTGTTTCTGGTATCGGGACGGAAGCCACGAGAGCTACTATAATTGAGGAGTTGATATCTCGTGGCTTTATGAAGGAGACAGGGAAGAAAAAGATTCTTACTCCTACAGAAAATGCCTATCTCTTAGTGGATGCTTTACCAGAAGAACTTATTTATCCGGATGAAACAGCTCTTTGGGAAGAACGGTTAGCTAATATGTCAGAAGGGCAAGACACGTTGCAAGATTTTTTAGATGATCAAATTGCCTTTTTGCGTAAGTTGATTGAAAAGCTGGCCATTGAGGTTCCTCTTATTGCGCCTGGTGGCATGCAAGCTAACATTACACGGACTATTAAGCGAAACGAGGGTGTCCGGCCCCTGGGTTTGTCACCAGACCTGTTAGACAAGCTCGAAACCTGTCCGGAGTGTGGGCAGGGTAAGATGATGATTCGCAAGGGTAAATTTGGACAGTTTTACGGTTGCACTAACTACCCTAAGTGCCGCTATACAAAGCCCTTAGAGGAGAGTAACGGTTCAGTGCTAGGATTGCCGGGGCCGCAAGTGGGCTTTGACCCACAGAGATCAGCGTCTCCTGTTGAAGATATTGACGTGCCTCAAGATCAACAGCTCTATCGTTGTCCCCGCTGCAAGCAGGGCTATCTAGTCCCAGTTCCCAAGGGGAACAATCAACAATGGATTTGCTCTAAACGGTCTACCTGTAAGACTACTGTGTCGGATGTGGAGGGTAAACCAGTGGCGTATGCCAATAAATAAGTACTGGGAGGTAACCTTCCTAGAAAGAACAGCTCAGCTAGCAAGGATAAAAGTCAAGAAGAGTCCTAGAGTAGTATAAATTAAATATAGCATTAAAAGCAGAAGCTAAGTCTATCCACTAAAATCCAGTGAACAACTTAGCTTCTGCTTTTTCTAATAGTTTTATTTAATTGGTTTTGGTGACTGTTGTTCTAGTAAAGGTTAATCAGCGACGACGACCACTATTACTTTGGCTAGTAGAAACCTTCCGTTGCCGTTTATTGGCTCCCTTGTGACCACGGGCTTTATGGGCCTTTTTCTTGGTTGCCTGGTAGGTGGATTTAGGACCACTTGGGCGAGTCTTGTTAGTCCGCTTAGGGGCTAGGGATTTGTTGCCCTTAGTTTTAACTTGGCCATCCTTGGTGTATTTGGTGAGGGTAGCTTGAATGGATCGTTCAATGCGACGTAGCCAAGATTCTTCTTGTGGTGCAGCCAAGGTTACGGCAATACCATTTGTGCCCGCACGACCTGTACGGCCGATACGGTGGATGTAGTAGTCCACATCATGTGGTACATCGTAGTTATAGATATGGCTAATCCCTTCGATATCAATCCCACGGGCTGCAATGTCTGTAGCTACGAGAATTTGGGTGCGAGCCTTAGCGAATTCTTTTAAGACTTGTGTGCGACGGCCTTGGGTCATATCTCCGTGAAGTTCGCCAATGTTAAGCCCTTCGGCTACCAGCTGGTAGGAAAGACGAATAGCCCCTTCTTTGGTATTACAGAAGACGATTGCTAGGAAGGGATTATCCTCCTTAATCATATTGATTAAGAATGGTAATTTGTCATCTTGGTCCATAACATAGACTTTTTGCTCGATGGAGTCCAAGGTAATATGAGCCCCTTCGATGGTTACCGATACGGGCTTGGTCATGTAGGACTTAGCAAGAGCTCTAATCTTGTCCGGGATGGTAGCGGAAAAGAGGAGGAGTTGGCGGGCTCCATTAGTTTGGCCAATAATGGTTTCTATATCTGGCAAAAAGCCCATGTGGAGCATTTGGTCAGCTTCATCCAGGACGACCTTACGGATGGAATCTAAGTGGAGGGAGCCTCGTTTAGCATGGTCTAATAGACGGCCTGGGGTACCGAGGATAAGATGAGGCCGTCGACCCAGCTGTTGGAGTTGGCCCTCGATAGTTTTGCCTCCGATGAGGGGGAGGACATCTACCCCTAAAGGCTCAGCTAGGGCTTTAGCTTCATCTGCAATTTGTTTGACCAATTCACGAGTTGGTGCCATGATTAAGACTTGTTCCTGGTGGACATCTACATGTACTCGTTGCATGAGAGGAAGGAGGAAAGCTAAGGTCTTACCGGTCCCGGTTTGCGCTCGACCAATGATGTCATTACCCTTGAAGATGACAGGGATAGCCTGTTCTTGGATAGGGGTAGGGCTCTTGATACCCTGCTTTTGAAGGGTGGCTATGAGAGTATCACAAATACCTAGAGGTTTGAAGTCTTTCATGAGAATCTTCTTTCTATACGAAGTAAGGATAAAATAGTT
>URSE01000090.1 GCA_900550455.1 uncultured Veillonella sp. | reverse complement strand
GACACAGCGATTAATTTACTCGTATTTTTAATTTATTATTTGTTAATTGTTATCATCGCTGTTGTTGCGAAGGATAACTTACAAGCAACAGCCTCGCAAGCAGGCCTTGCCGTTGGTGTATCCATCATCGGTACGGTATTTTCCCGTTTGTTAGCGGGTCGCTTTATTGGTAAGTTAGGCTGCCGTAAGATGCTCTATCTTGGCCTCGCTATTTATTTTATTTCTACGGCTGCTTATCTCTATACGCCAAGTCTTATGGCCCTCTACGCAGTGCGTTTTATTAACGGCTTCGCTTATGGTATCACATCTACAGCAACATCAACCATTATTGCATCTATTATTCCTAAGTCTCGTCGGGGTGAAGGTATCAACTATTATGGTTTGTCCACATCCTTGGCGGCAGCTATTGGCCCATTCTTAGGGATTTTGCTCTTGGATGCATTCTCCTTCCAATTCGTTATCTTGTTCTGCGTCGTATTGCTGGTCCTCTGTATTTTGGGGTCCTTCATTATGAAGTTTGAAGAACCGAACTTAACACCAGCCCTGCAAGCCGATAAAACTGATACAGGTATTAAGGAATACATCGAAACGCGGATGAATTCAATTTCTCTTACCTCTGTACTCGTAGGCTTGGCTTACTCTGGTGTTATCGGCTTTATGGCTGCCTATACACGGGATATTAACTTGGCAGATGCAGGTAAATACTTCTTCGTAGTCTATGCGGTTATCATTACCATTACCCGTCCTCTATTGGGGATTATCTTCGACCGCAAAGGTGAAAACTGGGTCATGTACCCATGCTTTGTCTGCTTGGCATTTGGTATCTACCTCTTGTCCGTCGCATCTAATACATGGATTATTCTTCTATCTGCTATATTCGTAGGCCTTGGTTATGGTAC
The DNA here is from genome assembly GCA_900550455.1 of uncultured Veillonella sp. Lineage (GTDB taxonomy): Bacteria > Bacillota > Negativicutes > Veillonellales > Veillonellaceae > Veillonella. The sequence goes on along the minus strand of URSE01000090.1, from coordinate 3,291 downwards.
ATTCATGTCCAATGGTCAAGCCGTATCTGTTAAGATTGTTCCAGTTCACCGTATTGGTGTTGCTACCTCTACTTATTTCATCGCTCTTGATGTAGGTCTTGGCTTTGGTCCTTACATCCTCGGTGCAGTAAAAGAAGTAGTAGGTTACACTTACATGTTCCAAGGCACTGTAGTCATTGCCCTCCTCGCATTGGCAGTTTACTTCTTCCTCTATGGTCGATTCGTTGGTACAGCTAAGGACTTATCCTTGAAAGCTCGTCACGAAGAAGAACGGATTCGCATCCGTCGTCGTCGCGCCCAAATGATGGAAGATTCCAAAGAAAGTATCTTGGACTAATCGGTTTTCCCTAGGTAAACCATAGTGGGGAAATGATTGATTATATAAACTAACTAAAAGAGCTCCAGCAATTGCTGGAGCTCTTTTTTAACTTATAAAAAGAATGATAGGTATAGATTTACAGAGACATGTCTTAGTTATGAAGTTGGGTTTGAAGGGCCTTGTTAGTCTTAGTTTGTTTTTTAGCTTTCTCTCGTTTGGCCTGATTTTTCTTGGCTGCTTGTTGGGCTCTTTCTTGTGTCACAAGGGCTTCCTTGCTGGTGATAGACCGACCGGCTGCTCGGTCCGCTAGCACTTCTTTTTCTACGTCCTGGCGGAGTCGGGGGAGAAGGTTATAGAGGTTCTCTCCAGGGCAGGAGGTATCGTTATAGTCTCGGTGACCTACGATTTCTCGCCGCAGAGGTAATTGATAGATTTCTACTAGGTCTGCCACGAGTTTCACTAGACTATTGTACTGCTGTTGCTCTACCTTTTCTTGGTCAAAATTCCCTGCCATACAGATGCCTATAGAGTGGAGGTTTTCTCCCGATGCTTGGGCTCCAACAGTAGCTAATGGACGGCCTCGTTCAATGCTTCCATCTCGGCGGATCACATAGTGGTAACCAATGCCTGCCCAACCGTTATGATCTTGGTGGTAGCGGTGAATTTGTTGAGCCGAATAGTCTCCGGAGGGGATGGCTACATGGTGGATAACAATGTGGTCTGTTTCTGGCCGGACTTGAAGCTTGCCCCGAAAGAGAAAATGAGTTTCCTTAACTGCTACATGCTCCTTGGGTGTCTTATCCTTAGTTGGATTGTAGTAGGGAAGATCATCTACATTGGGCTCCGTATATTGGGGCCGTAAGTTGAGGTAGGACCCATCGTAGTTGGAGGGGGTCTTATTGGCTGTTAAGAAGCCTGCGCTATGGGTGACAATGGGTCTTACATAGCTAACTGGGTGAATGGGTCTGAGGGATATGTGCTGTGCCTCTTGTGGGACTTGTGCTAGGCTGATCCCTACACCTAAGCAGGTGAGGGCTAGGCTTACGATAAGATGTCGTTTCATAGAATCTCCTTATGGATAGGGCCTATGCAGGCTCTTATATAACTTTTTAACACTCTTAATCCTAGCACAGGGAGCCCTGGAAGGGAACTCAAAATTAGGGGAGGCTTATAATCTAACTTGCAGGAGTATTGTATGTCTCATTAAAGGGTAGGTGGTATAATAACAGAAAATATGCATCACATTCAGCATGCTTAGAAAGGGAGCTTTCCAGTGAATGAATCTAAGTTAGAACGACAACTGAAACCCCGCCATATTGAACTGATTGCCCTAGGGGGCACAATCGGAGTCGGCCTCTTCTTAGGGTCTGCATCCACCATTCAAATGGCAGGGCCTTCAGTGCTAATTTGTTATGGCATAGCAGGACTAGTTATGTTCATGGTTATGCGGATTATGGGGGAAATGCTCTACCTAGAGCCAGTGACAGGTTCCTTTGCTACCTATGGCTACCGTTATTTATCCCCCTTTGCAGGCTATTTGACAGCTTGGTGCTATTGGTTCCTTTGGGCTACGGTAGCCTTGTCGGAGATTACGGCGGTAGCCCTCTATGTGGCTTACTGGTTTCCTGACATACCCCATTGGGTGTCGGCTTTAGGGGCGGTGGCCATTCTAGCTGCAGCTAACCTCATTTCCGTTAAGTACTATGGAGAATTCGAATTCTGGTTTGCCTTTATCAAGGTGGCCACCATTATCATCATGCTCTTAGTGGGGATTGGTATGATCGTCTTTGGCTTAGGGAATAATGGTATCCCTATAGGGATTTCTAATCTTTGGGCACACGATGGATTCTTCCCCAATGGGATAGGAGGTATGTTGACGGCCCTCTGTATCGTAGCAGGGGCTTTCCAAGGGGTAGAAGTGATTGGGATTACCGCTGGGGAGGCACAAAATCCTAAGCATACCTTAGTAAAAGCTATTAAGAACATCGTGTGGCGGGTTTTGATCTTCTATATCGGTGCTATTTTTGTCATCATGTCTGTCTATCCTTGGAATGAGTTAGGGACTGTGGGTTCTCCTTTTGTAACGACATTCTCTAAGGTGGGAATTACAGCAGCGGCGGGAATTATTAATTTCGTCGTTCTCACAGCTGCCCTATCTGGATCTAATACGGGCATTTATTCCTGCGGCCGTATGCTCTATACCTTGGCCCAAGCGGGGCAGGCACCTAAGGTCTTTGCTAAGCTGTCTAAAAAGGGTGTACCACAAAATGGTCTTATAGCGACGATTCTTATTTTATCATTTGGAGTCCTTTTAAACTTCCTCATGCCGGGGTCTGATCTTTTCCGCTATATCTATTCCGCCTCTGTCTTCCCTGGTATGGTGACTTGGTTTGTTCTCTGCGCTTCTCAAGCACGTTTTCGTAGGCACTGGGGACCACAGGCCATGGCTGACCATCCCTTTAAGTCTATCTGCTTCCCTTATGTAAATTATGCTTGTATAGGTTTCTTAGCTTTGGTTACTATCGGAATGCTCATAGATCCAGCATCTCGTATTTCACTCTTCGTAGCTTGGGCTTTCCTGGCCCTTGTAGCTCTTGCTTACCGCCTCTGTGGCCTTCATAAGGCGGCAGTGGCTACAGAGCCAATGGAGAGATAGTTTTCTTCATCATATCCCTAGGTAAAATCCATAGAAATTATTTGACAGTAATTCATAGATTTGATATTATAAGCAAGTAATCGCTATGGAGAGTTGTCCGAGTGGCTTAAGGAGCATGATTGGAAATCATGTGTGCGGCGTATACCGTACCCAGGGTTCAAATCCCTGACTCTCCGCCATAAGTAAAATAAGCAATGACTTTGTCATTGCTTATTTTTTATTTGTTAAAATACTGAGAAGCCTATGGCAGAACTAGGTTTCATGAGAGTTCATGAGAATTGACGTATTTAAGGATATTTATATAGAAAATTTATAT
>URSE01000089.1 GCA_900550455.1 uncultured Veillonella sp. | reverse complement strand
TTATATATTTTATTATGTAATCAATCAAGTTGATAGGCCTAGGAATAAGTAGGAAGCAGAACTTAAGCTTTCCTAGTTATTTAATATCGGATTCACCATTACTGTTTCAGTCGTATTTTATCTCCCCTAACTTACTCACACTATATCTTTCTCTTATATTAAAAACTCCACCCTATACTTATTTAGGGTGGAGTCTACTATTATTCTTCTCGTTTTAGATCGAACACATACCTACTCTGATTCCGCGCTATTGGCAAGCGTTCTTCCCAATCAGATAAATACGTTTTGTACCGAATTTGAGCTTCTTCAATGGATAGAATTTCAAAGCGAAGAGTCTCGCCCACAGAAACCTGGCTTAACCGAGGCAAGTCAGGAGTGATGACAGTTCCTATTTTCGTATAGCCTCCTGTCGTCTGCCTATCAGCCATAAGAATAATAGGTTGTCCATCTTTAGGTACCTGAACAGAACCAAACACAGTTCCATCTGAGATAATGTCCGCTTCTCCAACATGTTCAATAGTGGGCCCTTCTAAGCGAAAGCCCATGCGGTCACAGCGGTCTGTCAGTTTATAAGCACCTCTTACAAATGTTTCAAGGCCAGTTTCTGTAAAATACCTTGCTTGGCTTCCTAAAACAATCCCGAAAACGTCTTTCAATTCTTGGCTACCAGGAGCAGAGAGCTCGGTATTCCTCAGCCTATGACTACGATAATCAAAAGAGCACCAGGAGATAGAATCTCTCTCGAATTCTTTGAGCTCCACATGATCTCCCTGGCGGAGGGCCCTACCATGGTAGCCACCTATACAAGCCTTAGTGTAGGTGGCTACGGATCCATTCACAGCAGGTACATCGATGCCTCCTGCAAAAGAAATATACATGCGCATTCCCTCGGATGCCAATGAACCCGATATAAGGTCCCCATCATGACAAAGAAAAGGTATGTACATAGGTACTGAAATCCCATTGATTCTAGGATTCATATTAGCCCCTGTAAAAGCCACTATTGTAGCCCCTCGCAAGATCAGGCTTGGTGGCAGAAGCGTGCATTCCAAGGCGCCTAGTTTTTCTTTATTTCCTACCAAGGCTTGGCCTAGGAGATAACTTTCCCTGTCCATAGGCCCTGCTACTGGCATACCATATTGTTGAAACCCCTTACGCCCCTCATCTTGCACAGTCGTCAAGAGACCCGGACTATCCACCACAAAGCTAGCCTTGGCAAACCGTCTATGCTTAACCACGAAGATCACCTACCTTCATAGTCCGACGAATAGGTTCATACTTAGATCCCAATCCCTTGATATATAAAAACTCATCTTCATCAATAGGAACATAACGAACATAATTCCCTGCCTTACAAAGGCAACCCTGATTGTGTTTACTATCATACAGGCTAAGAGGGGTTCGACCTATGATCTGCCAGCCTCCTGGCGAATCCGAAGGGTATGTTCCGGTTTGTTGCCCTGCAATCCCCACAGACCCCGCTGGAATGCATGTGCGCGGACAGGCCAACCTAGGTGTCGCCAAGCGTGGATCCATACCTCCTAAATAGGCAAAGCCCGGTATAAATCCAAGCATGTAAACCAAATAATCCCGTCCACTATGAAGATCTATGACCTCTTCTAAAGTTAATCCAGCATGGGATGCCACGAAGTCTATATCCGGTCCATAAACACCACCATAGACAGTTGGTATGTCAATGCAAGTAATTAATTCATCAGCCCCCAGACTAGGGGTTTCTGTAAGTAAAGGGTTAATGAGCTCAACCATATCTCCATAAGAATAATGAGCTGCATCATAGTAAAGAAGGAGGGAACGATAGGTAGGGACGACTTCTTCAACACCTGGCAAAGCGCTATCCTCAATGGCCCCTACCAAATGCCTAATTCGCCTATTAACAGAAGGATCTATAACTGACTCAAATTCAATTGAAAGAGCCCTGTCACCAGCTGGGAAGATTGTAGGTTTCATCGAGTACTCCTATACATATTACGAATCTAGGCTTATGTTGTTATTTTATACTTTCGGGTATGAATTTCTTATTAACCCAATAATTTACTCATCCCTTGTAAGGAGGTAATCCCCATATAAGCAGTAACAAGAACTACAATCCAACCTGCCCAATAGAGCAGACGATTATGCTTATAAGTTCCTACAATCTCCTTCTTATGGGTCGCCACCAACATAACAGCCAGGGTGATTGGTAGGATTAGCCCATTGAGGGAGCCCGCTACAATGAGAAGAGCCGCTGGTTTTCCTAATCCAATAAGGATACAAGTGGAGATGAAAATAAAGGCCATAATAGTCAATTTTTCATACTTCTCAACCACCTTAAAGAGGGTTTTTAAAAACGATACAGATGTATAGGCTGCCCCCACTACAGAAGTCAATGCAGCACAGAAGAATACAAGGCCAAAGATAAGATGTCCCACTTGACCAGCTCCCAATAGAAAGGCCGACCCAGCTGGGTTTTTAGCATCTAAAGTAAATCCCATAGATACAACGCCCAAAACGGCTAAAAAGAGGAGAATCCGCACCAGAGCATCTACAGATAAGCCCATAAAGGCAGCACGGCGAACGTCCTTCAAATGCTCTATACCAGTTACACCAGCATCAATCAAACGATGTCCACCAGAGAAAGTAATATAACCGCCAACGGTTCCTCCAATGAGAGTAACCGTTGCTAACCAAGGAATTTGATCTGGCATGAGCACGTGACTCACCGCTTCTCCTACAGGAGGATTTGTCACACAAGCTACATAAGCAATGAGGACCAGCATAACCACACCCAAAAGTTTGGCCGTTGTATCCAAGACGCCCCCCATTTTTTTAAAGGCAAATAGCAGGATTCCTATGATGCCACTGATAGCTGCCCCCATTGTTGTATCAATACCAAAAATAATATTCAGACCCATAGCGGCACCACCAATATTACCTATATTAAAAGCTAGTCCGCCAAGGGCGATAAGGAAGGCTACCCCATAGCCCAAACCAGGCAAGACCTGGTTAGCAATATCTTGCCCCCGTTTCTTAGTAACAGCGATAATTGTCCATACATTAAGTTGGGCTACTATGGAGAAAATCAAGGAAACGATAATAGCAAAGGCAAAGTCAGCCTTAAGTTGGCCGGTAAAAGCCGCCGTTTGTAGCATAAATCCGGGACCAATGGACGAGGTGGCCATCAAAAAAGCGGCCCCTAATAAAACTGATAAAGATGCTTTATTATTTATAATAGGTTTCATAAGACTTTCTCCAATCTATAAACAGTCTATCGACCTAGCCGATAGGTTAACTTTGTATCATTGGCTTTGAAAATTTAAGACTTGAATCCCTTTATCCTCTAAGCCCTCTCGAATAGTTTGTGCGAAGACTAGAGCCTCTGGATTATCACCATGTAAGCAGATAGAGTCTGCTTGAATAGGGATACTATGGCCTGTGTTGCTAATAACACGTCCTTCTGTAATCATACGAAGCACTCGCTCTAGGGCTTCTTCTGGTTCTTTAATAAAAGCACCCTTCTCATTCCGCGGCACTAAGGTCCCTTGATCAGTATAGCCTCGATCAGCAAAGACCTCTTGGATAAGAGGTATCCCACGTCTTTGTGCTTCTTGTGCTATATAAGAGCCAGATAAAACCATAGCTCTGATGCCTTCTCCAAAGGCCTCTAAACCATCGAGGACTGCACTCGCTAATTCAGGATCGACAGAGGCCATGTTATAGAAAGCTCCATGTAGTTTCACATGTTGTAACTTCATACCGTGAAGCTTCGCAAAGGCATCGAGGGCCCCTACCTGGTACAGCATATAAGCTTTGGCCTCATCAGGACTAACCTTCATCGCCCGACGGCCAAAGCCCATGAGGTCCGGATAACCAGGATGAGCCCCTAGAGCCACTCCCTTATCCTTACAGAGGGCTACAGTTTCATCCATGATGAGAGGATCCCCAGCATGCCAGCCACAGGCTACATTCGCAGAAGTCACATAGCTCAATACCTCTCGGTCTAAACCTAGGTGATAATTCCCAAAACTTTCCCCCAAATCACAATTTAAATCTACTGTGTACGCCATCGTTCTTCCCCCATACTATATAAAAAGAAGGACTGACAAGATACTCGTCCGTCTCCTCTTTCATTATCGCTTAATATTCTATAGAATTTTTTCCTTAACTCATTATAACTCTATAGAATTTTTTACACAAGAAA
>URSE01000088.1 GCA_900550455.1 uncultured Veillonella sp. | reverse complement strand
TATGTAGTAACTCCTTGCGAGCTGGCAATATTGAAAATGCAGTAGGTCTTTTAAAAGAAGAAATGCGTCGTTTAGGTTCTCTGATTATGGAATGTGCTGATGCAACTGCTGTACCTGCCGGTGGTGCCTTGGCCGTTGATCGTCATTTGTTTAGTGAAATGGTGACTGAGAAGGTAAAGGGACATCCTAATATTACAGTTCACAATGAAGAGGTAACTGAGATTCCTGCTGAAGGCACTGTTATCTTCGCTTCTGGTCCACTTACGTCTGAAGCATTAGGCGATAAGATTAAAGCCTTAACAGGTGAAACAGGTTTTTATTTCTACGATGCAGCAGCTCCTATTGTTACGGCAGAATCTTTAAATTACGACAAAGTATTTGCCGCATCTCGTTACGACAAGGGCGATGCAGATTATCTTAACTGTCCTATGACAGAAGAGGAATATAAAGCATTCTGGCATGAACTCACTACAGCTGAAGCTGTGCAACCGAAGGATTTTGAAAAGGAAATTTACTTTGAAGGTTGTATGCCTGTAGAAATCATGGCTTCTCGCGGCGAAGATACCCTTCGCTATGGTCCTTTGAAACCCGTGGGCCTCGTAGATAAGAGGACTAATGAAGACTCCTATGCGGTTGTCCAATTGCGTAAGGAGAATAAGGAAGCTAGCATGTATAATCTGGTAGGCTTCCAAACCCATCTCAAGTGGGGGGAACAAAAACGCGTTTTTGGTATGATTCCAGGCCTTGAGAATGCTGACTTTATTCGCTATGGTGTCATGCATCGCAATACCTATATCAACTCTCCAGAGCTCCTTAACACAGCCTTTCAACTCAAGAAAGACCCGCGTTTATTCTTTGCTGGTCAAATGACGGGGGTCGAAGGCTACTTGGAATCTGCTGCATCGGGTCTCATGGTAGGCCTTCAAGTGGCTCGCTATGTAAATGATAAAGCCTTTATTGATTTCCCTAAGACCACCGCTCACGGTGCTCTTAGCCATTATGTTTCTGAATACGAAGGATCTAATTTCCAACCAATGAACGTCAATTTTGGCATCATGGAACCTTGGCCAACTAAGGTTCGTAAGAAGAAAGAAAAGAATGGACTTATAGCCAATCGTGCTTTGGAGGATTTGGCTAAGCTCATAGAGGCTGAATCCTTATAAGGTTTCTAAGCTAATACTTATATAAAGCCTAATTGGGGGTAGAAAAAAGGACTACTAACAGGATGTTAGTAGTCCTTTTTATTTCTCATAAAATAAGACCTTAGGGTGTCACAATGGAGAAAGCTTATATGCTTTTATTGTCAAATACCATATTGCTATAAGTAATGTTAGAAGAGGGATTTATATTTTTGCCAGTTGGTTGCCGTTTTATTTGAGTCGTTTACGTGTCTTAGAAATCGTATCTGTCTTGGCTACAGCAACTAATTGGTCATCTTTTGTCAGGTCCGTAGGAGATACATTGTCTTCTCCCTTTGTTTGTAGATAAATCCATGCGATGATGGCAGCCACTATAACGATAAGGGAGGTTACTTGAGCTGAGTGGAGTCCCAAAGTTGGTGTGACATAGTCGCCTCGAAGAAACTCTAGGAAGAAGCGGGATAGGGAGTAAAGTGCAACATAGAGGCAGAAGATTTGGCCTTTCTTATGGCGGAAGGAAGAAAAGAAGAGGAGGAATACAAAGATGAGCACATCGATTTGTCCTTCCCAAATTTCTGCAGGCCATAGAGGCTGTGCCCCATAAGTCTTATAAGCCAGTGTGGTAGTAGGATAGAGAATACCAAAGTCGCCACCTGTGGGATGACCGAAGGCATCGCCATTCATAAGGTTTGCCATTCGGCCGATAGATTGACCAAGGATGGCGGCAGGTGCCATGAGATCAGCAAAGGCCAAGAAGTCGATAGCATGCTTTTTACAATAGATGTATCCTCCTAGTGTACCAAATACGACACCCCCTTGGATAGCCATACCCCCTTGCCAGACAAAAGGAATTTCCAAGAGGTGGTTGTGGTAGTAGGCCCAGTCAAAGAAGAACACATCCCAGAGACGGGCGCCTATAAGTCCCGCTACACCAATGGTAATCATAAAGTCAGGCATATGGACATGCCAGCCACGGCCGTCCTTTTTCATGAGGTAGTAAGCGACAAGTCCCCCACAGGTGATGGCTAGGGCCAAGATGAGACCATAGGCCCGGATGGGGAAGTCCCCAATAAAGAATAAGTACTGGTGCATAAGATACCCCCTCAATAATCTGTAAATAATATCTAAAATTATAGATGATAAAGGGCTCTAATTCAATAAATTATGCTATAATTTAGGCATTATGAAAGTCTTATGGAGGACGCATGAAATATTCTAAGTTAAAAAATTCAGCTCTAGCTCTAGCTGTCTTAACTGTTATTAATTCCCTTTGGGTCAGTCATGTAGGTGCAGAGGATGCTTTCTATGATGATATACAAATAGTAAAAGTAGGAGACCAAGCTAAGTCTGCTGATGGTGAAGAAAAGGCAGCCTTGAAAGAGGCTAAAGCAAGGGCTAAGGAGAAAGCACAAGCAGAGGCTAGAGCCAAGAAAGAGGAAGAGAGAGGCCGTAAAAAAGAAGAGAAAAAGGTACAAAAATTGGACCAAGCTCCCTTGCAAGAACCTACCCAGCCGGCCTCTAAAGTTCTTGGTGCCTATGAAGATGAGAACCTAGTTCCTTTGGATGATTTCTTGGCAAGTCTTCCTTATAAGTGGACTAGCAACCAATGGAAGACTCAATATACCATTTACCTTCCGCGGGTGACCTTGTCTGATGGCATCATTCATATGGATCCTAATGGGAAAACAGAGCCCTTAGCTCTCAACTATGTAAAGCGATCTACTATAGCTAAAGATATAAATAGGAATGAAATAAAGTCTGCTAAGGAAGGTAACTTTGTAGATACCACAGCTTTTAAACTCCTTGTAGATGGCATGCCATTACCTAAGGCTCGAATCTTGAAAAATCCTGTAGCCTGGGCTTTTGACCCCCTAACGACAGAAGCTAACCCTAGTCTCATGCATGAAGGGGGGACTAATATCATGTCCCCATCTTGGTTTATCCTCCAATCTAATGGCCTTAAGGCTAGCCCGCGCATATCTACAGACTATGTTAGAACATACCGAGATAAGGGCTATCAAGTTTGGCCTCTCGTAACTAACCAGTTTGACCCATCCTTTACCGCCTCCATCTTGGGGCAAAGTGGCAGTGGTCTATGGGCTACCTATGCGCAACAATTGGTTCAATACGCGTTAGCCTATGGTTTTGAAGGATATAACTTTGACTTTGAAAACATTCATGAGTCCCATCGAGATCAGTTGAGTCATTTTGTTGCTTATTTATCAGATTACTTGCACCAATATGGGATTTATACATCGATAGATGTAACGGGCTATTCTACATCAGAATACTGGTCTCGCGTCTATGATCGCCCTGCCTTATCCAAGTCTGTAGACTATGTGGTCCATATGGCCTATGATGAAGTGGGGCATTCTTCTCCAACAGCTGGACCTGTTGCTTCCTACCCTTGGGTGCGTAAGCAAACCGAGCAAATGTTAGAGGAGGTCCCAGCTAACAAATTGGTTTTAGGCATTCCTTTCTATACTCGAATCTGGACGGAATCTTATGGTCGCGCCCACTCTAAGACACTGACTATAGCGGACTCTCGCAACTACCTTAAGGCCTTTGAAGATAATGTGGTCTGGAATGACCAATTGCGAGGTTATACATTAACCATTCCATCGCAAGGTTTGGTCAAGAAGGATCCTCGCATTCCTTTGGTCCTCAACCACCAATCTGGTACGGTCCAAAAAATCTGGTTTGAAGATAATAAGTCCTTAGAAGCAAAATTAGCCCTGGTGAATGAGTTGAAATTAGCAGGCTTTGCCGCATGGCGCAAGGGCTTTGAAGATAAGGATATCAATGATATGATTTATCAATATCCTCTCTATAAGGCCGTAGACCAGGTGAGAGCCCTAGATCAAATTAAGAGCTTGGATCAGGCTGCAGAATCAGATCATTCTAAGACAGATGATCAGGCCAAGAAATCAAATAAGTCTAAAGTATCTAATCACACTAAGGAATTACATCATGCTAAAGTGATAGATACAAAAAGAAAGAATGATTTAAGTTTGAAGAAAGATAAAAATTCCAAAACTATACAAGAAGAAATCCAGCAGTCTAAGTAATGTATAGAAACCTATGGAAAGCCCCTAGAAATAGGGGCTTTTATTGACTC
>URSE01000087.1 GCA_900550455.1 uncultured Veillonella sp. | reverse complement strand
CTTCACACCCATTATCTGTGACGATGACACTATCCTCTATTCTCAATCCGATTTGTCCAGGCAAGTAAACACCTGGTTCAATCGTGATGATCATATTCTTTTCGAGAACGGACTCGGATCGTGGGCTAGCCACAGGTTGTTCATGAATATCGAGACCAACCCCATGGCCTAAACCATGGTTAAAGTAGTCTCCATATCCGTCATTCTCAATAGACTCTCTACATATTGTATCTAATTCTTTACCTAAAAGTCCAGCCCTAACAGCAGAAACCCCTTTTTTTTGTGCTCTTAAAACAACTTGGTAAAGTTTTTTTTGCAAGTCAGAAGCTGGACCCATACAAATGGTACGCGTCATATCAGAATGATAGCCTTGCCAAACAGCACCAAAATCAAAGGTGACAAAATCCCCCTTCTCAATAACCTTATCAGAGGCTACTCCGTGAGGCATGGAAGACCGATGACCGGAAGCCACGATGGTGGTGAAGGAAGGCTCTTGAGACCCTCCCTTAAGCATATAGGTCTCCAAGATGATGCGTGCTTGATTCTCTGTCATACCCACCTTGATTTCCTTAAGAAGATGAGAAAAGGCTTGGTCTGCAATGGCAGCAGCCTTACGCATATGGACCAATTCATCATCTCGTTTTACCGCTCGTAAGGCTTGTAATTGAACAGAGGAGAATTCAAAAGCATCACCAAAAGTATCCACCACTAAACCAAATTGGTCTACCGTCATTGAATCTCCTTCGATAGCAATGGAAGAAGCATCAGATGCCAAGACGTAGTCTTTAATTTCTTCCCATAAAGGCTTCTTATATTGAACCACTTGATAGCCGCTGCATTGGCCTTGCGCCTGTTCCGTATAACGGGAATCAGTAAAGAAATAGGCTGATTGAGGCGTTACAAAGGCCACACCTGCAGTGCCTGTAAAGCCTGCAAAGTAATGGAGGTTGGTGGTGGAGGTGATAAAAATTCCCTCATAGCCTTCTCGGACTAAATAGGTTTGAATACGGTCTAAGCCATTCATGACAATCCTTCTTTCTATTTTTTAAAGAGGTCAATTTCCGCCTGAGTTAATTCTTGATAGGACCCAGCTATTTCAATCCCATCCAATCTAATAGGTCCTATTCGTAAGCGTTTTAAATAGGTCACTTGGCCTCCAGCAGCACCAATCATACGCTTAACTTGATGGAATTTGCCCTCCTCAATAGTTAAATAGCAAAACTTGCTTTCACTATCAGCAGCTTCTTCCACAAGCTTTATGGACGCCGGTTTACAGCTGGTACCATCTCCTAAAACCATACCCTCTTGTATCCGCTTAATCCCTTGCGCCGTCAAGAACCCTTCATAGTGGACCTCATAGGTTTTAGGTATGTGCTTCTTTCCATGAATAATGGAATGACCCCAAGGACCATCATTAGTCAGGAGAATTAGCCCTTCCGTATCCTTGTCTAAACGACCTACAGGAAAAACTCCCATCTTGAGAAATTCATCAGGTAGAAGGTCCATTAGAACAGGCCCTCTTCTATCCTCCACAGCACTTAAGTACCCAGCAGGTTTGTGGAATTTAATATAATAGGACTCCTGTGTCGATACCGCCTGTCCTTGATAACAGACCTGATCAACCTTAGGATCTATAGTAAAATCTTTCTTTGTAATGACCTGTCCATTAACGGTAATAAGGCCTTTTTTTATAAGTTCATGAACTTCTTTACGAGATCCATAGGCCTTATTAGCCAGCAATTTATCCAATCTCATCTTAGCCATCCAAGTGACTCGTATCATTCAAGAGGTTAAGGATATTATGTTGCCCATTTTCCATGCCCTGGTAAAAGATACGATTAATACAAGTATTTCCCTGACTCATAGACCAGGCAAAATTGAGAGGCAGATCAAACAGCTTACAAATAAGCATCCGATTAGTGACCCCATGGGCAGTCACCAAGATTGTTTCCCCATCCTCAGCCCTATCGATTTGGTCTTTAAGACCAGCCCAAGCGCGAACCTGCAACTCTTGAAAGCTCTCCCCTCCCGGTATGCGAATACTAGCAGGTTCTTGGTACATACTATGAATCATACCAGGCCAAAGAGCTTCAATTTCATCTACATGCTTAGTTTCCCAATGACCGAAATTAAATTCTTTTAATCGATCATCCACTTGGATGTCTAAATCTCTCTTATGACAAATGGTTTGTGCCGTCACAAAGGCTCGTTCTAAGGGAGAGGATACAACTCGATCAAAATGTACCCCCTCCAAAGCTCTGGCACAGGCTTTAGCCTGATCTCGGCCCACTTGATTAAGAGGTACATCTGTAGTCCCTTGATAACGCCCTTGGCGGTTCCAATCGGTCTCCCCATGGCGCACTATATAAATAGTCTTCATTGATTTTCCTCTATTTAACCACAAAAACATTATCATGCATTTGTGTCAAGCTAACTAAGGACGGCTCATCTATATCTAAATCTCCTTCATCGATGATAAGGGCAGAAGAAGAATCACCTAACATAGTAGCTATTATGTCAACCATAGAGGCATCTAAGTAGAGACCACCTATGGTTACAGGATTTCGTAAAAGGACCAAGGCCTGGCCCACCTCATCATCAGCCTTATTAGCCAACTTGGCTGCATAGGTTTGCAGGGCCATATATGGCGGTTCTAAGTGACCCTCTGGATTCCGGAAATAATACATGCCTGTAAAATCCAGACCTTCTCGCTCACCCAAGGACCTATAGGTATCCTCTGTCCCTTCTGGTACCATAAGACCCGTAAAGGAGCCTTTGCCAACTAGATAAGAAAATACTTTGGGTAAGTTTTCAAAGGACTGAGTCTTACTTTTTTCTATCAAAGTTAACATAGGTAACCTCCTAAGAGTTCATCAAATAGGAAATAAGGCCAGCGAGAATAACCATAATGAAAGCCACCGTGCAGGCGTATTTTACATGGCCAATAATATAGGCCCACGAATCAGGTTTCTCTCTAAGGGCATTCTGACGCCATAGAAGGCTAGCTAAGGTCCATAGACCTTGATTCATATGATTGGGAATAAAGGACAAGAGGAACCAAAGGCGGTCAGGAAATTGTCCAAAGTAGCGATATTCTTTTTGGCTAATAGGAAATCGTTCCACCAATTGATTAATTCCCCAGTAGACTAGAGAAGCAATTGGCCCTAATAGGGCAAAGGCTAAGAGTGGTCCCACTAGGGTATGACTAGTTCTATCTCGCAAGCTAACCACGGCTAATTGGTTGATTTCAAGGTCTGTTAACTGTTGATCTTGTGCTTGCCCTAGGCTTTCTCCCATATAGGTTTGAGCTAGCTCAAAATGCCCCTTAGAAACCAATTCTTCAACTCGCAATAAGGCCAGTATATCCTTGGCTAATCCTAGGGATAAAACCACATAAAAGACTTCCAGAATATACAGAGACCAAGAAAAGGTCCAACCTATGAAGATGAGCATCAAGCCACCAAGTATAACTATGATAAAAGACAAAGCTAAGGTCATAAGCAGTCCATAACGAAGTTGTTGCCCATGCCGGTCTCGCCGACTATAAAAGATGCCTTCCAAGAAGTCTAAAAAAGGCGAAAAAGAAGCTTCTAGCTTTGCCTTAGCTGGCGTCTTAGAAAGGATAGCATCCACCATGAAGGCTAAAAGTGGAATAAAAAAATAAGCATATTCGTCGAATAGCCGAGTCATGGCGACCTCCTTTCGCGACAAAAGCTATGCCCACAAGCATAGCTTTATCTAGTCAATTAACGATATCGTCCTGAAGCAGCAATTTCTTGCAACTTTTTAATCCGATCTTCCGTGGATGGATGTGTGGAGAAAAGATTGCTAGAAATAGATTTAACATAGGACAAAGGATTAATAATAAACATATGTGCCGTAGCATTACCTGCATGTGGCAGTGCACCATAACGGGCATAATGATCAATTTTAGCTAGGGCCGAAGCTAGTGCCAAAGGTTTGCCAGAAATCTCTGCGCCCCCTTCATCAGCCATGTACTCACGAGACCGCGATATAGCCATTTGAATAATAGATGCTGCTAGGGGTGCCAAAATGATCGTAGCCAAGAGGGCAATAGGATTAGAAGAACCTTCTCGATCATCAGATCGACCAGTTCCGAAGATAGCCGCCCACTGCATCACATTAGCTATCATGGTGATAACTGATGCAAGGATGGCTGCAATCGTGGAAATTAGTGTATCCCGATGTTTAACGTGAGTTAATTCATGGGCTAATACCCCTTCTAACTCATCATGGGTCAAGAGATCCATAATGCCTTCTGTTACAGCAACTGCTGCGTGTTCTGGATTACGCCCTGTCGCGAAAGCATTTGGCGTTTCCGTAGGAAT
>URSE01000086.1 GCA_900550455.1 uncultured Veillonella sp. | reverse complement strand
CAGAAATTGCTGATGCTGAAGATCGTCCATACTGCCAAGATACTGGTATGACATTGGTGTTCGTTGAAGTTGGTCAGGATGTACATTTTGTTGGTGGCGACCTTAAAGAAGCTATCAATGCTGGTGTTGCAGCTGGTTATATTGACGGTTACCTTCGTAAATCCGTTGTACAAGAACCTCTCTTCAACCGTAAAAATACACAAAACAACACACCTGCTATCATCTACATCGATATCGTTCCTGGCGATAAAGTAGACATTAAAATCGAACTTAAAGGGTTCGGTTCTGAAAACAAATCTGATGTAGCTATGTTGGTACCTGCTGATGGCGTAGAAGGCGTTAAACAAGCTGTTCTTGATATCGTTAAACATGCTGGCCCTAACCCATGTCCTCCAATGGTATTGGGGATTGGTATCGGTGGTACTATGGACCAAGCGGCTGTTATGTCCAAGAAAGCTTTGCTTCGTGACATCGATGTTCCACACAAAGATCCAGAATATGCAAAATTGGAAGAAGAAATTTTGGCTATGGTTAATAAAACTGGTATCGGTCCACAATTGGGCGGTACAACTACTTGCCTTGGCGTAAATATCGAATGGGGTGCAACTCATATCGCTGGTCTTCCTGTTGCAGTTACTATCATGTGTCATGCTGCTCGTCATAAACACGTAGTACTTTAATCGATAGGAGGCAAATACAATGGCTGAAACAATTCGCATTAACACTGATGAATATAATGAAGAATTTTCCCGTAAATTGCGCGTAGGTGATAGCGTTCTTATTACCGGCAAGATTTACTCTGCTCGTGATGCTGCTCATAAAGCCATGACTGAAGCTTTGGCTCGCGGTGAAAAATTGCCAATCGACTGGACTAACAAGTTTGTTTACTACCTTGGCCCAACACCTGCAAAACCTGGTGATCCAATTGGTTCCGCTGGCCCTACAACATCTGGTCGTATGGATGCTTACACGCCAACCATGCTTGATCAAGGTATCAAAGGCATGATTGGTAAAGGGTCCCGTAAACCAGAAGTTGTTGAATCTATGAAGAAAAATGGTTGCACCTACTTCGCTGCTGTTGGTGGTGCTGCCGCTTTGATTGCAAAATCCATTAAAAAATACGAAGTATTGGCTTACGAAGACTTGGGTCCAGAAGCTTTGGCAGAATTGACTGTTGAAGACTTCCCTTGCATCGTTGTTGGCGATACTGAAGGAAACAACTTCTACGAACAAGGTCAAAAACCTTACCGTAAAATCTAAGGACTAGTCTAAACATCGCATAGGCTTTGTCTGGTATGAATAACCGCCTTCCCTTAGGGAAGGTGGTTATTTTTTTTAGCTATTTGTGTTACCATAAAACGGTAAGCTTATGGTGAATTCGCTCGAAAGAAGGAGCATAGCATGAAGTCTTTAGAAGACATTCGTACAGCAGCCCACCAGGCCATAGAAGAACTGGTAGAGGCAGCTAAATTACAGGCTGGGGAGATTTTGCTCATCGGTTGTTCTACCAGTGAAATTAAGGGTGCTAAAATCGGTAGCGATTCCAGTATGGATATAGCCCAAGTTTTATGGGATGAGTTCAAGGCTGCTGCCGATCGAGGGGGCTTTGAGTTAGCCTTTCAATGTTGCGAGCATTTGAATCGGGCCCTTGTGATTGACCGCTCTACAGTAACTAGTCAAACTATTGTCAATGTCGTCCCTTGGGAACATGCCGGTGGATCTATGGCCACCACGGCCTACAAGAATTTTGATGACCCCGTGGTAGTTGAATTCATCCAGGCTGATGCGGGGCTTGATATTGGGGATACCTTCATCGGTATGCATCTTAAACATGTTTGTGTTCCCGTCCGTCTATCTGTAAAAGAAATCGGTCAGGCCCACCTGACAGCTGCCCGTGTTCGGCCAAAATCCATTGGTGGCCCCCGGGCCCACTATGATGAAAGTTTACTATAAGGAGACCTTATGCACGCAATTATTCCTTACCTTATATTAGTGGGCGTCATCATCGCCTTCTTTATCGTTTGTTACTTGGTCTTCCGTGAATCCCCTAAGAAGATGGGTCACCTCTCAGAAGAACGCCGGGCTGATCGACGTCGTAAAATTAGGGAATATGCATCGGGTGCAGCCTCTGCGGATATTTTAAAATCCGATGTCAAATCGATTCCTAAATCTGAAGAAACGACTACAGTGAAAGCAGATGAAGGTTTAGAGAAAACTGATGAGATCTTAACTCAAGTAAAGCTTTCTCAAGAAGACACATCTTATCCGACTGCTTCTGTTCATGAGCCAACACCGGAGTCCATGACCTTGGTTATTCCACCTGCTGAAGAAGAGATACTAGATGAAGCCATAGGACGAGCTAAGGAAGAGGCATCTTTAGAGGCCACTCAAGTTATGGACCGCCTTTCTTATGCAGGGGATGAAACCGCTCCTACTATGATCTTGCGGCGAGACCAACTGTCGGAGGCCTTAGCCCAGCAAGGCCTTATGGAATCCAATCCCGTGGCAGAGCCGGACGGCATGAAGTCGTATTCAAATAGTTCTTGGAAGCAAGAATCTGCTGAAAAACGGCGGGTAGAAATCGCGATGGAACCCTTTCTTCATGTTTTTGGCGTCATTTCTGATCGGACTTATCAAGTAGTTTTTGACGTAACACAAGAAGCCTTGCAGACCTTGGAAATCAACTCTGAGGAAGAGGCGCGGGCACTCTTGGATAATGTAGTTGTACAAGAAGCTCTTCTACTTATGCAAAAGGCCTATGCTGCTAATCCGGCTGATTGGATGCGGCCTATTGCCGTTGAGGCCTTTGTGGATGTGGTATCCCAACCTAAGTCATCTACGCCTTATTTGGTTGCCTTTGATGCCCTTAAGATTCTGAGCCACATGACCTTAGCCCATTTACAGGTTATGGCTATTATTTTGCTATTACAGTATTCCCGTAATTCTAATAACTATAGCTTAGAATACTTCCGCCACTATGTGGACAAGTATATTCAACCATTTTTATCTGATCTGCCACGGAATGCGGCTGTTTTCCACCAACTGGATTATCTGCGTTGTAGCCAAAAAGAAAGTGAGAAGATCAACCTAGCTCAACTCTTATCGAATTCCTACTCCTTTGTCTTTAATTTCCGCGGTTTTAGCAAGGATGAATTGGTTCATGCGCTAGATGGAGAGAACTTGGATCCACGCTTTGTGGTTAAGTCTATCAATTCAGCTCTTTACAAGTTGGCTTTAGTGGATGAAGGTATGGCTCCTCGTTTCTTCCGTCAAGCGGGTATTAGTGACCGCCATGTACAAGAGGACTTATTAGGACTTATGAAGTCCAAGCCATCGGCCTTTAGTGGGGCTGAAGCACGTCGTATAATGGAAGCGATTTCTCCAGTGCTCTTGGATTTGTCTGATCTCTTCGAGGCCAGCCCTCTGTCGACTATGTCTCTGACCCTTTTAGGCCTCTACTTAGGTCGAGCCCATGTAAAAGCGACTATCCACGAGGACTTTGACCTGTCTCAGTGGTTTTAATAAAATAACGGTTATAAACAGCCAGCCCCTAGTTCATTTACGAGCTAGGGGCTGGCTGTTTTATAGAAATTCCTTGTCAAAGGGCTAATTTAGTTATTAAAGTCAAAATCGGTCATAGCGTCGATGTCTTTAAGGATGATAGTCTTACCGGATACCTCTATGAGGCCCTCTTTTTCCATACGACTCATCTCTCGGGACATGGCCGTTCGGGATACATTGATAATCTCTGCGATTTGCTCTCGTGTATGGGGAAGTTTGATGCTAGTAGTACCTTGTTGCCGGTAGATATCAGATAGGTAGGCAAAGATCCGTTGCCGCATACCCTTAAGGGTTAAGTAGTGGACCTTGCGGGTCAGAATGAGGGTTTTATCAGACAAATCGCGTAGGAGGTTGGCCAAAAGGGTAGTTTGGCAGGCCTGGCATTTTGGCAGAGCCTCTAGGAAGGCGTGGATTGGAATAAAGAGAACCTTGCTGGCTTTGGTTGTTTTAATAGTCGCAGGCCAGAGGGGTTGGTGGGAGAAGATGAGCGCCTCCCCGAACATTTGGGAAGGGTAGAACTCTGTCATAATGACTCGCTGGCCCATGACGTTTTCTCTGGTGATAAGGAGGGCTCCTTCTAAGATAATGCCTAGGCCCTCCATAGGTGTTCCGGAAAGGGCAACGAAGTCATTCTTTTTATAGTCCTTGACCAAGAGCTCCGCGTGGGAGAAAAAGTTCCTCAAGTTCTCTTCTGTGAAGCCTTGGAAGAGGGGGGAGGCAAGTAGGGGGGATGCATAATCGGATACTAGGGCACTTACTTGAGTAGCTTTCATAAGGATCTCCTATCATAAT
>URSE01000085.1 GCA_900550455.1 uncultured Veillonella sp. | reverse complement strand
CAGCATAATAAAGAATACGTGGAAGACCAAAATACAGGTTATGTGGACACGGATACTAAGTGCAGCAAGATGCCTAGCCGGCAAATGGCTATTGTTACCTGTATGGATACCCGCTTGGTTAATTTCTTGGAGGATTCCATGGACATCGGTCGTGGAGAGGCTAAAATAGTCAAGACTGCTGGGAACTGTATTACTGGTCCTTTCGACGGCGTAGTACGAAGTCTCTTGGTTTGCATCTATGAATTAGGTGTTAATGAAATCTTTATCATCGGTCACCACGAGTGCGGTATGGCTAAGACTACAGCTAAGGATTTGACGGAGAAGATGTTGGCTCGTGGCATCGCACCTGAGGCTATTCACATGGTTAAGCGGGAGATGGAACATTGGGCAGACGGCTTTACCCATCCTGGTGATAATGTAGAGGAAACGGTTGATGAACTCCGCATCAATCCGCTCATTCCTAAGGATGTGCCTATTCATGGGCTCCTCTTCCATCCGCGCACAGGGGAAATTGAAGTGGTTGTTAATGGCTATGAACACCTAGCCTAATAGGGTATATATAGAAAAAAAGACCTAGGTAATCCAAGTTTGGAATGCCTAGGTCTTTTTCTTATGCTAAAGCTTTATCGAAGACGGCCTTGATGTAATCCTTAGTTTGGTCGTAGCTTTCACCAGGATGTGCTTCGTACTGCTTGTCTGTGCCGAACCACATGTTAGGGTAGTATTCGAATGGGTGGGTTTTAAAGAGTTCTGCTGCATCTTGGTCCTCTACCCAAGTGATCTTGATCTTCTTATAGCTAGGGTTTTCAGCTTGGAGTTCTTCAATAGCCTTGAAGGCATTGTGGCAGTAAGGGCAGCCGTTGAGATGGAAGGCGAGGATTTCTTTCATAATGTGTATCCTTTCATTTATTTAGTAAGGGTCTGTAGTATAATAAAAAACATATTTTGGCTTTAGGCCAGAAAGCATATCGAAAATTATGCTTATATCTTATTATAGCAAAATGAGTCAATAGGAGGCACTATGATTACAGGCGCGAAATTCCTCGTGAAAGCCCTGCAAGCAGAGGGTGTAGAGAAGCTATTTAACTACCCAGGGGCAGCGACAATCGATATTATGGATGAGTTGTATCAACAGGATGCTATTGACGTCATTTTGCCTCGCCATGAACAGGCGGCTGTTCACGCTGCTGATGGTTACGCACGGGCCACCGGTAAGGTTGGGGTCTGCATGGTAACTTCTGGGCCAGGAGCAACCAACTTGGTGACCGGCATTTCTACGGCTAATTCTGATTCTGTACCCCTCGTATGCATCACCGGCCAGGTGGATATGAAACTCATGGGTAATGATGCCTTCCAAGAGGTGGATATCGTTGGTATTTGCCGCAATATTTGTAAGTATGCTATCACCGTACGGGACCGCAAGGACTTGGGGATCATCCTCAAGAAGGCCTTTTATATCGCTCGCACCGGTCGACCAGGACCGGTCTTGGTGGATATTCCCAAGAATATACAAAAGGACTTAGGGGCAGAAGAATACCCAGAATCTATACAAATTCGGGGTTACAAACCTAATGAGACCGTTCACGTGGGACAAATCAAGAAGGCTGTTACAGCTATTAGCCATGCTAAGCGGCCCCTCTTTCTCATCGGAGGTGGCGTTAATATAGCCGGCGCTAATGAGGCCTTGACTCAGTTAGTCGACAAGACAGGAATTCCTGTGGTCACTACCCTCATGGGTAAGGGGGGGATTTCTTCTCGTCACCCTCTCTATTTAGGGTCTGTTGGTATCCACGGCGGTTATGCTCCTAATTGTGCTATTAATGATGCAGATGTTCTTATTTCTGTAGGGACTCGTTTTAATGACCGTATTACGGGTAAGCTGGAAACCTTTGCTCAAGATACAAAGATTATCCATATCGATGTGGATGCAGCGGCTATCTCTAAGACTATCACTGTTGATATTCCTATCGTAGCGGATGCTAAATTGGCTTTGGAAACATTAGATGAGTATATGAAGCCTATCGATTGTAAGACCTGGGCCCATAACTTGCAGGCTCTTAAGGAACAGTACCCCATTGAGCAGACTGGCTATAAGGGGGTTACGCCACAGGCTGTCATTGACTACATCAACAATCACTATAATCGGCCAGTAGTTTCTACAGACGTGGGGCAGAACCAATTATGGACTACCCAGTTTTTAGAGGTAGAGGGAGGCCATCAGCTTTTGACCTCTGGTGGACAAGGAACTATGGGCTATGGCTTACCGGCTGCCATTGGAGCTCAATTTGGATGTCCTCAGGCACGTGTCTTCTGTATCTCCGGTGATGGGGGCGTGCAAATGAACATTCAAGAGTTGGCTACGGCTGTTATTAACCACCTACCCTTGACCCTCATCATCTTGAACAATGGCTATTTAGGCAATGTGCGCCAATGGCAACAGCTCTTCTATGACAAGCGCTATGCTTGCACACGCCTCTTAGATAAGGAGGCCCCTCACATTGTGACCCAAGCTTATATTGATTCAGGTGATTTCCACTATGTGCCGGACTTTGTTAAGCTAGCTGAATCCTATGGAGCTAAAGCTATGAGGGTAACAGATCCTAAGGATATTGCCAAGGCTTTTACCTTGGCTGATGGCAACCACGAAGGGCCAACAATCTTGGAATTTATCATCGAAACGGAACTCAATGTCTTGCCGATGGTGCCAGCCGGCAAGTCCTTAAAGGATATGTTGTTAGAGGATAAGAAGTAGGAGGGGACTCATATGGAATTAAAAGAACGTTGTATCTCCGCCTATGTGGAGAATGAAATTGGCGTATTGGCCAAGATTTCTGGCCTCTTCGCAGGTAAAAATTATAACCTGGATACCCTTACCGTAGGGGTGACCGAAGATCCTACCATATCCAGAATGACCATTTCCTTGACCTGTGATGGACAAACCTTCGAGCAAATTATCAAGCAGCTCAACCGGTCTGTAGAGGTTATTAAGGTCATCGACTTTACAGATATGGCCATCCATAAAAAGGAACTCCTATTTATTAAGATTAATGCCTGTAAGGGTGGGGATAAAGAAGAAATTTTTCGCATCGCTCAAACCTTTGATCTTAAGGTGGTGGACTATAATAAGAAGTCAGTCTTGGTTCAATGTGTAAAGACAGAGAAGAAAAACAATCAAATGATTGCTCTCTTTGAAGAGCTCTTTATCAATCGCATTGAAGTTGTCCGCGGCGGCAATGTGGCTATCGAAGCTTTGGCGTCAGCGGACTGTTAAAGGAGCATTCAGGATGTTTAAGAATATCAATAAGAAGTTAGTGGCTGGGATTATCATCGCCTCTGCTGTAGGCGGTGGTGTGAGCTATTGGGGTTCACACATGGGTCCGGATGGGGTCATATCGACCTTGGTTACCAATGAACAGTCTTATAAGCGGGAGTCTGTCAGCGGTGACCGTAATACGTATGTGGTTAAGGCTGTAGAAAAATCTGGTCCCGCAGTTGTAGGGATTTCTACCAAGGTTTATCAACGGGATATGTTTGACCGAGCTGTTCCTGTAGGAGAAGGGGTGGGTTCTGGTGTTATCTATGATAAGGATGGACACATCATTACTAACTACCATGTTATTGCTGGTTCTAATGGGACCGTTCGTGTATCCTTGTCCAATGGACAGGAGGTCGATGGAAAGGTCATCGGCGGTGACAAGCAAACGGATCTAGCGGTTGTTCAAATCGATCCACCTAAGGACATTCAACCAATTTCTTTAGGATCCTCTGCTGACCTCCATGTGGGTGAGCCAGCAATTGCTATTGGTAATCCCTTGGGCCTTGAATTTAAGGGGACTGTTACGGTGGGTGTCATCTCTGCCCTCAATCGGACCATTGATTCAGCGGGTCAACGATTCCCACTTCTCCAAACGGATGCAGCCATCAATCCGGGTAACTCTGGAGGAGCCCTCCTCAATGCAGATGGCCAGTTAATTGGTATTAATTCTGCCAAGATTGCTAAGGAAGGGGTAGAGGGGATTGGATTTGCCATCCCTATCGACGAGGCTAAGGCCATTGTGGATGCCCTCATCAAATATGGCAAGGTAGTCCGTCCTTACTTAGGCTTGGGCGCTATCGACAAAACGGTAGCCCGGGAATATGGCTATAACTTTAGGGGCCCAGGCCTTCTCATTATGGAGGTGGACGGCAATGGACCAGCCACATCCTTGGGCCTAAGCCAGGGGGATGTACTGACGGAAATCGATGGGAATGCTGTTAATAGTCTTATGGACCTTAAAGAAGCCCTTGATAAACACAAGCCTGGCGATTCTGTTACGATTACCATTAATCGGAGTGGGCAATCCTATAAAGCTACTGTTCAGCTAGGAACTAGCAACTAGGAAATAGTAAGTTATTTTGAAATAATATGCAAAAAAGACTGCTACAAGAAAACCTGTTCTTGTAGCGGTCTTTTTTCTGTTGTAGGGTGGGTTTGTTTGAATTTAGAA
>URSE01000084.1 GCA_900550455.1 uncultured Veillonella sp. | reverse complement strand
TTTACTATATATGCTATATGCTACTGATCAAATATTCTCTTTTAATTAGAAAAGAACAATCAAGGCGTTCTTATAAGCTAAATAGGTAAACAAAAATAGGCATAGAAATGATACAGAGAAGCAGGGATATAATATTGATAGCTCCTGCATATTCTGCATCCCCTCCATAGACCTGGGCGAATTGGACCACCGTCGAAGCCGATGGTGTACCAATGGCCAAAAATGTAATGAGAAGAATTTCTTGGCCATGGTCTACAAGGGAAGCTAAGCCCAAGCTTTTAAAAAGAATTAGGAAGAGAGCTGGCATAAGGACTAGTCTAAAGAAGACCACCTTGTAGACTGCCAGACGACCAATAATAGCTTTGAGATTCATACCACCGACGATCATACCTGTTACTAACATACAGACAGGGCCAATCATATTACCGACAGATCCTAGGATATCGTTGATTTCCTTAGGGTAATGAATTTCCAAAAGTAAGGATAGTACGCCAAAAGCGATAGCCACTAAATTGACATTAGTCACTATAGACCGCCAGTCAAACGTTTCATTCTGGCAAAACTGGAATTTACAGTGGGTCCAAAAGAAGACTATCTGAATGGCCATAAAAGCAATGGAATAAATAAGCCATTCTGGTCCCAAGATGGATACCACGATTGGGATGATTAGGTTGCCCGCATTAGAATAAATGATGGACATTCGTTCCACCACGTTAAAGCCCAAGGTCACATAGATAATCTTATTGATAGCTAAATAGAGGAAATGAACACCAAGGGCTAGCATAGAGGAATAGAGTAGCCCTGCCTTAACCTGGTCTGTAAAATCTACCTGAAAGGCATAGAGGATAATACAGGGACTCACGATATAAAGGGCTACCTTAGAGAGGACGATAGAATCGTCCGCCTTAAGGATACCAGATTTTACAATCCCATAGCCCATACCCATAATGATGAGCAATTCCAATATTTTATAAAATAAAAGCAAAGAAATCATAGGATAGAAAAACCACCTTATCGGAAAGCACCTTGATCAAAAAATTTCCTCTAATGTTCATGCTTCCACATAGTAGGATTAACTAAACGAGAGAAACTTCCCTTATTAACTAACAGATAAAGACTATCTGATGCTTGATCCACTATATCATCTAAATGATTGCGAACCTCTTGAACCAACTCTGGTGGTGAATCGACCTTGGGGACAAGATCAACCTGATCACGCAATTCGCTTAGGCCGAATCGGGAGAGGCCTGCTGTTTCCATACAGGTTCTCCCCTCTTTCTCATCTATATCCAGATGGACGGCAAAGAGATTATTAAGAGGGAACTGTCGTTGGGCTGCTACTGCCTTATCCACCCAGTCTGCCGTATGAAGGTGCTCCTTAGATTCATCATAGAGGCAAAGCATGGATCCCACTAGGTCCTTAGCAAATTGCAATTGCAACCAGTAACCATGAACACAATAGGTTCCTAAAATCGCCATAGAAATGGTAAGTGTCTTGGTCTCCTTGATGATTCTCTCTTCTATATCCTTAGAAAAAGTATCTTTCTCCAGTTGATAACAAGCCTTCCAATCCCAGTCTTCCCAAAAGATTTCAGCCCAATACTTCATACCCTGGTAGTAGATTTCTACAAACCATGTATCAGACTCTTCGCTATAATATGCATCATTAAGGCCATAGCCTCCAGTTAAGGGCATCTCGTAGAAGGTATTCTCCGTAATTGTAAAGTTCTGGCAATCTTCTGGCAAAATGCGGAAGAAGGAATGCTCCTTCCAATAATGCTGATCTACCATGGAATCTCCTAACGGCGATGGGTCTTATCTTGTGGTACAGTTTGTTTTACTGTATCCAAGAGTTTATAACCAAAGGCTTGTTTATCCTTATCCCAGAACATATCATAATAAGACTTGGTAATGGTTACATTCTTGCCATCGTGGTTAGCATGGAGGGATTCGCCCATAAGGATACCATGATGAACACCTTTGATTTCCTTATGATCAAATTTAGTATTGGTACCTGGCAATTGATCATTGGTTAAATAGGTTGTCCATGTTTTGCTAGTCGCATCGAAGCCTACAACACTTTGCTTGGAAACAGGCATCTTTTTATTTTTAATAGCTTCTTTAATAGCCACTAGGTAGAAAGTCTTAGTAGGTTCTTGGTCATTCACCATAGCCATTACGCCTGTATTCGCTTGGTTACCATTGAGAGGGAACCATTGGTCTTGCCCTTGACGAGAAAGTGTAAGGGCTGTGGACTTTAATACCACTTGCGTTGCTTCACCCGGTGTATTGAGCTTAGTAGACTTAGAGACTACATCTTGGTTTAGGCTATTAGCTCCAATCTTAGCATCAACCACTTGAAATGAGGATGCACCTACAAGAGAAAGGCCCATAGTAGCCAAAGAAGTAAGCACCAACATAGTTTTTTTCATATTCATGAGAGACTCCTTCCCCATCAATTAGATGGATACAGATACTAATATATTTACAATAACAAAGTAAAAAGATGAAACCTCTAAGAGAGGCTCATTTTATAAATTAGACAGGGACCTTAAAAATTCCTACCTCATAGGCCATGATAAAAAAGAGGTTCTTCATCCTGACCATAGATCCTAATCCCTAATAAATTGTTCAAACACATAGTTACCATGCTTAGCTCCTAAGGCTGTCAATGCGTAACCCCCTGGCACTACTTGTAAAAGACCTTGTCCACAAAGTTCCTCAATGACAGAACCAAATTGGTCCTCTACAGAGGTGCCAAATAAGTCTCGAAAGCTTTTAGCTTGAATCCCCCAAGCCGTTCTGAGACCTAAAAAGCAGAAATCTTCCTGACCTCGATTCTGGTCTATAGTCTCCACAGACTGAGCTGGTGCCAAACCATTAGAGAGGGCCTTACAATAGTTAACCACTGAGGCAGTATTAGTTATGCGCTGTCCCCTATAGAAGGAGGATGCACCTGCCCCAAATCCCAGGTATTCATCATAGAGCCAGTAGCGTAAATTATGGTGACTATAATGCCCCTGTCGAGCAAAGTTTGAAATCTCATAACGTTCAAACCCCTTAGCTGAAAGACCTTCTACCATGGTGTCATACATGGCATCCACCTGGTCTAAATCAGGAAGTCTAATAGATCCTTGATCGACTAAGTAACTGAGACGGGTTCCTTTTTCTAGTTGTAGTCCATACATGGATACATGATTAATGGGCAGACTAGCGGCTACCTCTATATTATGGCGCACATCCTTCTTGGTCTGCCCTGGCAAGCCATAGATTAGGTCTAAATTCAAGCCTTCAAAGCCAACAGCAGCAGCTAAACATACATTGTCTATCGCTTCTTTAGCCGTATGGCTACGACCAAGGAAGGTCAGCGCCCTATTATCAAAGGTTTGTAGACCAAAAGAAATCCGATTAAATCCCAATGCACATAAGGTCTTCAGTTGATCACGCCCATAGTCACCGGGGTTTGATTCAAGGGTGATTTCTGCCTCTTCCTGAACCTTAAATCCTTTATAGATAGCTTTCATAATAGCATTGATAGCATCTATGGGTAGAATACTAGGAGTTCCTCCACCAAAGTAGATGGTAGAAACTGATGATCCATCTGCCCGTTTACTAATCTCCCCTATAAGAGCCTCTACATAGGATTGATGATAGGCATCTAAGTGAGGATAGGCGGGAAAATCACAGTAAATACATTTATTATGGCAAAAAGGAATATGGATATATAAGCCCATATCTCCCCTTCTACCAATGTTCTTATCCATTAGTCATCTACCTTCAAGATAGCCATGAAGGCTTCTTGTGGAATTTCTACAGAACCGACAGACTTCATCCGTTTCTTACCGGCCTTTTGTTTTTCTAAGAGTTTACGCTTACGAGAAATATCGCCACCATAACACTTGGCCAAAACGTCCTTGCGCCAAGCCTTTACCGTCTCCCGAGCTACAATTTTATTGCCGATAGCCGCTTGGATTGGGATTTCAAACATTTGTCGAGGAATCAATTCCTTGAGCTTTTCTGCTAAAGCGCGTCCGCGGATTGCTGCCCGATCCTTATGGACAATAATAGACAAGGCATCCACCGGTTCTCCATTAAGCAAGATATCCATCTTAACCATAGGAGAAGTTTTGTAACCAATAAGTTCATAATCTAAAGAAGCGTAGCCTTTAGTAGCAGACTTCAAGCGATCAAAGTAGTCATAGATGATTTCAGATAAAGGCAAGTGATATACGACGGATACCCGAGTTTCATCTAAATAATCCATGGACTGGTATTCACCCCGTTTATCTTGGGATAATTCCATAATAACGCCAACATAGTCCTTAGGAACAATGGTGGTTGCCTTTACATAAGGCTCCTCAATGTGTTCAATTTCTGTAACATCCGGTAGGTCAGCTGGATTATCAACCACTAGCTCCTCCCCATTAGTCTTAAAGACATGGTAGGATACGGATGGAGCAGTCGTTATGAGGCTTAGGTTATATTCACGCTCCAACCGTTCTTGGATGACATCCATATGGAGGAGACCTAAGAAACCACAACGGAAACCAAAGCCGAGGGCCAGGGATGTTTCTGGCTCATATTCCAAAGCTGCATCGTTGAGTTGGAGTTTTTCTAATGCATCGC
>URSE01000083.1 GCA_900550455.1 uncultured Veillonella sp. | reverse complement strand
TACTAAATTATTTAAGTTTCTATATGTATGATGGCAAGCAGTTACTAGTCATTGATTAGCGAATAAACATGGCATCACCGAAGGAGAAGAAACGGTATTTCTCCTTAACAGCTACTTGGTAAGCAGCCAAGCAGTGTTCGCGCCCAGCCAAGGCTGAAATAAGCATGAGCAAGGTGGATTGTGGCAAATGGAAGTTAGTAATCAAGGCGTCCACTATCTTCCAGTGGTAACCAGG
The DNA here is from genome assembly GCA_900550455.1 of uncultured Veillonella sp. Taxonomy (GTDB): domain Bacteria; phylum Bacillota; class Negativicutes; order Veillonellales; family Veillonellaceae; genus Veillonella. The sequence goes on along the minus strand of URSE01000083.1, from coordinate 4,510 downwards.
ATAAATAAAGATTTGAGTCCAGCCAGACTCAGCCCGCAAGGTCCCATCTTCATTACTCGCAGATTCCAAGGTTCTCACAGAGGTAGTCCCTACAGCGACAATCCGTTTGCCATTCTTCTTGGCCTCGTTAATGGTATCAGCCACTTCTTGACTAACCGTATAAAATTCTCGGTGCATATCATGATCTTCAATAACTTCTTCCGATACTGGCCGGAAGGTACCAAGTCCCACATGAAGGGTGACAAAGGCAAGGGTCACCCCATTGGCCTTAAGAGCCGCTAGAAGTTCTGGGGTAAAATGTAGTCCTGCTGTTGGTGCTGCTGCGGAGCCTTTTTCCGCGGCATAGACAGTTTGGTATCGGTCTTGATCATGTAATCGTTCATGTATATATGGAGGCAAGGGCATTTCACCCAATTCTTGGATGATTTCATCAAAAACTCCATCTACCGCAAATTCTACAATGCGCCCCCCAAAGTCCGTCTTTTCTAAAACGGTGCAGGACAGTCGATCATCAAAGACGATCACTTGCCCTACTTGACACTTCTTGCCGGGCTTAACCAGACATTCCCAACGATTATCTCCAAGAGGGGATAAAAGGAGGACCTCCACCTTGCCACCAGATCCCTGCCGGTGCCCATATAAACGAGCTGGTAATACTTTAGTATTATTAAAGACCAAAACATCCCCATCGGACAATTCATCCACGATTTGACGAAATGCCGCTCTATGTTCAATCGCTCCTGTTTCCTTATCGAGCAACATAAGTCGAGACGAATCACGAGGCTCTACAGGATGTTGGGCAATTAGTTCTTCTGGCAAATTATAATCAAAATCTGTTACTTTCATTCATTCTGTCCTTATTAATACCATTTATCGATCTGAATGCCGGTATAATAGTGGTTCAAAATCTTCTTATAGTATTCTCCATTATTAGGCCCTTTTTGTGCCATTTCATAGGCCCCCCATTGGCTAAGTCCTAATCCATGTCCCCAACCATGTCCTAAGATATAAACCACATCATTCTTACGGGATATGTTCATTTGATGGAGACCTGGTTTTTCTTGCACAGACGGCTTATGATTGACGTAAAAATCAAAGAGGGTAGACTTAAGCCCCAAAATGGACCGCAATTGATCACCGGTAAGAGTAACTTTCTTAGAGGCCCCTACAAAGGCAGCTTGCTTGACGCGACCCGATATACCACGATCTCTAGTTTCTAAAGGAGCCCGTCCCATAGGTGTAAGTTCAATCTTTTTAAGGGACCCCACGCTTTTACCTGCCGCCCTAAGCTTAGCTTCTAAATCATGTCGGCTAGTAGTGATAAGCCAGGACCGCGTACCTTCATGAGTAGAGTAATCCTTAACACCCTTGAGATAAGGTAGATCATTTCCCCACACATTAACAGCACTCTCCGTATAACCTCCCCCATCGGAGTGGAAGAGAGCATTGATAGGCTGGCCTCCATAAGTCATAACCATACCTTGCGTATGTTGTACCGCCTTACGGGTTGTCTGAGTCTCCCCTTCCTTACCCTTATAAACTTGGTAGTCAGTAGAAGGTGTTACATCATAGTCTTGACCCTTAGCCTTGGCCATATTGTTAAGGGCATAAGTCCGTGCAGCTACAGCCTGTGCTTGCAAGGCAGCTTGTGGCCATGATGGTGACATTTCATAAGGAAGAACCCCTGCCACATAATCTTCCAAACCAACTTCATTAATGAGTCGCATACCCCCATTGCGAGCAATGACCTTGAGCCCTCCGTGATAGGATTGGCCTAGGGCTGTGAAGGCCCCTCCTACGCCAATCGGTTTAATATGTGCTGTAGGGCCCACTGCTTTACCGTTGACCTTAACCGTATTACCAGATACAGTCACCTTAAGATCACCTGTAGCAGAGAAGGATGTCTTGCCCCCTACTACCTTAGCCCCTGAGGAGAGGCTAACAGGTAAGGTTTCCGTGCGGCTGCCCAAAAGGACCCGGACCGTTGGTTCTTGACTATATCTAACAACCGATTTAGAGGAGATAGAATTGCTACCTTGCTGGCCTTTTCTAGATGCTACAGGCGTATTAGTATGAGTCTTCTTAGTAGAAGTAATTACCTTACTAGGCTTTGTCTTATATTCAGTCTGAACTCGCTTAGCACTATGCACTACTGTATTAGAGGTAGCAGAGGTAATCCCCATAGTAACCAAACTAGTGCCTGTAAAAAGTGCCGCCATGATGGTAGCTTTCAATTGTTTAGAAAAAATCATGAGCGATTAGCCTCCGTAAAAGGAATTCCTAGGTGGTCATAGGCGGCCTTAGTCGCCATTCGCCCCCTTGTCGTGCGAGACAAGAAGCCCAACTGCATAAGATATGGTTCGTACACGTCTTCAATGGTTTCTCGTTCTTCTGATACAGCTGCCGCAATAGTATCAATTCCCACTGGGCCACCCTTAAACTTTTCAATAATGGTGTGAAGAACCCGACGATCAATCCGATCCAACCCCATAGGATCAATATCCAAACGAGACAAGGCTTCATCAGCTATGTCCTTATCAATCACACCATCGCCCACCACTTGAGCAAAATCGCGCACCCGTTTGAGAAGGCGGTTGGCAATCCGCGGTGTTCCTCGAGAGCGTCTTGCTATTTCAGTGGCCCCTGATGGCTCAATACCGATATTAAGAATATCAGAAGCCCGGCTTACAATCAGTTCTAATTCCTTTTGTTTATAGTATTCCAAACGAGCAATCACGCCAAAACGATCTCGCAAAGGAGCCGCCAAAGAACCAGCCCGTGTCGTTGCCCCTACCAAGGTAAAATGGGGTAAATCTATACGAACAGATCGGGCGGATGGTCCTTTACCAATGATAATATCCAAAGCATAGTCTTCCATAGCCGAATAGAGAACTTCTTCTACCGACCGGGACAGGCGATGGATCTCATCAATAAAGAGAAGGTCATTATCATCCAAATTGGTTAAGAGAGCCGCTAGGTCTCCAGCTTTCTCTATCGCAGGGCCAGATGTCACACGAAAGTTTACTCCCATCTCATTGGCAATAATACCAGCTAAGGTGGTTTTACCAAGGCCAGGAGGTCCATAGAGGAGAACATGGTCAAGGGCTTCGCCCCGCTGCTTAGCTGCTTGGATAAAAATGTGCAAATTTTCTTTTGCCTTTTCCTGGCCAATGTATTCCTTAAAATAGCGAGGGCGGAGGCTATACTGCCACATATCCTCCTCTTGCTCGCCCTTACCCACTAGGCGTTCATCTTCTACCATGCTTACCGTCCTTTCCCAAGTTCTTTAAGAGCTGCCTTGATAAGGGCTGCCGAGTCCAGTTTACCGTCGTTAAGGCCATCTACAATAGAGCTGACCTCATCTTGGCTATAGCCCAAGGATACTAAAGCTTCAATCGCTTCCCCGCAAGCTCCGCTTTGCCCCACCCCAATGGGTTGGATAGCTGCTGCTGTATCTAGCTGTATAGTCGACATCTTAGCTAACTTATCCTTCAGTTCCAAAACCAAACGTTCCGCCGATTTTTTGCCAATTCCGGGTAATTTTGTTAGGGTTTGAACCTGGCCATTAATAACTGCTAATTTAAAGGCCTCCGGCGTCATACCAGACAAGATTCCCAAGGCTACCTTAGGACCTATGCCAGATACAGAAATTAGGAGGATGAAGAGATCATATTCCTCTTGTGTGGAGAAACCATATAAAAGAATAGCATCTTCACGCACATGGGTATACGTAAAGAGAGTCACTTCCTCCCCTTCGATCAAGTTTGCCCTAGTGGTAACAGGTACATAAACCCGATATCCAACGCCATGCACATCCACATAGCAGCAATCGTTAAAGAGATAGGTCACGATACCTCTTACATAACCGATCATACTTGTACTCTCCTTCTTAAACGCTCTCCCTGGGATGAATGGGCTGTGCAAATGGCACAAGCCAAGGCATCCGCCGTATCATCTGGCTTTATCTTCTCCCGGATACCGAGTATATTCATCGTCATCTTAATAACCTGTTGCTTAGTCGCCTGCCCATAACCTACAACAGCTTGTTTAATTTGTGGTGGTGTGAATTCGTAAATAGGTAGACCTTGTTGTTCTGCTGCCAAAAGGAGGACACCACGGGCTTGAGCCACCGTAATTGCCGTCGTAACATTACGATTAAAAAATAGCTTTTCTATACCAAACTTATCAGGCTTGTAGTTTTCCAAGAGGTCAGACAAATCATTAAAGAGGATTTCCAAACGCTCTGAATCGGTCTTATCTGGCGTCGTTATAATGGACCCGTATGTTACAGGAATTAACTTACTGCCCACCACATCAATGATGCCATATCCACAGATCGCTGTTCCTGGGTCAATACCCATAATCCGCATGTGTCTACCTCCCCTCTAGCATAAAAAAAGATAAGTCCTAGACTCATCCACATAAATTCGCTATTTAATTATAGCATAAAAAGCCCTTTATTTATGGTCATTTTGAATTTTATCAATATCTATTTCATATTTTTTTCAGC
>URSE01000082.1 GCA_900550455.1 uncultured Veillonella sp. | reverse complement strand
TAGGGCGGTCCTTTTTTAATCTATTAATTTCTCTGTTTAAAAATAGAAGAAATGGGGTTATCCACAAACTTATTGGCCTCGTTGATGTAACGACGAACCATATTAACAGAATGATGACGGGTTTGTCGCATAATATTTCGTTCTTCTACCCCATAAGAGGCTGCTGTTGTAGCGAAACCATGTCGGAGGGAGTGAGCTCCATACATAGCTGGATCTAGGCCAATCAAAGCTACATATTTTTTTACAATCTCTGCTATAGATTTATCGGATATTGATCCTTTACGGAGTGAGGAGGTTTTAGTAAAACCTCGAAAGACAGGTCCTTCTGTTATGTGGGCGTAGTCTAGCCAATCACGTAGAGCCTTAACCGCATCATAGTCAGGATTATCAATATGAGGTAAAGCCACTATTGCCCCTTGTCCTTCTTGGTCGGCCTTGGAGGAAGCGATAAAGATTTCTAGACCCTGGCTTGAGAAATGTAAGTTTTCTACAGTGATAGAAGCCAGCTCGCTACGGCGGAAGGCCCCCATAAAACCAACTAATAGGATGGCCTTATCTCTCATCTTATGTATATCTGGTATGTCTAAATCCTTCATGGCCTTCAATATATCTTCTAAATCCTCTAAAAGAATAGGGGTTTTACCTTGTTGAAAGGTTCCCTTAAGGCGACGAATACCGCGGAGGGCATTTTTAACTAAGGGGGAGGCACAGGGATTATCTACATGACCTGCGGCATTGTAGTTTTCTGAAATGGCAGAAATGCGACGAGAAATCGTATTCGCTTTGGCGTAGTCCGCTAGGTCATTAATATAGTTAACGATAGTCACATCCGTAGCGGGGAAATAGCTTACCTTCTTGTAGTTACACCAATCTACAAAGTCATTCCAGTCAGATTCATAGGCATCAATAGTATTTTCCGCCTTGGATAGGAGGATGGATTGCTTGGCTTTTAAGGATAAAGAACGGTTATTCATGAGTGCGTCGTTATGACGCAAATAAAAATGTTTAGTATCTTTAGTCATAGCGACTCCTTTCATAAACTATATACATTATTGTACCATAGGCCCTTAATACTATATAATAAAGAAATGAGAGTGATTAAGGAGTCTACATGAAACTTCGCGACTTATCCATCCGGAAACGTCTCTTAGCAGGGAACTTCCTCATGGTCTTAATCCCACTAGTGATTATGACCGTTGTCTCTGCTGGGCTAATGGGCCTTATTCGACACGCCCCTTGGGAACAGCACCGTAACCTGGATACCTTCTTTCCAAATGCTGGTCGTGGTGTGGCCATTCAGTTTACCCTGGGCATTCTGCAGGGGGATATCAATGATCCAGCAGACCGCCAGGATTCCCTCATCAATATTCAGGACGATGTAAAACGGCTTGCCACCTTTGGCGTCTATAGTGCCGTCATATATAATGATCAATTGATCTATCAAAATGAAAATCTAGGAGACCCTCAACTTAACCTACTACAGCATATAGGAAACGATGAAAAATCATCCTATATTTGGTGGGATGAAAAGGGCCTGACTTACCGCTATGTGTCCTCAAAGGATAACCTCATCGTCTTGGGCTATGCGCCTATAGAATTCCGTGTTGGCATGCCAAAGATTGCCAATCGTGATAGCGGACCTATTACCTTCTGGGACCAACTCCAAGGACAAGGGGCCGTTATTACCATGATTATCGGTGGTATTGTTATCCTCATTCTTGGTATATACTTATCTAGACTCTTTTATCAACAAATCTTGGGCCCCTTAAAAGTCCTTCAAAAGGCTACAAAACGAATTCAAGAAGGGGACCTAAAAACACCGGTTCCCGTTATTTCCAATGATGAATTGGGGGCCACCTTACAAGCTTTCGATGATATGCGTAATAACCTGAGAAAATCACAAGAGTTACAGGCCCATTACGAACAAAACCGTAAGGAATTAATAGTTGGGATTTCACATGACCTAGCCACCCCATTAACGATGATTAAAGGCTATACATCAGGTCTTATGGATGGCATTGCCAATACACCGGCTAAGCGAGAAGCCTACCTTAAGAAGATTTTAGATACTACAATCCATATGGAAACCTTGGTACAAGACCTCTTCTTATTTTCCAAATTGGATATAGGTCATATTGACTTCGATTTGCAAGACATTTCTCTTAGTGAATTTTTCTCTGATTGGATGTCTGACAATGCAGCGTCTTATAAGGCTAGAGGGCTGACTATTAAATTAAAGAACACCCTGACCCCAAGAACACTAGCACATTTAGATGGTCGTCAGTTCAAACGAATTGTAGATAATATTGTGTCTAACGCCCTTAAATACAAGGACAAGGATCAAGGACAATTAGTTATTGGCCTGCGGCAAGTTGAAAATACGATTGAACTTGTCTTTGCCGACAATGGTCCCGGTGTAGACAACCAGGACCTCTCTAAATTGTTTGAAACATTCTACCGTACCGATAGGGCTCGGACTAATACACAAAATGGATCGGGATTAGGTTTATCCATTGTTAAGCAATTGGTTGAGGGGATGCGCGGTTCAATTGTTGCATCAGAAACACCTGGTGGCGGATTGACTTTTACTATTAGCCTACCCCTAAGAGTATAAAACCTAAAGGAGGTTTATTATGAGTAAGATTTTAATTATTGAAGATACTACAGGCATTGCCGAATTGGAACGTGATTACTTTGAAGCCAATGGCTATGAAGTAGAACTCAAGGCGGATGGTAAAGCTGGCCTCGAAGCAGCTTTGGCTAATGATTATTCCTTGATTATTTGTGATATTATGTTACCTTCCATGGACGGTTTCCAAATTGTACGAGAGATCCGTACAGTTAAGGAAACGCCAATTCTCATGGTTACAGCCAAGACGGAAGAAATCGATAAGATCCGTGGCCTAGGCCTAGGTGTTGATGATTACATTGTCAAGCCATTTTCTCCTAATGAGTTGGTGGCCCGTGCTAAGGCCCATATCGCTCGTTATGAACGGTTGACTAACCAATCTCAACAAGAGGAAAAACAAGTTATTGTCTGTGATGAATTGGAAATTCAATTAGATCGCCGTCGGGTTATGGTTAATGGCACAGAAGTAGTGTTGGCTAATCGAGAATTTGAACTCTTAGCCTTTATGGCACAAAACCCTGGTATCGTATTCTCTAAGGACCGTCTTTTAGAACGGGTCTGGGGGTTTGAAGCCTTGGGCGATACAGCTACTGTAACCGTTCACGTCAACCGTATTCGAGAAAAAATTGAGCCAGATCCTAATAATCCTAAGTTCATTGAGACTGTATGGGGTGTAGGCTATCGCTTCCACGAAGCATAAGAGTGATTTCAAACCGCAGGTTTTTCCCTGCGGTTTACTTATATAAGGTGATGTATATGAGCCCGTTAAGAACACGACCGATTATCGCTTGTCTGACTTGCTTATTAGCCCTTAGTCTACTTGGGATTAGTGCCTATGTCTTTATCCCTACAGGGAGGCCAATTCATGGTATGTACTTAGGAGATCAATCCATTACTAGTTTGGACTCAGAGGCTTTAAAGTATGAGATAGATAGATTATTTCATGATAAAGGCCTAACCATTAATCTGGTCACACCACAAGGGACTCAAAAACTAAAGCTAGAAGATTTAGGGATACGAGCTGACCCGGATAAGACCTATGAAGCCATCATGGCTTATGGCTATGAGACAAATCCTTTGCAGTATCTAAAAAAACGTTTACTAGCTTTAATCTATCCAGTCCATAAAGACTTAGTCTTTACAGTGGACCAACCCATAGCCTACGATTACTTAGAAAGGCTTAGTAAATCCATGCTTCTTAGTGGTCATGATGCCTACCTAAGCCTATCCCCTCAGGGACAGGTTATCCTACATCCAGAAGAGGCAGGTCAAGTAGTCGATGTACAGGCCCTAGTAGATCAATTGGTTTCACAAGCGGACCAAGGAGACTTAGACCAGTTACATATGGACATACAAGAAGTGACATCTTATAAGGTAACCGCTAAGGACTTGGAGGGTCTTACTAGTCTATTATCGTCCTATCAAACTACCTTTGATCCCTCTGCTATCGGTCGTAGTCATAATATAGCTATAGCTAGTGCTAAGATTACAGGTACACTAGTGGGTCCGGGACAGACTTTCTCCTTTAATGATGTCGTAGGAGAACGGACTGCTGAGGCGGGCTTCGATGATGCCCCCGTCATGCTAGATGGCAAGCTAGTGCCCGGCATTGGAGGAGGGATTTGCCAGGTTTCTTCCACCCTCTTTAATGCTGCTTTAGAGTCTGGTATGGAGATTGTAGAGCGGACACCTCACTTTGAACCTGTAGGCTATATTCCTAAGGGCCGAGATGCGACCGTGGCCTGGGGCTACTTGGATTTTCAATTTAAAAATCCCTACAGTCATCCTATTTATATCTTGTCTACCATCGATCATGGGACCTTATCAATTTATATTATTGGTTCTCCTACAGATAAACCCCGTCAAGTTTCTATATCGGTGGGGAATGAAATAGTCCTGCCTCACGGAAGTCAAACAAAGTTTAATCAAAATCTCCTAGGGGATCGGATAGAAGAGGGGACCAATGGCTCAGAAGTGACAACATGGCGACATATTATAAGAGCTGATGGGCAGACTTATGATGACTCCTTCCAGTCCCTCTATGATCCGCAAGATACAATTATTATCAAGGGTAGGAGTAAATAAGATTTGCTATTCTAGCTGAGAATGGTAGAATAGTTTTTGTCAAAAATGCTTAGACAGAAGCCAGATAGAGTCTCTTTGCTCTACTGGGTTCTATTAAATTAACTAATTAATTTTAATGAGGTAACTATGATTGATG
>URSE01000081.1 GCA_900550455.1 uncultured Veillonella sp. | reverse complement strand
TGAATATATCGATAAAATTTGTTATAATAGGATTATTGTTAACTAAGATTGCTGTTAGTGCTTAACTAGATTTATAAAAGCCAAGAAAGGAGGACTTATGAGACCGACAACCTTAGTATTCCCTATCAATAAAGAAGGACGGGTCCTTTTGGGACGCAAGAAACGCGGCTTTGGGCAAGGGAAATTTAATGGTTTTGGCGGCAAGATTCAAGGTAATGAGTCCTTCCGTGCCTGTGCTATTAGGGAACTTCAGGAAGAGACAGGCCTCCAGGCTCGTGAGGAAGACCTCCTCTGTGTGGGTTTTTTGGATTTCGCATTTCCCTATCAACCGGAACTTAGTCATATAGGCTATGTCTATCTTTTGAAGGATTTTCAAGGCTCCGTCCATGAGACTGAGGAAATGGAGCCCCACTGGTTTAAACTAGAAAATCTGCCCTTTGATCATATGTGGAAGGGAGATCGAGTTTGGGTGCCTCAGGTGTTGGCTGGTCAGGCTGTAGAAGGGCGGGTGACCTTTGGTCCTGATAATGACCAGGTGGCATCTATGGATGTAAAACCTGTAGCGGTCGTTGAAGAAGTGGATATCGTAAAACCTCTTTGGGTGCGAGACCTCTTAGATTGGTATGACTATAACAAGAGAGACCTCCCTTGGCGGGATTCTGGAGATCCTTATAAGGTATGGGTGTCGGAAATCATGTCACAACAAACCCGGATTGAGGCAATGAAACCCTATTACGAGACCTGGATGGACCGATTTCCAACCTTACAAGCTTTAGCAGCTGCTTCTGAAGAAGAGGTGGTCCACGCTTGGCAAGGTTTGGGCTATTATAGTCGGGCTCGTAACCTCCGCTTAGGCGCGCAAATGGTAGTAGCAGATTTTGATGGACGGATTCCTATGGACCGCAAGGCCATGGAGTCCCTTAAGGGGGTTGGTTCCTATACGGCAGGAGCTGTTTTATCCATGGCCTACGGTCAACATCAGACGGCGGTGGATGGGAATGTTCTTCGCATCTACGCTCGTCTCTATGGAATTACGATGGATATCTTGTCCACAGCTGGGAAGAAGGCCATTACAGCGATCGTAGAGGATACGCTTCCTTACGACCGTCCAGGAGACTTTAACCAAGCCCTTATGGATTTTGGGTCTGCTGTTTGTATCCCTAAGCGTCCTCGCTGTCAGGACTGCCCCTTGAAGAGCAATTGCTTAGCCTATGGAGAGGGGCAGACCGATAGTTTGCCAGTTCGTATCGTTAAAACTAAGGTTAAAACCATCCCTGTGACGGTGGCTATTTTATCATTAGGTCCTTATTACCTTCTTCACAAGCGACCTAATCAGGGCCTTCTTCAATCCATGTGGGGATTTCCTTCTCTTGAGGGGGCAAAGACTATAGGAGAAGGGTTACATGCCATTAAAGGCCAAGTGGAAGCCCTTTTAGGGCCTGATGCCCAAGTCTCCATAGAGCCTAAAAAAATTCATGACCTGACTCATGTTTTTTCTCATCGTAAGTGGCTTATGAAGGTCTACCAAGGCACTATTAAGGGCCTTGATGGGGCGGTTATCAAGGGTGGCCTGCCAGCAGACTGGATGTTGGTTCCCCGTCAGTCATTTACTGATTATGCCTGGGCCGGTCCCCATGGTAAATTGACGGAATTGTGTAAGTAAGGAATATAGATAATGACCTTTCAAATATTAACTATGTTAGTGGCCATCCTAGGGGCCTTTCTATTTGTGGTTCCCTTCCTCTACCTGGTCAAGCCTAAACACAAGTGCTTGCTCGGCAGCATCATAGGTTTAGTTGCTCTTTTAGCCTTTGTCTGTGGCCTCTACTATATCTATCATCCCTTCCCCTTTGAGGAGGGATTGCGGGCTTATGACACCTTTAAGTCTTATTATGTAGACCTCTTTGGGGCCCTTTGGGGCTTCATCTTGGCCGTTCCTTGTTTGATTATCCTAGCGGCTCTCGTGGCCTTGGCTAATCGTAGGTCCGCCAAGGAATCCCCTGCCTTTCATGAGTCTCGCCGGACCCTTCTCAAGGGTCTGGGTTTGGCCATCCCCTTGATTACCATGGGGGGCGGCATTTTAGCTGCTAAAAATGGCCAGGAAGACTTAGTGGTCAAGGAGGAAACATTTGCTTTTAAGGATTTACCTCAAGCCCTTGAAAACTACAAGATTGTGCAATTGTCTGATGTCCATATTGGCGCCTTTATTGACATGGATAACTTTGACAATCTCGTGTCCACCGTCTTGGCCCAGCGGCCTAACCGCTTGGTTATCACTGGTGACCTCATCGATGATTTGGACCGCTTGCCGGCCCTTTGCAAACGCTTAGAGGCCTTGGCCCCCCTTATTCCTGATGGTATTGACTATATTTATGGTAATCATGAACACTTTCGCAACTACAAACTCGTGAAAGAGATGCTAGCTAAAAGTCCTATGCGGATTTTAGATAATGCCAATGAAAGGATTTTTGATGGTCCTCATCCTGTCTATATAGCAGGTGTTAACTACGACCTCAAGCGGGACCCTCAAGTCCGTCAGGCCTATATGAAGGAAGCTATGGCGGGCATTCCACAAGGGGCCTTTATCATCCTTCTGGCCCACCATCCGGAGTTCTTTGATAATGCCTTAGAATATGGTGTGGACTTGACCTTGGCAGGCCATACCCATGGGGGACAGATGGTCCTAGCCAATCAGGCCCTTGTTCCAGTGGGAACTCCTTATGTGAAAGGCCGGTATGAGAAGGATGGTAAGTTCTGCTATGTCAACTCCGGTGCAGGACATTGGTATCCTGTCCGCATCAATTGTCCACGTGAAATTACGGTTATCAACCTTAGAAAAGCCTAGCTTAAAAGCCCCTAGGAGGTTTATCCTAGAGGCTTTTTTGTAGGTGAATTTCCCTAACAAACAATTGTCTACTATAACTGTACATATAAGGCTTAGTGGAGTACAATAAAGTATACTTTATAATTAGCAAGAAAGGGGATTTTCATGAATAGTAAGTACTTTAGTCATGACCTTAACTTGCCGGAATTAACTTTGCGCGGTATGATTTTAGGCGTTTTAATCACTATTATCTTTACCGCATCCAATGTATATTTGGGCTTGAAGGTTGGTTTGACCTTCTCCTCATCCATTCCGGCGGCCATCATTTCTATGGCCATTCTTCGATTCTTTAAGGATTCGAATATTTTGGAAAATAACATGGTACAAACACAGGCCTCCTCTGCAGGTACCTTGTCTGCTGTTATTTTCGTATTGCCAGGTCTTCTTATGTTGGGCTACTGGCAAGGTTTCCCATTCTGGCAGACCTTGATTCTCTGCGCCGCCGGCGGTTGTTTGGGTGTTCTTTTCACCATTCCATTGCGCCGTGCTATGGTAGTCAATTCTGATCTTACTTACCCAGAAGGGCGAGCAGCTGCTGAAATTTTAAAGGTTGGTTCCCGAGAAGATACAGCAGGGGTAAAATCTTCCTCTGGCATGCGGGATATTGTGGCCGGTGGTTTTGTAGCTGGTATCGTATCCCTCTGTACCAATGGGTTCCGTATCTTATCTGATGGTATGGCCGTATGGGTCAATGTCGGTAAGGGTGCTACTCAATTGCCTTTGGGCTTCTCCACAGCCCTCTTGGGGGCAGGTTACCTAATCGGTATTGCTTCTGGTATTGCTATCCTAGTGGGTATGATTATAGCCTGGGGTGGCTTTGTTCCTTACTATACCAATATCCTTCCTATGGATCCTGGTATGTCTGCTAGCAAGTTTGCCATGGCTGTATGGAAGGACAAAGTTCGTTTCATCGGTGCTGGTACTATCGGTATCGCCGCTATTTGGACTTTGTTGACTCTTATGAAACCAATCCTTGAAGGTCTTAAGATGTCTATCAAGTCCATGACCATGTCTGCTGAAGAACGAGCTTCCCACCGTATGGATACAGACATGACTGTGAAGTCTGTATTAGCGACTACCGTGGCTGTTATTATAGGCCTTGTATTATGCTTCTTTGATTTTGTTTATGCTGTTGATATTAGCCCGACCCTTATGTGGACTCTGGTTATCGTAGGTGTTATCGTATCCCTCTTAATTGGCTTTATCGTAGCCTCTGCTTGTGGCTACATGGCGGGCCTCATCGGGACATCTGCATCTCCAATCTCCGGTATTGGGATTCTGGCTATCATCATCTCCTCCTTGGTTGTATATGGTATAGCTTCTGCTAATGACCTCTTTGCAACACAAGCAGGCGTTCAGTTCGCTACAGCTATGGCCCTCTTCATGACCTCTGTAGTAGTTGCTATCGCGGCTATTTCTAACGATAATTTGCAAGACTTGAAGACAGGCCAATTGGTAGGTGCTACACCTTGGAAACAACAGGTTGCCCTCCTTATCGGTTGTGTAGTGGGTTCCGTTGCTATCGCGCCAGTTCTTAATCTTTTATACCAAGCGTATGGATTTACAGGGGCTATGCCTCGGGAAGGCATGGATCCATCTGTTGCCTTGTCTGCGCCACAAGCGACTTTGATGACTACCATCGCCCAAGGGATTTTCTCTTCTAGCATGGATTGGACCTATATCTTTATCGGTATTGGCGTAGGGGTAGTCGCCATCATCGTCAACTTGATTTTGAAAGGTACTACAGCCTCCCTCTCCTTGCCACCTTTGGCTATTGGTATGGGGATCTACTTGCCACCAGCTCTGGAAACGCCATTGGTAGTAGGTGCCGTTATTGGCTACTTCGTCAACCGATACTTGCGTAAACGAGCTGCTAAACGGGCGGGTAACTTGGCAGACCAAGATGTAGAAATTTGTAATCGTCGTGGTGTTCTCTTCTCGTCCGGCCTCATCGTAGGGGAATCCATCATCGGTGTTATTATTGCGGCTATTATCGTTATTTCCGTAACTTCTGGCGGTTCTGAAGCACCTCTCCAATTGGTGGGCAAGGGCTTTGAGGATACTGCTGAATGGTTGGGCCTCATCGTCTTTGTTGCCGTTGCTATTGGCTTGGTTCGCTTGGTATTAGGTCAAAAGTTTGACCCTCAAGAAGCACAAGCTATGAAAGCGGAAGAAGACCTAAATA
>URSE01000080.1 GCA_900550455.1 uncultured Veillonella sp. | reverse complement strand
CTAATAGCTACACTTGAAAAAGATTGTCGTTAACTGCGTTAAAGTTTTGAGGCTGAAAAGCAAATTAAGGTGGTACCACGAAACTCTCGTCCTTTGGATGAGAGTTTTTTATGTAAAGGAGAAGGAAAATGGTAGATTTTAAAGAAAATGAACAATTAAATACATTAAATCACTCTTGTGCCCATGTTATGGCACAAGCAATCAAACATCTTTATCCTCAAGCTAAATTTTGGGTAGGTCCTGTTGTAGCTGAAGGATTCTATTATGATGTTGATTTAGGTGATGAAGTTGTTAGTGATGAAGCAATCGCTAAAATTGAAAAAGAAATGAAAAAAGTTGCAAAATCCGGTAAAAAGATTATCCGTCATGAAATTACCAAAGAGGAAGCTCTGGAAATGTTCAAAGATGACAGCTACAAACTTGACCTGATCTCCAATCTGGAGGATGGCAATATTTCCTGTTATACACAGGGTGATTTTACTGATCTTTGTGCAGGCCCTCACGTGGCATCGACTGGTAAGGTCAAGGCCTTCAAATTACAATCCATCGCAGGTGCTTACTGGCGTGGAGATGAAAAAAATAAGATGCTCCAACGGATTTATGGTACCGCTTTTGAAAAAAAAGACGAATTGGATGCCTATCTACACATGTTAGAAGAAGCGGCTAAACGGGACCATCGCAAATTGGGTAAAGAATTAGGCCTCTTCGTCCTTAAAGAAGAAGGTCCTGGCTTCCCATTCTTTTTGCCAAAAGGAATGGCTGTGCGCAATGCTTTGGAAAACTTCTGGCGCGAAGTACATCATGATTTTGATTATGATGAAATTCGCACACCAATTATTCTCAACAAACAATTGTGGGAAACTTCCGGTCACTGGGATCACTACCGTGAAAACATGTACACTACAATCATTGATGATGAGGAATATGCAATTAAGCCTATGAACTGCCCAGGTGGCATTTTGGTTTACCAAAATGAAATGCATTCCTACCGTGATTTCCCACTTCGTTATGCAGAATTGGGCTTGGTTCACCGCCATGAATTGTCTGGTGCCCTCCATGGCCTCTTCCGGGTTCGTGCTTTCACGCAAGATGATGCTCACGTATTCATGTTGCCAGAACAAATGCAAGATGAACTCTTGAAGGTTATCGAACTCTTCGACCGTATTTATAGCCAATTCGGCCTCAAATACCATGTAGAATTGTCTACAAAACCTGATAATGCAATGGGTAATGACGCTATTTGGGAACAAGCCACGGATGCCTTGCGCAAAGCTATCGAAGCTAAGGGAATTCCTTATGTGATCAACGAAGGTGACGGCGCCTTCTACGGCCCTAAATTGGACTACCATATCGAAGACTCCATTGGCCGTACATGGCAATGTGGCACAATCCAACTGGATATGAACTTGCCTGAACGCTTCCAAATTGAATACGTTGGTGAAGATGGGCAAAAACACCGTCCTATTATGATTCACCGCGCTTGCTTCGGGTCCATGGAGCGCTTCTTGGGTATCTTGACTGAACACTACGCTGGTGCCTTCCCAACATGGATGGC
This sequence comes from uncultured Veillonella sp., assembly GCA_900550455.1. Lineage (GTDB taxonomy): Bacteria > Bacillota > Negativicutes > Veillonellales > Veillonellaceae > Veillonella. The sequence continues at coordinate 3,534 of URSE01000080.1, read as the reverse complement.
TCCTGTACAAGTGAAAATCTTGCCTATTTCCGATAAACATATCACCTATGCTAAGGAATTGGCTAAGAAGATGCACAAGGACTACGTGCGGGTAGAAGTAGACGAACGTAATGAAAAAATCGGCTACAAGATTCGCCAAGCACAAGTGGCAAAGGTTCCTTATATGCTTGTGGTAGGGGATAAGGAAATGGAAGAAGGTACTGTTAACGTACGTAAGCACGGTGGTGACGAGTTGGGTACTGTGCCATTCCAAGAATTCTTCACTGCTGTGAAAGAAGAAATTAAAGAACGCCAATAAGGGTGATAAGACCTTTATGAGTTGATGAAAATAGCCTCCATCAAAGGATGGGGGCTATTTGGTATGTAAATGGTTGGGTATTGTATGGGCTTATCCTAGTAGAAAATGGTATAATTACACGAATGTTTTTATGGGCTTGCTCCTCTTGATGGAGTTAGAACTTTAATTGCTACCAGTGAGTAGCGAAAGGAAGTATGTATGGGTAAAGTAAATTCCTATGGATGGAAGGCTGTTATCGGGTCTTCCATTGGCTATGCTATGGATGGTTTTGACCTTCTAATTCTAGGCTTTATGTTGTCCTTGATTTCAGGGGATTTAGGTTTGACTACAGGTCAAGCTGGCTCTTTGGTGACATGGACCCTAGTGGGGGCTGTCATAGGGGGGCTAGTCTTTGGTAGCCTATCTGACAGGTTTGGTCGCGTTCGCATCCTCACTTGGACCATTGTTCTTTTTGCAGTCTTTACTGGGCTTTGTGCCTTTGCTCAAGGCTATTGGGACCTCCTGATTTTCCGGACGATTGCCGGGATTGGCCTAGGTGGTGAGTTTGGCATCGGTATGGCCCTGGCAGCAGAGGCTTGGCCAGCGCAACACCGGGCTAAGGCAACTTCTTATGTAGCTATTGGCTGGCAAATTGGTGTATTGGCGGCGGCCATTTTGACACCACTCCTACTCCCTCATATTGGTTGGCGAGGTATGTTTATGGTCGGCGTGATCCCAGCCCTAGTAGCTTGGATCTTCCGGTCTCGTCTTCATGAGCCAAAAATTTTTGTACAAGCACAAGAAAATCGAGAGGATTCTCGAAATAATTCCTTTAAGCTTTTGGTCAAGGACCTTAAGACTACTAAGACATCTATTGGTGTAACTATTTTAACGTCTGTACAAAACTTTGGCTATTATGGAATTATGATTTGGCTTCCTAATTTCTTGTCTAAGCAATTAGGCTTCTCTCTTACCAAGTCTGGTTTGTGGACGGCTATTACTGTCTGCGGTATGTTGGTGGGGATTTGGGTCTTCGGTCGCTTGGCCGATAGAATTGGCCGTAAACCAACCTTTATCCTATTCCAAGTGGGATCGGTTATCTCTATTTTGGTGTATTCCCAATTATCTGATCCGACTATTATGCTCTTTGCTGGAGCTGTGTTAGGCGCCTCTGTAAATGGTATGATGGGCGGTTATGGAGCTCTTATGGCAGAAGCCTATCCGACTGCAGCTCGCGCGACAGCACAAAATGTTCTCTTTAATATTGGCCGTGCCGTTGGTGGCTTTAGTCCTTTGGTGGTAGGCATGATTATTTCTGCTTATTCCTACCAAGTGGCCATAGCTTTTCTAGCCATCATATACGTGGTAGATTTATTGGCTACTATTTTCCTTATCCCAGAATTGAAGGGGAAGGAATTGGAATAAGGTCCTGGTATAGAGGGATAATTAATATGTTAAATATATGAATGAATCGAGCCCTATATGAAAATTATCCTATCTCCCTCTAAAGGGAAACATAGATTGACTCTAGAAGGTGGAGATGAACTTCTCTTCCCTAAGGAGACAGATCAGGTATTAAATCTGATTAGAGGCCTATCCAAGGAAGACTTGGGCCATAAGCTTAAGATCAAGGGCCAGCTTTTAGAAGACCTGTATCATTTTTACCAGAACTACCAAGGGCAGGTCACTAGTCCCGCCTATAAGGTCTATGATGGAGTAGCCTTTAAGGGACTTGATGTGGCTAGTTTTAGTCAAGAAGACTTAGTTTATGCTAAGGACCACCTCTTAATCATGTCTGCCTTGTACGGCTTGGTGACACCTATAACGGCGATTAAGTCTTATCGCTTGGACATGAATAATGCACTGGTGAAAGGCTATAGCTTGTATAAGCTATGGGATCAGCCTATTAATAGCTACTTAGAAGGGGAGGAACTCATTTTCAATTTGGCCTCCAAGGAATATTATAAAATCCTTAAGAACCAGAGATTAGTAGATTTCGAATTTCTGGATTATTTTAAAGGACAGTGGAAGGCTACATCTCATCATTCCAAATATATGCGAGGGGCTATGGCACGCTATATTATCCAACATAGGATAGAGAATCCAGAGGTTCTACAGAGTATCAGCCTAGAAGGTTACACCTATAGTCCAGAAGAGTCAGAGGCCAATCGACTTGTCTATAAGAAGGACCTGTAGAAGAGCGCATTTCTATTCATGTTGGGACCAATGCTTTGTCGGTTTAGGGAGGTTTATGAAAGCAGTGTAGTCCAATATGAAATGGGCCTTCTTTGAACTATCCTATTTCTAGGGGACTAAGGCAACTTTCAGTAAATTATACCTATATTTCATTCATGTCTAACGAATGTATAACGAGATGTGAAGGTTTCTTAGGATTTAGTAAATTCTCATTTACAATCCTTGATTGATAGGACGGATTCCTCTACAATGACCACACATCGCAAATGCGGTGGTCAAACTAAATCGTAGTTAACGATTAGGAGGAATTTATTATGAATAAGAAATTACTTGCTTTAGTAACCGTAGCAGCAATGGGTATTGCAGTAGCTGGTGCTACACCACAAACGACCTTTGAAAAAGGCCAAGCTCAAGTGAATGCTGGTTATTCCAACATCCAAGGTGAATATGGTAACTATGACACAAAACACAAAGGCAATATCGACGCTGGTATGACTTATGCTGTTAATGATAAAACAGCTATCCAATACAACTACCAAGGCTTGAACACTAAAATTGCCAATGGTTTCCACACCGATAACCGTATGCATGAATTGAATGCAGTTCGTTCTTTGAACAATAACTTCGCTGTTTACGGTGGTTATGCAAACATCGGTGGCGATAACTTCAATAAGAATAAAGATATCGCACAAGTGGGTGTCATCGCTAAGAAACAATTGGGTAACTCCCCAGTAGAAGCGTATGCGAAAGGTGCTGTAGGTACTAATGATACATCCCTTTGGGAAGCAGGCCTCGGCTATAAAGCTACACAAGACCTCGATATCAGCGCTGGTTACAAACAACTTAACACAGCTAATGGTAATAACTCCTCTAATACCTTCAAAGGTTTCACAGCAGGTGCTTCTTACCGCTTCAAATAATAGGTTATGCTAGTTGACCCTAATGTAGGGCGATAGCTAGCTTGTCTATTGCTAAAAGACCACCCTTATACAAGGGTGGTCTTTTTTTGTACTTATAGATAGACTCGGTAGACTTTGGGACCTATACTTAAGGTATAGATA
>URSE01000079.1 GCA_900550455.1 uncultured Veillonella sp. | reverse complement strand
CTAACTACATATATCTAGTATTAGGTTATTCTCATAGACAATAGAGTTGTCATTATCCTAACCTATAGGACATATCCATCTGCGTAATTATCATCAGATTTGAATTCGTAAAAAGCATAAGGCGATCTCTTATACTTATCTGTTTTAGATTTGTCTTTTGCAAAATATACACAAAATCTATGTGCGTTATTATTGTCAGGCTTGAACTCGGAGAAAGTATAAGGAGATCCGTAATCTGCCTTTTGGAAATACAGCTTTCCTTGTGAATCATTGACACCTTTTAGCATATCTTGTATAGTAATTGTAGAAGGATGGCCCGCTATCGAGTTATCGCTTATGCGATGATAGCCTGTGCCATCTTTTTTGTTTTCTACAAGCACATATACCTTACCATTGAAATGTACAAACGTATAAAACCTATGGTATACATCGACTGGATTGCGATATTATAAAGCGAATTATGGGCCATTCACAGGTAACAGATATAACAAATGATGTATAACCTTGCTCAATTATTGGAAGCGATAAATATACTTCCATATGGCCAAGAATCTGGTCTATATCCTGAGTGATATTGTGTGCAACTTGTGTGCAAGGGAAACAATATTAAGGGAATTTACACAAAAAAAGGCCCCACTACCTTTGATAGATAGTGGGGTTATCGCATTTCTAATATGCTATTTTGCTTCTTTGGAAACTTTTACCAATTCAGCGAATGCAGCTGGGTCGTTTACTGCGATATCAGCAAGCATTTTACGGTTCACTTCCACGCCAGCCTTAGTCAAGCCAGCGATGAAACGAGAGTAAGTAGTACCATTGATGCGAGCTGCTGCATTAATACGAGCGATCCACAATTGACGGAATTCGCGTTTTTTAGCGCGACGGTCACGACGAGCATAGTACAATGCTTTCATTACTGTTTCGTTTGCTTTTTTGAACAAACGGGAACGAGTACCGCGGTAACCTTTAGCCAATTTCAAGATTTTTTTATGACGAGCGTGTGCAGTAACGCCAACTTTAATACGTGCCATTATGTATTCCTCCTAAGAATTCTCTGTCTCTTGTATGCAATCTTATGACAAACGATTAGCCGTTTGGCAAGCATTTAGCTACGCGTTTATGGTCGGATTTAGCAACCAAAGTAGCCTTGCGAAGATTACGTTTACGTTTTGGGGATTTGTGTTCAAGGATGTGGGATTTGAACGCTTTATTGCGTTTGAATTCACCAGTAGCAGTTGCTACGAAACGTTTAGCTGCCGCACGGCGAGTTTTAATTTTAGGCATGATTGAAAACCTCCTGAATTAACCTTTTTTTGCTAAAATCATGGTCATATTACGACCTTCCATCTTAGCTGCTTTCTCAACGACCGCAAGGTCCTTGAGTTCATCAGCGAAGCGGGAAAGCACATTGTGACCAAGTTCCGGGTGGCTGAGTTCACGGCCACGGAACATGATTGTAACCTTAACTTTATTTCCTTCACCGAGGAACTTCGTAGCGTTTTTCATCTTAACGTAGAAGTCATGATCCTCAATGTGAGGGCGAAGCTTAACTTCCTTCAATGTGAAAGTCTTTTGTTTTTTCTTAGCTTCCTTTTCACGTTTTTGTTGCTCATAACGGTATTTACCATAGTTCATGATCCGAGCTACTGGTGGTTTGCCGTTAGGGGCAATTTCAACGAGATCTAACTGTCTTTCTTCAGCTAATGCCAAAGCGTCACGTGCGGACATGATACCGATTTGTTCGTTTTCAGGGCCTACAACGCGAAGTTCACGAGCACGAATTTCTTCGTTAATACGTGGTGTGTTGTCCTTGCTAATAAGATTCACCTCCAAGGGTAAATAAAAAACGGACGGCATTACGCCATCCGTTGAGTATTTGCTCGTATTAACCAAGTGCTTCGTGGCAGCTGGTGAAAGGCGGATGGCCTCTGCTTCATTTGATTACTCGATTAGTATACCTGAGCAAAAGCAATCTGTCAATTCTTTCTTCCTTTTTTATGGAGATTATTACACATGGTCAGCCAAGACAACTTGTCCACTAGCCAGGGTTTTCTTCACATCAATAATCCGTTGATTGGAAGATCCTCTAAACTTAAGGGCTGGATCTTTAAGTTCTTCTACAAATCGACCATCTACTAAGATATCTACCTTTTCTAAGAGAGATTTACGACTTGGATCAGAAAGAATATCATCCAATACATAACCCGAATAGGCCCAAATGGTTTTATCAGGTGCAGCAGCCCGCACAGCATCGCATACAGCCTTGAGGCCTTCCACATTTTGGAAGGGTTCTCCCCCTAAGAGGGTCAACCCCGATACATTAGGGTCACATACATAATCCACTACCTCTTGAGTTTCCGCCTCTGTCCACTCCTTACCAAAGCAAGGATCTTGATATTCCTCATTAAAGCAATTAAAACAGTGGTGGGTGCAGCCCGTCACAAAAATCGAAGCCCTAATACCAGTGCCATTAGCTATATCATATTTTCTAATTTGTCCGTATCGCATGGAATAGCCCCTCCCCTTTATATAGATAGATGTCTTTGTAAATAGACTTTTCTCTATTTATTCCTTATACAAACAATGCGTGTTGCTAGAGGCAACACGCATTGTTTCTTATATTGTTATATACTCCTAGGCCGTTTCCAATCAAGCTGCGCTTCGCTTGCTTTCTTGGACGTCCCTGAGCAAGGCGCTTTTAGCAAATGACTGCGTCGTTCGGCTTAGCCTCACTCCTAGTCATTTGAAAGCGCTCTTATATATGCATTACGCGGTCTTTGATTTCTTTTGTGCGACCTTCATTCCAGAAGTTTTCACCCAAATAACCGCATGTCCGACGAATAACTGTCAGTTTATCTCGGTCCTTATTATGGCAACGAGGACATTCCCATTCATTATTTTCATTGAGGATAATTTCCCCATCAAAGCCACATTCATGGCAATAATCGGATTTAGTATTGAATTCCGCATAGGAAATGTTGTCGTAAATGTACTTGATCATAGTCAAGACAGCTTCGATGTTGTTAGTCATATTAGGAATTTCTGCATAGGAAATGCAACCACCTGTAGAGCGTTTTTGGAATTCCGATTCAAATTTGAACTTATCAAAGACATTAATTTCTTCTCGTACGCTTACATGGTAGGAGTTAGTATAGTACCCCTTATCAGTGATATCTTCAATGATGCCAAAGCGAGCGCGGTCCAAGGAGGAGAAACGGTTGGTCAAGGATTCTGCAGGCGTCCCATAGAGACCAAATCCTAAGCCAGTTTCTTTCTTCCAGCTTTCAGTTGCATCATGAAGGTCATCAATGACCTTCAAAGCAAAGACAGAGCCCTTTTTACCCGTATTAGACTCACCAGTAATGAGTTTAGTGGCTTCATAGATACCAATATAGCCAAGAGAAATGGTAGCATAGCCATTTTCTAGGTATTTACCAATCTTTTCTCCCTTTCCCAAGCGGGCAATGGCCCCATGTTGCCAGTGAATAGGCGATACATCGGATACCACATCCTTCAAGAGGTTATAGCGAAGAAGGAGGGCTCTCTTAGCCAAGTCCAAACGTTTAGCCAAGATTTCAAAGAATTTTTCTTCGGATCCATTAGCCAAAATCCCGATTTGTGGCAAATTAAGGGATACAACGCCCATATTAAAACGGCCGTCGAATTTAAAGTTGCCATTTTTGTCCTTCCAAGGAGCCAAGAAGGACCGGCAGCCCATTGGAGAGAATACATTGCCATCGTAGATTTCACGCATTTTCTTAGCAGAAATATAGTCTGGATACATGCGTTTAGCCGTACATTTAGCAGCTAACTCAGTCAAATAGTAGTATGGCGCATCTGGGTGAATATTGTGTTCATCCAAAACGTAAATCAACTTAGGAAAGGCTGGTGTAATGTACACATTCGCATCGTTTTTGACCCCTTGAATCCGTTGTTTCAAAATTTCTTCGTCAATAAGAGCCGCTTCTTTAGCGTATTCAGATTTAGGATCAAAGTGCATGAAAAGGGTTACAAATGGCGCTTGCCCATTGGTAGTCATAAGGGTGTTAATTTGGTATTGGATAGTTTGTATACCGTCTTTAACTTCCTTGCGGGTACGTTTCCAAGCGATTTCTTTAGCCTTTTCCATGTTTGGTTCCATACCGTATACTTCCACTTGTTCTTCGATAACTTGTGCCAAAAGTTTATCATAGGATTTACGGACGAATGGAGCCAAAATACGGTCAATACCGTTAATGGATTGGCCGCCATATTGGCCAGATGCTACTTGGGCAATAATTTGTGTGGTCACCGTGCAGGCTACTTGGAAGGATTTTGGTGTATCAATCTTCTTACCATTGATAACAGTCCCATTATTCAACATATCTTCCAAATTGATAAGGCAACAGTTGAACATAGGTTGGATGATATAGTCCATATCATGGAAGTGGATAGCCCCAGAGTCATGGGCTTCCAATATATCTGTAGGAATGATCTTACGACGGGCAATATCCTTAGATACTTCCCCTGCGATAAGGTCACGTTGGGTGGACACAATAGCCGCATCCTTGTTGGAGTTTTCATCTAAAACAGCTACATTAGATCGGTCTAAGAGGCCAATAATGTCATCATCAGTAGTGTTTTGTTGCCGTTTGAAAGCTTGTACAGCCTTGTAGTTTTCATAGGCCCGGGCTGTAGCTGGGTTCTTATTTTCTAGGAGTTTGTAATAAACTTGATCTTCGATAGCATAGATAGTTAAGTCTTTATTGATAGCCTTAGCATAGTCTTCAATTTCCCCCGCAATGCGGTCTGCCAGACCTTCTTCAAAGAGACCTGTAGAAGAATGCTCAGCCTTTTCGATTGCTTTAGCAATCTTAGCCTTATCAAATGGCACCTTAGTGCCGTCGCGTTTTATTACTTGCAACATGACTGTTTACCCCCTAGTTATAGTTACATCTCTTCTTGTAGAATTAGATGTTCTTAGAAAAAAGCATTGGGTCATACTTCCATCTAAGAGCACCCAATCCCCCTATCACACTGTAATGGCCCCATAAGGCCACAAAAATACCACATCCTAAGGTGTGGCTATTCATATAGTCTTTATTTTTTAAAGAT
>URSE01000078.1 GCA_900550455.1 uncultured Veillonella sp. | reverse complement strand
TAATAATAATTCCCAATCAGAATGTATTAATGATAATACAAATCACTTAGCTTGGTCAATAGATTTATGCAGGATTAGAAGCTATGTGTCACGCCTGCTACAAAGTGGCGTTCTGGCATAGCATAGGCTCCTAATGTAGTGCTAGCAAAGGATTCATAATGTTCATTAGTTAAATTATAGCCTTTCAAATAAACCTTAGTAGATGGAGTCCATTGGTAGTTGAGGTTCATATCTAATGTTACATAGCGAGAATCTGTAAATTGTTGTTGACTACGGCCTGTCACGTAATGAAGATCTAAGCTTGCATCCCACTTATTCTTGCTATAATCGATTCCTAAACTATAGCCATTAGGCCGTGTATTAGTTGTATCTGTCAAATAGGAAGAAGTAGCATTTTTAGTTTCTACCTTAGCGAATTCATAGCCAGCCCGCAACCGCCAAGCCTCGTTGATCTTATAGTTAGCATTCAAGCTAATACCATTTCGTTTTTCCCGATCTGCATTCACATAAGTCCCTGGCAATCCCGCTACTGGATTAGATTGCCACTTAAGGGCATTCTTTAATCGGGATTGGTAAGCACTTGCGGATAGGTTCAATCTATCATTAATCTTACTATCTACACCAAGCGTTACCGTTTGGGATGTTTCTTGCTCCAAATTAGGGTTGCCAATCCAGAATGGTGTAGCAGCATAGCGCATTTTAAGCGTTGGGTTATTAACCGCTTGGCCCCAAGATAGATACGCATGGGTATCATTACTAATCCGTTTATTTAGGCCTACATGGGATGTCCAGTTGCCGCCAAAATCTGAATGATGTTCATAGCGACCACCTAAGTTCATGGACCAGCCATCTCCCAATGTCCAATTATCTTCTGCAAATAGGGCCTTGGTAGTAGCCTTAGCATCCATGATGGCACCACCATTTTCTTCCCATAGCTTTTGTTCTTCCCAGGAGACTCCACCTACAAGGTTATGGTTTTTAAGAGTCCAATTCTTCTGGCCTTCAAAACTTAAACCTTTTAAATTATGTCTGTAGCTAGAGCTAAATGGAGCACTGGTCTTATCTTGTACACGGCCCAATCGAACAAAGGTCCCATCGCCCTTATTCTTTTGATTAAAGGTATACGTAAGCCCCATGTCAGTAACGGTAGAATCATCTATCCGCCCAGGGTACATAATAATTCCTGCTAGCGGATTACGTAGGGATAGACCACCCCCATTTTTACTGCGATTCCGGGCAAAATCAAAGGTTGCTCTATCATTGCCAAAGTAATGGTCATAACGGAGGGTCGCTTCCTCTTGGTTGATCTTAGAATCCGGGAAAACATGACTATTCCCCTTCATATCCTTATAGTGATAATTACCGCGTTTTTCCTTGGAATACGTAATCATGTAGCGATTATTCTCATCCCCACCAGAATTCGTAATCGCTGCTCGGCGATGGTTCCAAGACCCGTATTCCCCTGTTACTGATGTTCTACTTTCAGGTCCTGGTGCCTTAGTTATGATATTGATGACGCCAGCTGATGCCTTTTCACCATACAAGGATGAATTTGGTCCCCGCACAATTTCAATATGGTCTACATTATCCATAGAGATATTGCCTAAGTCAGTAGCATTAGTAGCACCAGATACGGTTAAGTGATCAAAGTTTTGCTTACGCCCATTAACCAAGACCAACACCCGACTATCACCATTCAACACAGCATAAGATACGCCATTTTTATCGACTACATCTACATTGGCCGCTTTCAAGGCCTGGGATACATTGCTATAATTTCCCTTTTCAATGGCTTCATTATTGATGACCGTAACATTAGCTGCTACATCCTTCACATCAGCCTTAACCCGCGTACCGGTTACGATAAAATCATCTAACTGGTATTCTGCAGCATAAGCAGATGGGGTCATAGAGAGAGCTAAAGCGCTAAGTAGAGTTGCTCGTAATATATACTTGTTCATGGTTGTTTTCCTTTCTTTATAAAAGAGTCATTGTATATGTATCTCTAAATCTGAAAGCTACTTAGCTCCAAAAGATAATCATTGATTCTAATAATTTGTATCATTATTGAACTAAACCAGCCCCGATCCACTCGAGGGCATCAACAAGGCGACCGTTGCCGTTATTAACAGAAGAAAACGGGACAGGAATAATGCGGCCACTCATAATAGCTGACATATGCCTTAATTTGCTATCTTTTTCCAGTAGTTCTTTCCCCTTTCTAGTAAAGGCCTCTCTATCCCCATCCTCATCGGACATGACTAATACAATGTAGTCTGGATCATAGGCTAGAATACGTTCTGGCCCAACGGCGGTCATCCCCTGTGGAACCAAGGGGCGGCCACCGGCCTTTTCCACAATATCTTGGATAACATAATTTTCTCCATAAGCCGTATAAGTGGAATTCCCATAGGACTGAAGAATCATTACGCTAGGTTTGTAGGCCTTTTGCTTTGCCTTACTTTCCACCGCCTTAATTCTCTCATCCAGCCCTTGTTTATAGGCTTCTGCCCGTGATTCTTCACCGAATATTTTTCCCATATCATCGATAAAGGGATAGAGTATTCCTTGAAGACTTGGTTTTCCTCGCCTTACTGTAGCCGGCACGATATAGGTGGCAATGCCTTGGCGTTGCCAATGCCCCACTTGTCCTAAAGCACCTGGCAAAAAGTGGTGGTTCCAACCAATGATTAAGTCTGGTTCATAGGCCAAGGTCTCTTCCTTAGAGGGAACAAAGGGTGCCGCAAGGATGGGCAACCTTCCATAGGGGCCGGCAAGGTCAGCTGGTTCCACCCCATAGGGTTTTACGGTCCCCACAATCCGGTCCTCTAAGCCCAACGCTATGAGTAGTTCTGTCGCCCCTGGATAGGTCACTAAGACTCGCTTTGGAGGAACCTTGTAGCTCTGGATTAAAGGGTGCCCATCGCCATCAAAGTTACTGAGTTCTACTAGGCTCTGACCAGGCCCTATGGCTATACTTTTATCTTGCGCTCGGCCCATACCATGAGTGAGTCCCAACCACAAAATCAAAGTGGTGACAAATAACCCTAACAGGGCCTGCAAGACCTTTGATAAGGTCCTAGTCATATCTATTCCCCCCTAGTTTCCCCACCAAGGGTTGCTTATTTTCATCAATGCCATCGACTAGGTAACGCACATGAGGGATTGCTTGTTCATCACAGTGGACCATTGAATGAACGCCATATGTCTTATAGAGGGTCTCCTCCGTAATAACCTCGTGGGGTTTACCTATGGCCTGTATACAGCCATCCTTCAAGATGCAAATGCGATCACAGAAAAGAGCTGCCAGATTAAGCTCGTGGAGTGCTGCCACAATGCCAATGCCAAGAGATTTAACAATTTTTAAAAGTTCCAATTGGTAGGTAATATCCAAATGGTTGGTAGGTTCATCTAGGACCAAATACTCGGGTTCTTGCACCAGGGCTCGGGCTAAGAGGACCCGTTGCTGTTCGCCCCCAGACAAGGTTGTAAAAGACCGGTCTCTCGCCTGCCACATACCAACTCCTTCCAAGGCTGACTGGACCTTAGCATAGTCCTCTTCTGTATCCTCCTGGAAGCTCTTTTTATAAGGTGTCCGCCCCATCAGGGCTATTTGAAAGACGGTGAAGTCAAAGTCCATCCTGGTAAATTGGCCCATAACGGCAATCTTGCGGGCTGATTCCCTAAGGGGGATATTTCCTAAAGGCAGACCATCTAGGGAAATCTCACCTTTTTGTATAGGGTTAACCCGGTAGATGTGCTTTAACAAGGTAGACTTGCCACATCCATTAGGGCCTATAAGGCCTACAAATTCATGCCCACCAAGGTCTAAGGACACCCCTTTAAGAATTTCCTTACCAGCCACAGAATAGTGGAGATTATCAATTCTAATATGTTCCATCTCAACCTCCAAAATTCTTAGCATTGCCAAAGAGTAAGCGCATGAAGAGTGGAGCCCCCATAAGGGCTGTAATAATACCAATCGGTAAATCTCCCGATGGCAAGAGGACACGACTTAAGAGATCGGCCCAGACTAGAAAGATGGCTCCAAAGACAACAACCATAGGTAAGTTTCTCCCATGAGATGCACCTACCAAGGATCGGATCATATGAGGGATGACTAAACCTACAAAGCCGATAATGCCACATTGAGATACCAGAATTCCCGTAAGAAGGGCAATAAGGGCCATATAGATACGCCGTTTTTTATTGGCATCAATGCCTAGAGTCATAGCGGCCTCTTCCCCTAAGAGTAAGGCATCTAGTGACCGAACCTGACTGGCAAAATAAGCCACCATGAGGGCCACCATCACCATCGGAAGAACAAGACCATCCCATCGGGCATTACTCAACGACCCCATCATCCAGAATGTAGCGGTTTGAATTCCCTCTGTATTACCGGCCATATAAATAATGAAATTAGATAAGGCTGTGCATAGTGCACTGACCACAGCGCCAGCTAAAATCAAACGAACCGTGGACATACGGGTTCGAATGCCTGCCAACAGAAGGACACCTAGCGTTGCTATGATAGCACCTAGAAAGGCCCCCATTGGGACACCCAGGCTCATGCCACCCACAAGGATGGTTCCCCCAAGAAGGATGGTCCCTACAGCGCCAACAGAAGCACCAGAAGCAATCCCCAAAATAAAAGGCTCAGCCAATGGATTCTGTACAGACGCCTGCATGATAAGGCCCGACAAGGCTAGGCCCGCTCCGACAATAGCCGCCAAGAGCACCCTAGGCAAGCGAATATCCCATATGATATCGACCAAGGCTGGCGAGAGACCAGAGTCCTGGCCGGTAATCTGGGACCAGATAATATGCCACACCTGACTAGGGCTAAGCATAACGGATCCTAAGCCTAGGGCCAAAACAAGAGAGATCGCAAGCACTAGTAGGAGTCCCCACTGGATGGCTATTACTCTACCCTGGGTCATAATCCCTCCTTTCTATCCTGTGTAGGATACAAACTAAAACTGCTAAAGCTACAGCTCAAAACAGTGAGACCTATAACTATAACTGATATATTCATACCTCTAATTCGCGGTCGTGGTAGTCGCGCAAATAGACACACACTTCTCTCACATTCTTATATATTGAAAACAATTCTTATTTATTTT
>URSE01000077.1 GCA_900550455.1 uncultured Veillonella sp. | reverse complement strand
AATAAGAGAAGGGTCCTCCAAGGAGGACCCTTTTTTTATAGGTGAATTCGGAACAGCCATCTTATGTGTCTATGATAAATAGCTTGTTTATATGGTATTTTAGGAGTCCCTGTTGTAAAATAGAGAATGATAAATTCCTAGTAGGAGGTTTCATGAACACTGTCATTGATATTTTAAAGCGCACAGGATATATGGCCTTTTTCTTTATGCCAATTCCTGTAGGCTCCTATATTATCCATAATGGGTCCAGTGCTGTCGTGGCGTTGGTTAGTTTTTTGGTCCTATCCTTAGCGGTACCCTTAGCCTATGCATCATTTTCCTTCTCGGGATTTGGTCCTAAGGAGATTCGCCTTCGCTGGTGGGCCTATAGTATTGCTTGGACTTTAGTACAGGCTGTATCGTATCTGGCTTTTACGCAAGTAAGCCTATCCCTCTTGTGGAATTGGCCAACTATAGGCCGGGATTTTGCCTTTTTGATTATTATGTATGTACAGGTTGCCTTAGCTATCTTGGTAGGCTATGCTATTGGTCGCCCCTTTGCTAAGGTGGAGGTAATTCATGAATAAACAATTTTGGATTTTTACACTGATTGCTGCTTTTATGACTGCTGCGTTTTCCCTAGTAAAAGGGTGGGGAACCATGGATGTCACCTTCTTTGGGACCTTAGCTCTCTTGCTGCCTATCGTCTTGAAATCGGTGAAACGCTTTGCCTTTACTGAGGGCCTCCAAGTCAACCTTTGGGCTCATGCTTATAGCTGGCTCTTCTGGAATACGGTCTTCTTTATCGGTGGTGCACCACCGCTCCTGTCAATTCAAATGGAAAGTTCTTTGGCCATCGCCGCGCTCTGGTTTGCTGTGATGTTTTTGACGGTGGTTCTTATGGAATTGACAGCCCTTGGTCTTACCTTCTTCTTCAAGCGAGATAAGAAACGGCCGTGGCTCGATTCAACGCTAGATATTGCTCTTATTACGTTACCTGTTCCTATGACTCTTTTAGGACACCTCTTCTTCTTGGACCTATCTAATCCTATTATTGCCTCCATCATGGGTCAGGATGTATTGGCCATGCTTAACATGTATATCCTAGGTATCATAGTTTTGACTATGTTGACCTTAGTCTTTTACTGGTACCCTCGAGACCAAGTGGCTACCTTCCCTCGGATGGTCCGGATTTTTGCTACTGGATTCATGTGGTTAGCTATCAATGGACATGTTCTCTTTGGTGGATGGATGCCACAATTTGTTTTAGACTTCATCCCTCGGATTATGCCAATCTTCCAAGGCAACACCATCGTTTACATTACACCGGCGGTTTATGAATTTTTAGTAATTGCTGTTTCAGTGGGTATTGGGGTAGGTCTTGAACGCTTGCTCAAGAAGAAATTTCCACGCTTTGCCGATTAATTCCA
This sequence comes from uncultured Veillonella sp., assembly GCA_900550455.1. Lineage (GTDB taxonomy): Bacteria > Bacillota > Negativicutes > Veillonellales > Veillonellaceae > Veillonella. The sequence continues at coordinate 3,715 of URSE01000077.1, read as the reverse complement.
CAAGGTGTTTTCATTTTTTTTTGCTGATTAGCTTTTTCTTTTAGGAGTTCGTCTTGCATCCCTAGGAGTGAGAACGGAGGAAAATTATGAATCAAGAATACAAAATGTCCGGAGATAACCAAGAGGTATCTACCAAGGGACAAGTTAAACGTCAATTTACTATTCGTGAGATGGTTATTATCGGCCTCTTATCGGCTGTCGTCATCACCTTAGGCATGACACCATTTGGCCTCATTCGTCTAGGTGCTTTGAATGCAACTACTATGCATATACCAGTCTTGATTGGTGCCTTGGTAGAGGGGCCTAAGGTGGGAGCCCTGGTTGGCCTTATATATGGCCTCTTCTCTTGGTGGTCTAATATGACTCAACCGTCATCCCTTCTGTCTCCACTTTTTATGAATCCGTTGGTATCAGTCTTGCCGCGTTTTCTCTTTCCCATTTTTGCAGCCTTTTTCTTCTGGGCTAATCCTATGAAGGCCTTGGGGGCTCGTCTTATGATTGCCGCCTTTCTAGGGACCCTGGTACAAACTATCTTGGTTATGGGAACTATGTACCTCTTCTTCGCAGATGAATTTGCTAAGCTCATGAATGTATCTACTAGCTTGGTGGGCCTTACTATCTTTGGCCTGGGCGCTTCTCATGGGTTGCCTGAAGCCCTCATCGCTGGTGTCGTTGTGACGGCCATTGCTCTTCCTCTTCGCAAGATGCTAGGTAAGGATAAGAAGAAGGGGCTTCCAATGGCAGATCTTGATAGAAAGGTGGCCGATCCTGAGCCCGCTGATCATAGGACCCTAGATATGGCCAATGAATTTCGTCAGGAACATGGAGTTCAAACGATAACTAAAGAGGGGGAAGAGGGCTCTAAGAAGACTTTTAAAAACCCTTATGCTAACTAGGAAGACCTCGTAGCTATCTTATATTTACAGAAAATCTGGCCTATGCTACACTGTGTATACAGATAAAGTCATTAGGAGGAATTAGACATGGCTAAACACATCCGCACACTCAACTCTGAGTCCTTGCAAACAACAGCTAAAACTGGTGGTTGCGGCGAATGCCAAACTTCTTGCCAATCCGCTTGCAAAACATCTTGCACCGTAGGCAATCAAGTTTGCAAACAAAAATAATCCTATCACAGGGGATTGAAGGCTTACCGGAAGGTAGGCCTTTTTGTTTTGTCTTGAGAGGCACAGCAACTATATCGAATAATATGCTATACTTAATAGCAGGTCTGTTTAGAAGCAGATATAATACAGATTTAGTGGAGGCACTATGTTAGAATTACAACCTATGATTCATAAGTTCAAAATGAAGGATGAAATCTATTGCTTAGATGTTAATAGTGGAACCATTCATATCATTGATGAATTAACTGATAAAGTTTTGGATGTATATAAAGGCCATAACAGGGCGGATGTCCATGCGGCTCTGGATACGACTGAGGATCCTACGGAATTAGATGAACTATTGGATGAGATTGATGCGCTCATCAAGGCGGGTCAACTCTTCACACCTATGAGCCCTGACTTCCAATTGGTAATTGATGAAAAGCCAATCGTAAAGGCTATGTGCCTCAATATCGCTCATGATTGTAACCTAGCTTGTAAGTATTGCTTTGCATCCCAAGGTGATTATGGTGGGGTAAAACGTGAACTCATGCCATTTGAGGTGGCTAAGCGTGCTGTTGATTTTTTGATTGCCAACTCCGGTAGTCGGCAACATCTGGAGATAGACTTCTTTGGTGGGGAACCTCTTCTCAACTGGGATGTGGTTAAGCAAACTGTTGAGTATGCTGAAGAGCAGGCTAAAAAGAACAACAAAATCATGAAGATGACCATGACTACTAATGGTGTTCTTTTGAATCAAGATAAAATTGACTATCTCAACGACCATAATATGTCTATGGTATTGTCCTTGGATGGTCGTGAGGCGGTTCATAACGCCATGCGCCCTGTAGCCAATTCCGGTGCAGCATCTTATAATATCATCGCTAAGAACCTTGTTAATGCAGTTAAGCAACGTAACGGTTTGGAATATTATGTGCGTGGCACCTTTACCCATAAGAATTTGGATTTTGTAGAGGATGTAAAATCGCTATCTGATTTAGGCTTTGAACATCTTTCTATGGAACCAGTGGTAGGAGCAGAAGGGGACTATGTCCTCCGTGAAGAAGATTGGCCTACATTATCTGCAGAATATGAAAAGTTGGCGGATCTTTATTTGGAACGCCAAGCAGAAGGTTGGGGCGAGCGATTTAATTTCTTCCACTTCCGCATGGACCTCTACCGCGGACCATGCATGGCTAAGCGCTTGCGCGGTTGTGGCGCAGGTCATGAGTATATGGCAGTTGTGCCAAATGGGGATATCTATCCTTGCCACCAATTTGTCGGCAAGGATGGTTATGTAATTGGTACTGTATGGGAAGGTATTACCAATACTGATATTCCAACCCAATTCCGTAATACACATGTGTTTACTAAGCCAACCTGTGCTAAATGCTGGGCTAAGTTCTTCTGTTCTGGTGGTTGCCATGCCAATAACCTCAGTCTAGGTGGTAATTTGGAGACCCCTTATGAATTTGGCTGTCGCCTCCAAAAGAAGCGGATTGAATGTGCTATTATGATTCAGGCTAAAATGGATGAAATGGGTCTTGATGGGTCTGTACCAGTAGCCAAAAATTGTAAAGACTAGTATGATATAAATAAATTCATTGCCATAAAAAGAAAATTATATAACCTTTGAATGGGAGTTTCTTATGAAGGAACATCGTTTATCAGCATCTACAATTGAACGTTGGGCAATCCGATTTGAAGGCATCGTGCAAGGGGTCGGGTTCCGGCCCCTTGTTTCTGTATGCGCCCATGAATTAGGCCTGACAGGTTTTGTTTATAATGATGGAGCAGGAGTCTATGTGGAGGCCCAAGGTCATGTGGTTGATTTGAAGGCTTTTGTGAAAGCCATACAAGATCGCTTACCCCGCCTGGGCCGTATAAATAATGTGGAGCACAAGATAATAGACCCAGTAGAGGAAGAGGCGTTTTCCATCCGAAATTCTCCTCTGGGGGGGCCTATACATACCTTTATTCCTCCTGATACGGCGCCTTGTCAAGCTTGTTTGGAAGAAATGCATCAAGGGGTAGAGCGGCGGATTAATTATAGTTTTATCAACTGCACTAACTGTGGTCCCCGCTACACCATTATTGAGTCTATGCCCTATGATAGGGAGCGGACTACCATGTCTGACTTTCCCATGTGCCCTGATTGCCAGGCAGAGTATGAGGATATAAGAGGGCGACGCTATCATGCGGAACCGAACGCCTGCCATGTCTGTGGTCCTCATTATAGTTTTTATAGGGTTGATCGCCAAGCCCTAGAGAAGGTGGCCGAATCTTGCCACGAGGGTGACCAATCTTGGATTAGTGATTGGGGCCTAACATCTGAGAAGCCGGAGACTGAGCATCGAGGTAGTGACATGCGTGGGTGTCATGGCATGTCCACGCATGATGATAGGTTAGGCAGTGATGATTATTTGCTGTTCGAGGAAGAGGGAGATGCCTCCTTGCTTAGCGCAAGAGATCTTGTTAAAAGAGGAGGTATTTTAGCACTTAAGGGGATTGGTGGTTATCACTTAGTCTGTGATGCTCATGAGAGAGAGTCGATTCAAATTCTAAGGGATCGTAAGCATAGGCCTGCTAAGCCATTGGCTCTTATGGCG
>URSE01000076.1 GCA_900550455.1 uncultured Veillonella sp. | reverse complement strand
GAGCTCCTATGAGCTCCTTTTTTGTTTGCCTTCTCCCCTCTTTTTTTAGATTTAGGTCTTATACATTCCACATCTTAGGAATAAAGAGTTTCTTGAATAATTCAATAGCGTAGTTATCAGTCAAACCCGCTACGTAGTCCACCACATCTTGCGTGGAATAGAAACCATTAACATGAGCAGTCTCTTCCATCTGATCTGGATGTTCCATAAAGTAGCCAAAGAGATGTTTTACTACATAGGCCCCTTTATTACGATCTGGAATAAGGTCCGGTGCCATGTAAACCTTTTCAAACATAAAACGGCGGAAGAGGTTCATGGTGTCTTCCGTTTGCTTAGACATAGATATCCTATCTTGGTCCATAGAGGACTCAACCATATCCATAACCATAGCCGTAATTAATTGAGACGGCGTTGTGCCAAAGTGCTGGCGCACTTCCAAAGGTAGATCTTTTACATCGAGCATACCTGCTCGTTGGGCATCATCAAAATCATGGCAGAGGTAGGCAATTCGGTCAGCAGTCCGTACGATTTGCCCCTCTAGTGTCTTAGGAATATGAGGTCCTGTATGGCCCAAGATTCCATCCCTCACTTCGGCCGTCAAATTAAGACCAGCCCCATTATTCTCAAGAACTTCTACCATACGTAGGGATTGCTCATTGTGGTTAAAGTGCCCCACCACATCCCTTAGGGCATACTCCCCTACATGTCCAAAGGGTGTATGGCCAACATCATGACCCATGGCGATAGCTTCAACTAGATCTTCATTGAGGTTGAGGGCCCGCGCAATGGTCCTAGAAATTTGACCAACCTCTAGGGTATGGGTCATACGAGTCCGATAGTGGTCTCCTGGCGCAATGTAGACCTGGGTCTTATGTTTGAGCCGGCGGAAGCACTTGGAGTGGATGATTCTGTCCCGGTCTCGTTGAAAGGCTGTCCGCAAAGGATCTGGCTCTAGTTCATAATCCCGTACAGCCAAACGACTCTTAGCTGCCCGAGGGGATAAGATAGCTTCTTCCCGTTCCTCAATTTGTTGGCGAATCGACATAGGCCCTCCTCACAATGAAATAATATATAGGACTAAAAAGGCGTCCCTAGGGGCGCCTTTTTATAAAAACGAGTGACTCTTACTGTTCGGCAGCAATTTCCTCTTCTTGCATCTTGTTGCGTTCTACGATTTGCATAACCAAAGAAGCTGTTTCTTCGATAGACTTGTTGGAGACATCAAGAACTTGGCAGTGGCAGCGGCGCATCACGGCCTTAGCATATTCCAGCTCCTGTTGGATCCGCTGCATATTGGCATAGTTAGCTTCATCTTCTAACCCCATAGACTTGAGGCGTTCTGAACGTATATTGTTAAGCTTGAATGGGTCGATGATAAGGCCCACCATCTTTTTAGGTGGTACCTTAAAGATTTCTTCTGGCAATGGCACTTCTGGCACCAAAGGCAAATTAGCCGCCTTAATCTTCTTGTAGGCCAAGTACATGGACAAAGGCGTCTTAGATGTACGAGACACACCGATAATGACAATATCTGCCTTGGAGAAGCCCGCTGGGTTCTTACCATCATCATACTTAACAGCAAACTCAATCGCTTCCACCTTTTTGAAGTATTCTTGGTCTAGTTTATGGACCATACCAGCGGTGAGGCGTGGCTTAGTATCCGTTACCTTGCCTACCGCATTCATAACAGGCCCCATGATGTCTACGGTTTCGAGACCGAGGGCCTCAGCCTGCCCATGGAGATAGTCCCGAAGTTCTGGGGATACGATGGTATGGCAAATCACATCAGACCCAGGATGAGCATCGCGAAGGACGTCATCGATTTGCTTTTTCGTCTCTACATAAGGAACACGTACAATATCAAAGCGCTCCTTATCATATTGGCTAGCGGTAGCACGAACCACAGACTCAGCGGTTTCACCGATGGAGTCAGATATGGCGTAAATGGTTTTATTAGTCATCTTATACCTCAATTACATACGGCTTAATTCAAGGAAAACTTTCATAATGGTGGTCTTGGAAATGCGGCCTACGATGCGGAGGACCTTCTTGCCATCCACCTTTTCTAGGTTAACAACCGGCACACAGTCCACTTCAAAATCGTCCATCTTCTGTGCAGCCTCTACTAGGCTAGCAGATGGTTCCACATACACTACCTTAGAGGTGGGTGTCATAATCATGGAAATGGGAACGGCATGAGGATCGGTTTTACCCACCGTAGCCCGCAAGAGATCCTTGCGAGACACTAGGCCGGCTAAGATGCCATCTTCCCCTACCAGGATAGTCCCCACATCTTCAGTAAAGATGGTAACTACCGTATCATAGAGGCTAGTAGTAGGCCTTACCACGATGGCCTGCGATACCACTTGCCCCACAGTATATTGATTAATCAATTGGGCCGTTTGCTTTTCCGAGCTAGAACCTATATAAAAGTAGCCTACCTTAGGACGGGCGTCCAAAATTTGGAGCATGGTCAAAACCGTCAGATCAGACCGTAAGGCGGACCGGGTTAGGTTGAGGCGCTTGGCGATGGCCTCCCCCGTAATCGGTCCTTCAGCGCGCACAATAGAGACAATATCCTGTTGTCGTACTGAAAGATTCACTCCTATCCCCCCTTTAGAAAAAGAGGAGGCCATAAGAGCCTCCTCTTTCCTACGCTCACACTTAGCGTAATAAAACTAAGTCACTATGTCAATTACCATTCCAATTCTTCGGTTTCTTGACGACCGCGACCAGTCAAGGCATCCATCATCATCCGTTGTTCGATTTGCGCAGCCATTTTCTTAGTCGCTTTAACTGCATCCGGATTTACAGAGATAGAATCGATACCAGATTTAATCAAGAATTCGCAGAATTCAGGATATACAGATGGTGCTTGGCCACAGATAGATACGGTCTTGCCATCCTTATGAGCCACTTCAATGAGGTGGCGAACAGCACGACGTACAGCCAAGTTACGTTCATCATAGATATGTTGAACAGTTTCGTTATCACGGTCACAACCCAATACCAACATGGTCAAGTCATTAGACCCGATAGAGTAGCCATCAACGAATTGGTTGAATTGGTCAGCTAAGATGATATTGGATGGGATTTCTGCCATCATCCAAATCTTGAAGTCTTTAGAACGAGCCAACCCTTCTTGGGCCATCAAGTTGGTTACCAAACGAGCTTCGTCAACCGTACGGCAGAATGGAATCATAACTTGCAAGTTTTTGAAACCAAATTCGTTACGTACCTTTTTGATAGCTTCCAATTCTAATTTGAAAGCTGGCAAATACTTAGGATCGTAGTAGCGGGATGCACCACGCCAACCCAAGAGTGCGGAAGATTCATGTGGTTCGAATTTATCGCCACCTTTAAGATCACGGTACTCGCTGGACTTAAAGTCGGACAAGCGAACCACTACTTGACGAGGTGCCAAGGCTTCGCACACCTTACGCATACCTTCTGCCAAGGTGTTAACAGCTACATCACCACGACCAGTTTCAATCAAGTGCAATGGATGTTCGTGAATGAAGGTAGTCCAGATGAATTCTTCCCGCATGAGGCCGATACCATCACAAGGCAATACGCCGTATTTTTCAGCCATATCAGGATTGCCAAGGTTCATGTAAATCTTAGTGCCTGTCACAGGGATGTATTCAGTTGCTTGCGCTGCTGCAGCAGGTGCTTCAGGAGCTTTCACAGCGTCTTCCAAGATGCCATCGTACACGATACCATTAGATGCATCAACGGTAATCATTTGGCCATCTTTAATGGATACAGTTGCTTCTTCGGAGCGGGATTTAGTACCTACGATACAAGGAATTCCCAACTCGCGGGATACGATAGACGCATGGCAAGTCATGCCGCCAGCATCTGTTACGATAGCTTTTGCCTTCTTCATAACTGGAACCCAGTCAGGTGCAGTCATAGTAGTAACGAGGATTTCCCCTTCTTGGAAGCTATCAATATCTGCTGGGTCCAAGATAACATGGGCCTTACCAGCAGCTTTACCAGGGGATGCAGGCAAGCCTTTGACAACGATTTCACGATCTGTTGTCGTAGCTGTTGTTTCAACCACTTCAGATTTATCCTTACGGGACCAAACGGTTTCAGGGCGTGCTTGCAAAATCCAAAGTTTACCATCCCGTTCATCTACACCCCATTCCATATCCATATAGCAGCCGTAGTGTTTTTCGATAGCTTTTGCGTAAGTAGCCAATTCCAATACTTGCGCATCAGAGATAACTTGTTGTTTTGCTTCTGCTTCTGGTACCACTTCTTCCACAGTGTCACCGTCAGCCTTACGAACCAAGCGGATATTTTTATCGTTGATCATACGATCAGTGATTTCCATTTTAGTCTTATCAACGCGGAAGTTATCAGGTGTTACAATACCACCAACCACATATTCACCAAGGCCATAGGCGCCTTCGATGAGGATGTTGTTATCGTTACCAGTTACGAGGTCAACGGTGAACATAACACCAGCCGCTTTGGAGTAGACCATCATTTGAATGGCAGCGGACAAGGCAACAGCCATGTGGTCGAAACCTTGTTTTACGCGGTAGTAAGTAGCACGATCAGTGAAGGTAGACGCATAGCATTCCTTTACCTTTTGGATGATGACATCAGCGCCTCGTACATTGAGGTAGGTATCTTGTTGACCAGCAAAGGAAGCATCTGGCAAATCTTCTGCTGTAGCAGAGGAACGAACTGCTACAAATGGATTTTCTTCCCCTACTTTTTTACCCAATTCTTCGTAAGACGTGCGGATAGCATCAGCCAAAGCCTTTGGCATTTCTGCATCACAAATCATTTGACGGATATTGGCACATACTTCACGAAGCAAGGCAGAATTATCCACGTCATCAAGGTTATCAAGAGCCTCTTTAATCTTAGCTTCTAGACCTGTTTCGCTCATAAATTGACGGTAGCCATAAGCAGTTGTAGCAAAACCGTATGGTACAGGAACATTGGTAGAAGAAGTTAATTCACCAAGGGAGGAAGATTTACCACCTACGATATCCACATCTTCCCGTTTCAATTCATCAAACCAAAGTACATAAGCTGTTTCGCGACTCATTGTAAGGTCCTCCTAGTTGCATATAAGCAAAGAAACTATTTCATGTGTAAATAGTACAACACAAATAATTAGTAGTCAACACTTATTTATATATGTTGCACTATTTT
>URSE01000075.1 GCA_900550455.1 uncultured Veillonella sp. | reverse complement strand
ATTTGTCTATAAATGAACCCAAGTACAATTTCCATAGAATTTTTCTATAATTAGTTCATTAACTTATATAGAATTTATGTTATACCATATCTAGTATATATCTATAAAGCCATCTACTAGGCTCTTTTTGACTGATTAAAATTTGTTATAGCAAATAGGAATAGAAAAAATTATTTTTTCCCTTGATTTTCCTATTTAAGGATTTTTCCTTTCCCACAAGCCCTACTCCTAATGCTTTCTTCATTTGTCAAGTTATTTTATGTATGCGTTTTTGTAATAATGCTATCCTCTCCTATCATGTCAAGATACAAATGAAACTTTCTTTGTTGTATAATAACAACACTTGATAAATGAACGCAAACAATAAGGTTCCTACAGGAGTGTGTTTGTAGGATACAGAATCTTATCTAGAAGGGATATATTAGTATGTACATGTTGTCGTTAATGCAGCCATCAGGGCTCTACGAATTGGAAAAAGATAGCTTAGAAGCTGTCAGTGCCCAACTCTTGCAAATGCTACAAATGAAAAACTACCATTTGTACACTCATAGCTTACAGGTTGCCAACTATGCTGTATCGATTGCGGCTAAATTAGGCCTTCCTCTCAATGAAATTGAGCAAATCCGACATGCGGCCTTCTTACATGATTTAGGGCTCTTGACCATCCCTAATGCAGTCTTACAAAAGGTTCCCTACCTTAACCGCCAAGAGTTATCCAAATATAAGCAGGCACCGGCCAATGGGGCTAATATGATTGAAAACTATCCTTGTTGTCAACAAATTCTCCCGTACATTCGTTACCATCATGAACGTTGGGATGGGACCGGTTATCCAAAACATTTACGGGGTGCTAACATTCCTTTAGGGGCTCGCATCATCGCTGTAGCTGACTACTACGATACCATTATTAACCCATCCACTGAATCCTGGGCAAAATCCAAAAAAGATGCTAAGCAAGAGCTCTTCTCCGCTTCTGGTATCCTCTTTGATCCTGATGTGGTTAAGGCTTTTATTGATGTATTAGGTTAACTAAGCCCTTACAAAGATCTCCCCAAACCAAATAGCTCCCCTTGACTCATGAGTCAAGGGGAGCTATTTATATATACATTCTATTATCGAGTTCCTGAAGCTAGGGTCAGGCCATATACAGCTTTTGCTCCAGCCTGACGCAAAATATGAGCAGCCGCTACTAAGGTAGCCCCTGTAGTATATATATCATCTACCAAGAGTAGCTCTTTGCCCTCAAGGGCTAGGAGGTACTCTTTTTTTATATTAAAAAGCTTATCCACATGGCGTTTTCGTTCTAGTTGAGACATATGCCACATATCTCCCTGACTAGTCTCCTTAATCAAAGCATCAAGCCATTGCCAATTATAGTAATCAGCCCTATCTTGAACCCACTCTTTAAAGAAAAGATCTACCTGATTATAACCCCTCACCTGTCTCTTGGCTTGGCTAATGGGAATAGGCAAAACAAGATTGATAGGTGGTAGACAATGAGCTTGATCAAAGGTAGACAAAAATGGTTTAACACAGGCAGCTTGGCTAGATTTATCATTGAATTTAACGTCGTGAATCAAGGACCTGAGACCACCTTGGTAACGTCCTAGGATCCAAAGTCCATCCAAGCCTTCTAGCTGATCCGCCTGTAGGAAACGGATATCCAATACCTTATCTAGGCAGCTTGGGCACCATGTCCCCTGCTCCTTGACAGGGCGACCACAATGGGGACAAGTAGGTGGATACAAAAAATCTAAAAGCCATCCCATCAATCAACACATCTCCCTTGTATGCGCTCCTTAAAGAGGGTATAAGAGCTATCTCTATTGACATGAGAGACAGCACGTTTAATAGCACTTTCAGTACCAATAATGATGACCTTGCGACGGGCCCTAGTCACAGCCGTATAGAGGAGGTTCCGCTGGAGCATAATCCCGTAGTTAGGTATAAAGGGGATAATCACGGTCCCATACTCTGACCCTTGTGCCTTGTGCACGGTAATAGCATAAGCGGGCATGATGGTATGAATGTCATCCAAGGACAAACGTATGTCCTTATGGACAAAGCGAATTAAGACATCTGTCTTGGATATGGCATAAATACAACCGATTTCCCCATTAAAGACATCTAATTCATAGTTGTTAGTGGCTTGGATAACCTTATCCCCCACCCGGTAAGTGATGCCATTAGCTCTAACTTCCCCCTTGTGGCCTGCTGGCGGATTGACCGCCTCCTGAACGAACTTGGATATAGAAAGGCTACCTGCATCACCTCTTCGCATAGGAGAGATAATTTGCATATCCAATTCATCATCCAAGTCCTCTTTTTCATGCTTATAGGTCTCGGTGATAGCCTTCATCATAGAGGCCATAGACGTAACAGGAATGAATACAAATTCATCAGACCCTGTAAGATCTGGCATATTTCCCTGATTGATGGCATAGGCATTGGATATGATGGCATTACCTGAATCCTGCCGATAGATTTGGTTGAGTCGACTAAAAGGCACACATTCTGATTCCAAGAGGTCCTTGAGGACAAAGCCTGCACCGATAGGCGGCAATTGATCAACGTCTCCTACAATGACCACATGGCAGTTCTCTGGAATAGCCCTTAAGAGTGAATGATAGAGGCGAATGTTTAGCATGGAGGCTTCATCGATGATTACCACATCAGCCTCCAAGGGATCTTCCTCATTTTTTTGAAAGTCATAAGAATCCGATCCCTGAACAGGCATCAAGAGCCTATGAATGGTGGTTGCTTCATAGTCCGTAGCTTCCGTCAACCGTTTAGCAGCTCGGCCCGTTGGAGCACAAAGGAGAATACGACTGAGCCCCCCCAACTGAAAGCCTTCTACCAAGGCTTTGATAATGGTGGTCTTCCCCGTACCAGGTCCTCCAGTAATGAGGGCCAAAGACTGGGTCAACGCCAAATCAATGGCCTCCTTCTGAACATCCCCTAAGCGAATCCCTTGTGTGTCTTCAAAAGTCCCTACGAATCGCTCCATATCGAGGTTAACTGGGTCTTCCCGCCCTAGAAAGGCCAGAGTTTTCTGAGCTGATTCCATCTCAGCTATATAAAGATTAGGTGGATACACATAGAGGATTCCCTCTTGATCAACCGAATAGAGCTGTCCTATATTGATGCATTCTTCTATATAATCTGCTATAGGGTCAGCTATGTCCCCTAAAAGATTAACCCCAGCCCCAATCAATTGGTCTACAGGCAGGCAGGTATGGCCCCTATCCTCAATATGGCTAAGAAGCCAGGAAATCCCCGCTTCTAAGCGCCGTTGATCATCCGCTTCAATCCCTATATGCTTGGCTAGGGTATCGGCTACGGAAAAGTTAACTCCCTCAGCAACCTGTAACAGGGCATACGGATTATGGGTCATCACATCCACGGAAGCAGCCCCATAATACTGGTAAATAGCCTTACTCCACTTAGCAGAAATACCATGATCTTCAAAGAAGTGGTTAAGGTCAGATAGGATGCCTTCCCCTAAAAGGGTGTTAAAGAGTTCCTCCTTGACCCCCTGCCTCAAACCCGGTACCTCTTTGATGGCTTCTGGTCGGTCAGATCGTAAAAGATCTAGCAATTCTAAGCCAAAGTAGTCAAGGATTTTTTCAATAGACCGATCACCTAGACCCTTGACGCCCAAATTGGCCAAATATAAACGGGCAGCACCCATATTATCAGGCTTGAGTTTTTCCATAGAGGACACATTGAACTGATACCCATACTTTTCGTGTTCTACAAAACGCCCCTTAAGTTCTAGGTCTTCCCCTTCTTTGGGCCCTTCCATTCGAGCTGTACAAGTTATGTATTCATCATTGTAATCTTTAATAACAAACACGCAGTAGGTATTCTGCGTGTTTGAATAAATCGTGCGGTATACAAAACCACGAATGACTTCCATTATTTCTCCGCTTTTGGCAAGGCTTCAACAATTGCTTGAACAGTATCGGAAACGCTAGATTCGTTAGCGATTTTAATATTACAAACCCTTTCATAAATAGGGTAGCGTTCTTCGTAAACCCGGAAAATATATTCGATGGATTCCTTAACCAATGGACGAATTTCCAAATCCAAATCTTCCAAGATAGATTGCACACCACGGTGGACAAAGACGATAATACCGTTATTCTTCATGAGAGTAACCGTTTCATCAGACATAACCGTACCACCACCGGTAGCGATGACGGATGGTTTTTGTCGTAAGATTTCACCAATCGCATCATACTCGAATTGGCGGAATTTATCCTCTCCATCATAGATGATAATATTTTGGATGGTCTTACCCGTCTTCTTCTGAATTTCTTCATCTACATCATGGAAGTCCAGGCCCAAGTGTTTCGCCAAGGCACGGCCAACAGTGGTCTTACCAGCCCCTGGCATACCGATAATAAAGATATGTTGCTGCATATGGTTACGGATGAAAGAATTAGAAATTTCTAGCGCTTCTTCCATAAAGTTTTTAACATAAGGCCGCAACTTATCATCTTCCGTCACTTGCTCAGCAGAAGCGATAATAGCTGCATTACGAAGTTCATCTATAATAGGCAGCTTGTTATCTGACTTGTATTGGGCTACCGTCCGCAAGGCATTCAGCCGTTTTGCATAGGTGTCAGCCAATATCACATCATATTGATCAATTTTTTTATAAATCTCTTTAATATCCATACTTACCTCGTTAGGCTAGCCAATATCTGACGAGCTTGATTTTGGTCCTTGTCCATTTGTTCAATTAATTGGTCCAGGTTAGAGAACTTAACCTCTCCCCGAATATAGGCAATGAATTCCACCTTAACATCTTGGCCGTATATGTCTTGATCAAAATCAAAAACATGTACTTCGCAACGATGGTATTGATTAGTAAATGTTGGGTTATCCCCTACATTACCAACACCTCCATACCAAGTTTGGCCGATGCGGACGCGATTTGCATATACCCCATCAGGCGGTGTTACCAGCCCCTCCGGTATGAGGAGGTTTAGGGTTGGAAATCCTAGAGTCCGTCCCCGCTGGTCCCCCTTAATGACGGTTCCCGAAAAGGAGAAGGGGCGCCCCAGCATAGATTGAACCTCTTCAAAGTCACCCGCTTCTACAGCCTTGCGTATAAGGGTAGAAGAAATGGGTTGTTGACCATTAGAGCATAAAAGCAAGGGCTGAACACTGACAAAGTAGCCCTTATCTTTAGCCCAGGCTCCTAAAA
>URSE01000074.1 GCA_900550455.1 uncultured Veillonella sp. | reverse complement strand
AGTAGGATATATCTTGCTATCAATTAGGCGACCATGTATAATGAGTTTAGATGATAATACAAGGCTGGCTGAAGTGGTGAGATTTAAAGTGGCATTCACTTTGGTGAATGCCACTTTTTTCGTGCTTTCAGAGGCCTGTTTGTCATAGACACTAATATAGGTACTAGTTCCCATAGATTCAGCCTAGGTAATAGGCTATAAAGGAGTGAATTGTTTTGGCAGAATTGCTTAAAGTAACAGGTATTGAGGCATCCGTTGAAGGTAAACAAATCCTCAAGGGCCTTGATTTGACAATCAATAAAGGGGAAATCCACGTAGTTATGGGTACCAATGGTGCAGGTAAGTCCACCTTGGCAAACGTTATTATGGGGAACCCTGTATATAAGGTAGACAAAGGGTCTATCGTATTCGACGGTAAAGACATCACTAAGATGGCTGTTAATGACCGTGCTAAAGAAGGTATTTTCATGTCCTTCCAAAGCCCTATTTCCGTCCCTGGCATTACGGTAGAAAACTTCATCCGTACTGCTAAGGCAACCATCACTGGTCAATCCGTGCGGGCCTTGGCTTTCAAAAAAGAGTTGAAGGCTAAAATGGATGAATTGTCCTTCGATACTTCCTATGCACAACGCTATGTAAATGAAGGTTTCTCCGGCGGCGAACGAAAGAAGAACGAAATTTTACAAATGTCCATCTTGAACCCTAAATTGGCCATCTTGGACGAAACTGACTCCGGCCTCGACGTGGATGCTGTCCGCATTGTATCCGAAGGGGTATCCCGTTTCCACAACGAAGATAATTCCGTTCTTATCATCACCCACCACAATGCGATCTTGCAAAGCCTTAAACCAGACTTTGTTCACATTTTGATCAATGGTAAAATCGTGAAAACTGGCGATGCATCCTTGGTTGACGAAATCGAAAAACACGGTTACGAACAATTTAAAGCTTTGGCTTAATGGGAGGCTCCCTAATGGAAGAAAGAAAGAAAACGCACATTGACGATATGAATCGTGGCGTCTATGACATTAAGGACGAATTCTCCTACGAACACATCGCCAATAAGGGCCTAACAGAAGATATCGTACGCGATATTTGGGCCAATAAAAATGAACCTCAATGGATGTTGGACTTCCGGTTGAAATCCCTTGAGATTTACAACAAAATGGAAATTCCAAACTGGATCCCTGATATTTCCGGCTTGGATATGGAAAATATTTATACCTATGTAAAGCCTAAGGCTAAGAAGATGTCTGCTAGCTGGGATGAAGTGCCTGAAGATATCAAGGGGACCTTCGACCGCTTGGGTATTCAAGAGGCAGAACAAAAGTCCTTGGCTGGTGTAGGTGCTCAATATGACTCTGAAGTAGTTTATCACTCCATCCAAGAAGACTTGGTTAAACAAGGTGTTATCTACACAGATATTGAAACAGCCCTTCGGGAACATGAAGATATCGTAAAACAATACTGGATGACCTTGATTCCACCAACTGACCACAAGTGGGCGGCTCTCCATGGTGCCGTTTGGTCTGGTGGGTCCTTCGTATACGTGCCAAAAGGGGTACAAGTAGAAATTCCTTTGCAATCCTACTTCCGCTTGAATGCACCAGGGGCTGGTCAGTTTGAACATACCATGATCATCATTGAAGAAGGGGCGTCTGCCCACTTCATTGAAGGTTGCTCTGCTCCTAAGTACGACGTGTCCAACCTTCATGCGGGTGCGGTAGAATTGTTCGTCAAGGACAATGCAAAACTTCGCTACTCTACCATCGAAAACTGGTCCAAGAACATGTACAACTTGAACACCAAACGGGCCATCGTTGGTGCTCATGGAACTATCGAATGGGTATCCGGTTCCTTCGGGTCTCACGTATCCTGTCTCTATCCTATGTCCATCTTGAATGGGGAAGGGGCTCACTGTGAATTTACGGGCATCACCTTTGCTGGTGAGGGCCAATTCTTGGATACTGGGTCCAAGGTGGTTCATAACGCACCATATACAACATCTAATGTAAACGCAAAGGGGATTTCCAAGTCTGGGGGCGCTCAAATTTACCGGGGCCTCCTCAAAATTGGTAAGAACGCAGAACACTCCAAGGCGACTGTTTCCTGTGAATCCTTGATGCTAGATGATATTTCTCAATCCGATACAATTCCTGCGGTAATCGTGGAAAACGACAACGTAGATATTGGTCACGAAGCTAAGATTGGCCGCATCTCTGATGAAGCCATCTTCTATCTCATGACCCGCGGGATCAGCGAAGAAGAAGCACGGGCCATGCTCGTACGCGGCTTTGCTGAACCAATCTCCAAGGAATTACCTTTGGAATACGCCGTAGAAATGAATAACTTGATTAATCTTGAGCTGGAAGGCTCCATTGGGTAAGGAGGAACTATGAGTAACCAAGTACTTTTCAACGAACTTCCTAGACCAACCTTCCGATGGTTACAAGTTAATCATACGGAGGGTCAAGTCTGGGGTGACCGTACAGCCATAGCACCTATCGTGGTAGATGCTAAGGCTGGTATCGTTAGCCCTATCGCTAACCCACAACCACTCAAACCTGCTTACGCAGGGGCTAATAAATCCGTCCTCGACGCAGTTATGAATGCCACTGGTGACTCCTACGCTATTAAGGTGCCTGCTGGCGCTAAGGAAAGCGTGAAAGTAGCCATCAAGGTGGAAGCCTCTCATACCCAAGCGGATGCCCGTTTCTTGGTAGAAGCTGGTAAGGACTCCCAAGTGGAAATTCTTTTCTACTTGGCTGGTAATACGAAAGAGGCCTCTACGGTACAGCTCTTCACTGAAGTTGCTGCTCAAGAAGGGGCTAAGGTAACCATTAAAAAGGTTCAACTCTTGGGTGACAAGGTACAACACATCGAACACCGCTATACACGCTATGCGGATAAGGCTGATGTGACCTATCTTAATGTTGAAGTAGGGTCTGCTGAGTCCTACCTCAACTACGAACAAGACCTCAAGGGCCTAGAAGCCTCTGTTAAACACGACTTGGCTTATATCGGTGGGGACGAACAAAAATTTGATATCGCTATGCTCATGACGCATGAAGCAAAGAAATCCTATTCCGATATTCATACCCTAGGTGCCTTGTCTGGCAAGTCTAAGAAATCCTTCCGTGGTACCTTGGACTTCTTGAAGGGCTCTTCTGGTTCTGAAGGAGCCGAAGAAGATACTTGCCTTCTTTTGGATCCAACAGTACACTCCGTATCCTTGCCACTCCTCCTCTGTAAGGAAGATGATGTAGTGGGTAACCATGCGGCAGGGGCTGGTCAAATCGATCAAACTAAACTTTTCTACCTCATGAGCCGTGGTTTCTCTGAAACAGAAGCTAAGCATATGATCGTAGAATCTATGATTCGTCCTGTTATCGACCGAATCGGTGACGAAGCAATTGAAGAAGAAGCGCTCGCAGCAGTACGGGCTAAGATTTAAGGTGAGGCTAGGAATGAAACCAGTATCTGAAGCATATAAAGATTTTCCAATCATGCACAAAACCCACAATGGGAAACGGGTTATCTACCTAGACTCCGGTGCAACTGCACAAATTCCTCAAATGGTCATTGACCGTTTGGTGGACCATATGACCAAGCATAATGGGAACCCACACCGTGGGTCCCATATCTTGGCTGTGGAAGCATCTGAAGCCTATGAAAACGCCCGCGACCGGGTGGTGAAGTTCATCAACGCCAAACAACGGGAAGAGGTTATCTTCACTCGTAACTCTACGGAATCCATGAACCTCATCGCTCACTGTTATGGCCTCAACAATGTGAAAAAAGGCTATAAAATTCTTATCACCGTGGCGGAACACCATGCTAACTTGGTAACCTGGCAGTATGTGGCCAACCAAACAGGGGCCACCTTGGAATACATGTATTTGGATGACCATGGTCATTTGAAAGAAGGGGAATTGGATAAAATCGACTCCTCTACAAAGATTGTAGCCTTCGCTCATGTATCTAATGTATTGGGCATGGAATTCCCAGTCCGTCAAATCATCGATAAGGCTCACTCCGTAGGGGCTGTAGCTGTCCTCGATGGGGCTCAATCCACGCCGCATATGAAAATCGATGTTCAGGCCTTAGACTGCGACTTCTTCGTCTTCTCTGGCCATAAGATGTGCGCCTCCCAAGGGATTGGCGTCCTCTACGGCAAGCGAGAACTCTTAGAAGCCATGCCTCCATTCCTTATGGGTGGGGATATGATTGAGTACGTTAAGGAACAAACGACGACCTTCAATGAACTCCCATATAAGTTCGAAGCAGGCACACCAAATGCGGATGGGGCGGTGACCTTGCATGCAGCCATCGACTACTTGGAACAATTTGGCATGGATAACATCAATGCCTATGAAGAAGAATTGGTAGCCTATGTCTTGCCTAAGATGCTGGAAATTCCTCACGTTCATGTTTTGGGGTCTGAAGATCCTAAGGAAAAACATGGGGTTATCGCCTTCACCATCGATGATGTCCATCCACACGATGTGGCGACAATCATGGATAGCCAAGGGATTTGCGTCCGCTCTGGCCACCATTGCGCCCAACCATTAGGGGCCTTCTTCCATGTATCTGCATCCACTCGTCTTTCCATGTACGTGTACACACGCAAGGAAGATTTGGATGCCTTCTTGGAAGTATTAAAAACTGTTCGGTCCGTTATGGGCTTTAAGGATTAGGAGAATTCACACATGGAAATGGATCAATTATATACGGACCTTATCTTGGAACATAACCAAGATAAACGTAATAAACATGAATTGGCTGAATTCACCAATTCTGAACACGGTCATAACCCTTCCTGTGGAGATGACTTGACCCTACAAATCGATGTTAAAGACGGCGTGATCAAAGATGCTGCCTACACCGGTTCTGGCTGTGCTATTAGCCAAGCCTCTGCCTCTATGATGATTGACCTCATCAAGGGTAAGACTGTAGAAGAAGCCCTCCACTATGTGGACCTCTTCTTGGGCATGATTAAAAAAGAAGTGACCGACGACGCTGAGTTGGAAGAATTAGAAGACGCTATGGCGCTTAAGAATATTTCCAATATGCCAGCCCGTGTAAAATGTGCTGTGTTGGCATGGCATACATTGAAGGAAGCTTTGAAGAAATAGCAGAATAAGTACTAGTTGAGAAACTAGTAAGACCATAAGGAAAGTACACTTACCCGAGGTAAGTGTACTTTTTATTTTGTCATTAAGGTCTGTGATTTTCCAT
>URSE01000073.1 GCA_900550455.1 uncultured Veillonella sp. | reverse complement strand
GGAGAGTTCCTAGGATAATCGATGCTAAAAGACCCCCCCCACACTCCATAAAATCCAAGGGCCACCAGAGCCATAACTTCTTAAGTCGTAACCTTATCTGCAAATTTCTTAAATACTCCATCCCCTATGCCCTTAACCTTTTTTAAGTCTTCTATGGCAGTAAAATTACCATGTTCATTTCTATAGTCTATAATTCGTTTAGCCATGGTAGAACCAATACCTGGCAAGGCATCGAAATCCTTCTCCGAGGCTGTATTGATATTGATCAGGGTCCCTCGCAAAAGGCTTTCAGGATTACCAGTATAATGGAAGGGAATATGGATATGGCTACCTGGTTCAACTGGTTCAGCTAGGTTAATCGCTTGTGTGTCTGCATAAGAAACAAGTCCTCCTGCCGACTTTACTAAGTCCCCTAATGAAGAGGTAGTTTCAATCGCATAAAGGCCTGGTTTTGCAACCGCTCCGGTAATATAAGCAATGGGGCCAGTAGTTACTTCAACCTGTGATGAAGGCTCCTGCGGAGGGAGCGGATCATTTGTTATAATAGACCCAAAGGAATAGATGGCTATTGCTAGGCTAATAATTCCACCAATAATAAGTAATACAATTTTTTTATTCATGAAGACACCTCCTAGGAATAGGTTCTACTTAGGATTAATAAATCCTACTCTATTTCCTAGTGCTGTCAATTTCATGAACCCTATGAAAATCTTATTGTATACCAATGATTGATAAACATAGGGTGCCAGAAAGGTCTACCATGATTGATACAAATCTATTAAAAGAATATGCCAAAACCCTCTTAGTTAATGGTGTAAATTTACAAAAGAATCAAATTCTCGTGGTCAATGTGGATGTGGATAGCAAGGATTTTGCCCTCATCCTTACCCAAGAAGCCTATAAGCTTGGCGCTAAGGATGTAGTCCTTAACTGGCGCCACACCCCTATTACGCGGGAACGCCTCCTTCATGCTGATAAAGAGGTCTTAGCCCATCCCGCTAAATGGATTCCCCTTTACTATCAAGAATGGGTGGACCAAAAAGCCGCCTTTCTCTCCCTCATTTCGGCGAATCCGAAGGCTTTAGCAGGCATACCCACAGACCGCATCTCCCTTCAATCACGTAGCCTTAATAAGGTCCTATCCTTCTATCATACGGCTATTATGTCTTCTGGTGTAACCTGGTGTGTAGCCGCAGTAGCGACCCCTCTCTGGGCTAATCTGCTTGGTTATAATGGGACAGAAAATGAGCAAGTAGAAGCCCTTTGGAACGAAATTTTCACTCTCTGCCGAATTCATAATGTTAAGGATGACCAAAGAATTACCCACCATTTAGAAGCCCTCAAGAAGCGAACTAAAGCCCTTAATGATTTAAATCTCAAGGCCTTACACTACACTTGTTCCAATGGTACAGACCTAATGGTAGATTTACCAGAAGGCCATCTCTGGCAAGGTGGAGCTGAAGCCTCTAAAGATGGCCTTATATTTAACGCTAACATCCCAACGGAAGAAGTATTTTCTGCGCCTCAATGGAATGGAGTAAATGGCACTGTATTTGCTACTAAACCTCTCATTTACCAAGGTAATCCCATCGAAAACTTTTCTATTACCTTTACTAATGGAGAAATCGTTGATTATAAGGCGCAGGTGGGACAAGAAATATTAAAAGAACTCATAGAAACCGATGAAGGATCCCACTATTTAGGGGAAGTAGCTCTGGTAGACCATTACAGCCCTATCAGCCAATCTAATAAGATTTTCTACGAAACGCTCTTTGATGAGAACGCTTCCTGTCATCTAGCAATTGGAGCAGCCTATCCTACCTGCCTCAAGGATTCAGATGGTCTCACCGAGGGCCAATTAAAAGAAAAAGGGCTCAACCACTCCCTTGCCCATGTGGACTTTATGATTGGCCACCAAGATATGGATATCGTGGGCATCCAACATGATGGAAGGCAAGTAGCTATCATGATAAAAGGCCGCCTTCAATTGTAATCTTCTATTGATAAGAAGGACTCCACAGAAATGACAGGGACATATCTAAAAGAGACTATCTTACTTTACAAACTATGAAACAAAAAAGATGCCAACCATCCTCTATGATGATTAGCATCTTTTTTATAGTCCAGTAGACATATACTTTTACGAGTAGCTATCTACTCTCTTATTGATAGTCAGGCCTAGAAAGAGCCTGTCTCTTATAGTTCTATGGTCAAGCTTCTATGACTAGCTTGATATTGAATAATTGCTACACCGGCGGTCATGAGCATCCGCTTAGAAGCCTGTACCTCAGGTGTATCGGCGTACTTATCTTCCTTAAAAATAACAGCCTTGATGCCCGCCTGAATAATAGCCTTCGCACATTCATTACAAGGGAAGAGAGTTACATACATTTTAGATCCTTCCAAAGATCCTCCACGGTAATTCAAGATGGCATTTAATTCACTATGGACAGTGTAGAAGTACTTATTATCATCCGAACCTTCACGCTCCCAAGAGAAGTCATCATCGGAACAGCTCCGAGGCATACCGTTATAACCGATGGACAAGATCTTATTATCGTCGGACACAATACAAGCTCCCACTTGCGTGTTGGGATCCTTAGATCGTTGAGCAGCCAATATAGCAACACCCATAAAGTATTCGTCCCAGGAAATATAATTACTGCGTTTTCCCATACTAATCCATCCTTCCTAGGTATAATCATGATATAAGAAAGGGGCTATGACTAGCCCCTTTCTCTTATTTAACTACAATATTAACTAATTTACCAGGAATTATGATGACTTTCACAATAGATTTACCATCAGTAAATTCCTTAACCCGATCTAGAGCCAAAGCTTGATCTTCCAGAACTTTCTTATCAATAGATACAGGAATGGTTAATTTATCGCGAACCTTACCATTAACTTGAACGGCAATTTCCACTTCATCCACTTCTAAGGCGGATTCTTCGTAGCTAGGCCAGTTTTGTGCATGTACAGAGCCATCAAAGCCAACTTGATGCCACAATTCTTCTGTAATATGTGGTGTGAATGGAGCTAACAAGAGGATAAGGTTTTTCACCAATTCGTTCGCCAACATAGCATTGACAGATTGGTTTTTATCAATATGTTGGTACATGGCGTTAACTAATTCCATAATGCCAGAAATAGCCGTATTGAAATTGAAGCGACCATCCAAATCTTCCGTTACCTTTTTAATGGTTTTATGCAAGGCCCGACGAAGAGCAGTTTCTTCCTTGGTAAAGTCACCCGCTTGACCTTGGATGCCAAATTGGCTGTATTGGTCAATGATACGCCATACGCGGTTAAGGAAGCGATAAGATCCCTCTACCCCTTGGTCAGACCAATCCAAGTCACGGTCTACAGGAGCAGCAAAGAGAATGAAGAGGCGAGCTGTATCAGCGCCGTACTTGTTGACAATTTCCTCAGGCGATACCACATTGCCCTTGGACTTGGACATTTTGGAACCTTCTTTAAGGACCATACCCTGGGTTAATAGGCCTTTAAATGGTTCGTTAATAGTAACCAAGCCAAGATCATGAAGAACCTTAGTGAAGAAACGGCTATAGAGCAAGTGCAAGATGGCATGCTCAATACCACCGATGTATTGATCAACATTCATCCAGTAATCCGCTTCATCCTTCTTGAAGGGTTCTTGATCATCCCGTGCATCAGTATAACGCAAGAAATACCAGGAGGAGTCAATAAAGGTATCCATGGTATCGGTTTCGCGCTTAGCAGGTCCACCGCACTTAGGGCAGGTTGCATCCATAAAGGACTGAGAGGTCGCAATTGGAGAAATAGCACCACCATCAAATTTTACATCTTCAGGAAGGCGTACTGGCAATTGGTCTTCTGGCACCAATTGTTCTCCACACTTGTCACAATAGACAACAGGAATGGGAGCTCCCCAATAGCGTTGGCGAGAAATGAGCCAGTCACGAAGGCGGAAGTTTTTTCTTCCTTGACCAATCCCCATATCTTCAAATTTAGCTGTTACAGCCTTACGAGCTTCTTCTGAAGCAAGACCATCAAACTCACCAGAATTTATGAGAATACCATCGTCATGGTAGGATTCGCGCCATGCACTCATATCATAGTCCCCATCGGCTGGTTGGATGACAGGTTTTACAGGTAAGTCATACTTTTGAGCGAACTGCCAGTCGCGAGAATCGTGAGCAGGAGACCCCATAACGGCACCTGTACCGTAATCTACTAAGACATAGTTGGCAATCCAGATAGGAACATCTTGGCCGGTCAATGGGTGTTTAGCATAGGAACCAGTAAACATACCTTCCTTAGGCGCCTCTGTAGACGTGCGATCAATATCAGACATATTTCGCATACGGGTAATAAAGGTATCTAACTGAGCCTTATTAGGAGCGTTCTTGATGAGGGCTTCCACATATGGATGTTCTGGTGCCAATACGATATAGGATACGCCGTAAATAGTATCTACACGAGTTGTATAGACAGCAATTCTTTGGTCGATAGAAGGCACATCAAAGGAGAATTGAGTCCCTGTAGAACGGCCAATCCAGTTCCTTTGCATAGCCTTAACCCGTTCAGGCCAACCATCCAAGGTATCCAAATCATCTAAGAGACGGTCTGCATAGTCAGTAATCTTAAGGAACCATTGAGATAAGTCTTTTTTCTCAACAGGATTATCACAGCGCCAGCAGAGGCCATCGATTACTTGTTCGTTAGCCAATACGGTATGGCAGGGTTTGCACCAGTTAACCTTAGCCTCTTTCTTATAAGCCAAGCCCTTTTTATAGAATTGTTCAAAGAGCCATTGAGTCCACTTGTAATAGTCTTCCTTACAGGTAGCTACTTCTCGATCCCAATCATAGGAAAGACCCAAGGACATTTGTTGGCGCTTCATATTTTCAATATTGGAAAGGGTCCAATCTTTAGGCGCGATGCCATGTTTGATGGCAGCGTTTTCTGCAGGCATACCAAAGGAGTCCCACCCCATTGGATGCAAGACATTAAAGCCCTTCATCTTTTTAAAGCGAGCCACTACGTCGCCAATAGAGTAGTTACGAACGTGACCCATGTGGAGGTTACCGGATGGATAAGGGAACATTTCAAGTACATAATACTTTTCCTTATTCTTGTCCAAATCAGTTTTGAATGCCTTATCAGCAAGCCACTGCGTTTGCCATTTCTTTTCAATATCCTGGGCGTTATATTTTTCTTGCATGCCCTAGCCTCCTAACACAATATCTAAACCGGCCACATTGGGTGTCCGATGAGTAAAC
>URSE01000072.1 GCA_900550455.1 uncultured Veillonella sp. | reverse complement strand
TATTATTCATATATTTAGTCAATAGATAGTTGAGATAGGAGGCCAAGGCCATGAAATTTAAAAATCTCATAGAAAAAGCAGTAGCGACCTATATGGATGATGTGATTGCGTGGCGCCGCCATATTCATCAACATCCAGAAGTATCAGGGCAGGAAAAAGAGACCTCTACATATATTCAGGGGGTCCTAGATAGTTTAGGCATTCCTTATAAGAATGATGTCTTCCAGTATGCTGTCATCGGGATTATTCAGGGGGCCAAGCCTGGTAAGACCGTAGCACTCAGGGCTGATATGGATGCTCTTCCTATTAAGGAACAAACAGACCTTCCCTTTAAGTCTACCAATGACGGTGTCATGCATGCTTGTGGCCACGATTCCCACATGGCCATCCTCTTGGGGGCGGCAGCTGTTCTCAATAGTATGAAGGACCATCTTTGTGGGACTATTAAATTGGTCTTCCAGCCGGCAGAGGAGGAGGCCCTTATTAATGGTGCTAAGAATATTCTGGCCTCTGGAATCTTAGATGATGTAGAAGAAATTTATGGGCTTCACGCCTGGCCAGATATTCCCGTAGGTAAGATAGGCTTCAAGAAGGGGAATCTCATGGCTGCTTCTGACCACTTCTACGTTCACATCAAGGGGAAAGCAACCCATGGGGCCTATCCTCATCAGGGGAAGGATGCCATTGTGGCTGCAGCGAATTGGATTACAGCGGTAGAATCTATCGTAGCTCGTGAGACCAATCCTATGGAAAATCTGGTCTGTACCATCGGGGTTTTTAATGCAGGTCAGCGTTACAATGTGGGCGCTGAAGATGCCTATCTAGAAGGGACCTGCCGGACCTATGCACCAGAAAAACGGGATTATATCGAGGCTCGTTTGGGTGAAAGTCTTAAGGCCTTGGACCTCATGTTTGGTACCCAGTCTCAGCTGGATTACAAACGGGGCCATTCCGCCACCATCAATAATCCGGATGCTATCGACTTTATGGAAGGTGTAGCTAAGGCATACCTAGGTCCTGAAGCCATTGACCACCCGCTATTTCCATCTATGGCGGCGGAGGACTTTGGCTATTATACCCAAGCTATAAAGGGAGCTTTTCTCTGGTTAGGTACGGGCTTTGAAGGAAATCCAGCCCTCCATAATGCGTCTTTTACCATCGATGAAAGCATCCTAAAGACAGGTGTGACCCTTATGGCTGGCGGTATAGCTGAATTGTTAGCGCCAGGGCAAACAGAAGCATAGGTATACTAGATAATTTTCTGATATAGATAAACAAGAAAGAGGCTCCTTATGAAATCCCTCCACAATAAAAACTTTTTGACCCTACTGGACTATAGCCCAGAAGAGATTAATTACCTTATAGATTTAGCCGCTCAATTAAAGGTCGATAAAAAAGCAGGCAAGGAGAAGCCTTGCCTGACTGGTAAGAACTTTGCCTTAGTTTTTGAAAAGGACTCCACCCGGACTCGCTGTGCCTTTGAATTGGGCGCTGCTGATCAG
This sequence comes from uncultured Veillonella sp., assembly GCA_900550455.1. Classification (GTDB taxonomy): domain Bacteria; phylum Bacillota; class Negativicutes; order Veillonellales; family Veillonellaceae; genus Veillonella. The sequence goes on along the minus strand of URSE01000072.1, from coordinate 3,933 downwards.
GGTGCCCATACCACTTACTTAGGTCCTTCGGGATCGCAAATGAACAAGAAGGAATCCCTTAAGGACACGGCCCGGGTTCTTGGCTCTATGTTCGATGCTATTGAGTTCCGGGGCTATGCGCAAGAGTCCGTAGAAGATTTAGCAGCCTATTCTGGAGTGCCTGTATGGAACGGTTTAACCGATCTGGATCATCCGACTCAAACATTAGCTAATTTCTTGACCCTTAAGGAAAACATCCAAAAGCCCCTTAAGGATGTATCCTATGCTTACGTAGGCCATGGCCAATCCAATATGTGCCACGCCCTTATGATTGGTGCTGTTAAGATGGGGATGGATTTCCGCCTGATTGGCCCTAAACAATACCATCCTGCCGGCCCTATTTACGAGCAATGCCTAGCTATAGCCAAGGAAACAGGGGCTAGTATTACCGTTACAGATGATGTGGAAGCTGGTGTTAAAGGCCTGGATGTCATTTATACAGGCGTTTGGGTAACCATGGGTGATTCCTATGACATGTGGGAAGAGCGGATTAATACCTTCAAGCCTTACCAAATTACTAAGGATATGTTGGCTATGACAGGCAATCCTCAAGTCAAGTTTTGCCACTGCCTACCAGCTTTTCATGATACACAAACCCAGGTGGGTAAGGATATCTTTGAACGCTTTGGTATGAATGGGATTGAAGTGACTGATGAGGTCTTCGAGTCAGACGCTTCCTTAGCTTTCCAGGAAGCGGAAAATCGCCTTCATACTATCAAGGCCCTTATGGTAGCCACCTTTGCTGATTATGAAAGCCTATAAGAGGAGTTGTGACTATGACTAAGAAAAAAATATGTATCGTAGGACGAGAGGGAACTACGGGCTTAAGAATTGATGAACGCTTATCCCAAAGGGATGATATTGAAGTCTTACCCATCCCAGAAGATAAGCGCAAGGACCTAGCAACTATTAAAGAGGTGGCTAGCCAAGCCGATTTGGTTTTCCTCTGCCTGCCAGATCAGGCAGCTAAAGATGTAGTGGAGGTGTTGCAAGACTTGTCCTGTAAGGTTATCGATGCCTCCACAGCCCATCGGACAAATCCCGATTGGGCCTATGGATTTCCTGAATTAGGGCCAGACTACCGGGAACATATTGCTCAATGCCGCTTCATTGCTAATCCAGGTTGCCATGCCTCTGGGGCTATTGCCATCCTGGCACCCCTTATTAAAAAAGGCTTAGTGGCAGCTGACTACCCCCTGACAGTGCTCTCTCTTACGGGTTACTCGGGAGGCGGTAAGAAAATGATAGCCCAATATCAGGCTATGGATACGGATTCTGACCTCTGTGCTCCTCGCCAGTATGGGTTGGGACAGTCCCACAAGCATATGCCAGAAGTCCAAGCCTTTACAGGCCTAGTCGAGCCGCCTATTTTCCTACCTGTCGTGGATGATTACTATGCGGGTATGGAAACATCCATTGGCTTTCACCTATCCCACCTGAAGGGGATAAGCCCTCAAGATATTTGGCAGGCCTTCCAAGATTACTATGCAGGGTCCAAGATTATCAAGGTGGCGCCTTTTAATCTAGAGGAGATCAATGGACTCTTCTTAGGGGCTAACCAGGCGGCTGGTCTCGATACCATGACCCTTTATGTATCGGGTAATCAAGATCGTGTTTTAGTTCATGCTATTTTTGATAATTTGGGCAAGGGCGCCTCGGGAGCTGCTGTCCAATGTATGAATATAGCCTTGGGCCTAGCGGAAGAAACGGGACTAGTTATATAGAAGGAGACGAATGACATGAAGCATATCGATAATGCCACGCGGGCGGCCCTCCTGACAGCAGCCGTCCCTTACATCAAGGAGTACGCCGGTAAGGTCGTGGTCGTAAAGTACGGCGGCAATGCCATGACCGATGAAAATCTTAAAAAGTCGGTTATGAAAGATCTTCTCCTCCTCAATCTAGTGGGGGTTAAGGTCGTCCTCGTTCATGGAGGAGGGCCTGCCATCAATGAAGCTTTGGCCAAGATGCAGGTTGTATCCCAGTGGAAGGATGGCCTACGGGTAACGGACCAAGAAACCATGGATGTGGTACAAATGGTTTTGGCAGGCCAGGTTAATAAGGGATTAGTAGCCAATTTAGTGGAATTAGGTGGCAAGGCTGTGGGCCTTTGCGGTGTGGATGGTCATATGATCAAGGTCCATCAAAAGGACCCAGAATTGGGCCTAGTAGGGACTATCGATGAAATTGACACATCCGTTGTCATGTCACTTTTAGATCGGGGCTATATCCCTGTTATCTCTTCCTTGGGCTTAGACAAGGAAGGGCGGACTTACAATATCAATGCAGATACAGTCGCGTCTAAATTGGCTGGTGCCTTAGAGGCAGAGGCTATGATTGCCATGACCAATATTGATGGGGTAATGGCGGATAAGGATGACCCGTCTAGCCTTATCCCTCATCTGACCTTAGGAGAGACGCAAAAGCTGATTGACGAGGGCGTCATTGCTGGGGGCATGATTCCCAAGGTAGAATGTTGTACGCTTGCCATCCAAGATGGGGTGGAAAAGGTTTTTATTATAAATGGTGAAATTCCTCATGCTATATTGATCGAACTCTTGACCAATGAAGGCTTGGGGACCATGTTCGTCAATAACCCTAAGGAGTAGAAAGAAGGTATAGTATGTCTGATATACAAACACTTGATAAGGAATATGTGGCCCATACCTATGGTCGCTTTGATGTGGCCTTTGTAGCCGGTAAAGGCTGTCATTTACAAGATGAGTCTGGCAAGGACTACATCGATTTGGGCTCTGGTATTGGGGTTACCGCCTTTGGGGTAGATGATGATGTTTGGGCTAAGGCTGTTACAGACCAAGTTCATAAGCTTAACCATGTATCCAACCTCTACTACACCCAGCCGCAGGTAGAATTGGCCCAAAAAATTTGTCAAAAGACTGGTATGAAGAAAGTCTTCTTCTCTAATTCTGGGGCTGAATCTAATGAATGCGCCATTAAGGCGGCTCGTAAGTATTCCCATGACAAGTATGGGGAGGACCGTCATACCATTGTTACCTTGGTTAACTCCTTCCATGGGCGGACCATTGCTACCCTGTCTGCTACAGGCCAGGATGTCTTCCACCAAGATTTTGGTCCTTTTGTAGAAGGTTTTATCCATACTCCAGCTAACGACTTGGAAGCTTTTAAACATTTGCTAGATAGCAATGAGACTATCTGTGCTGTTATGCTGGAACCGATCCAAGGTGAGGGTGGTGTTATGCCTCTTGATAAGGATTTTGTAGAGGGGGTTGCCAAATTAGCCCAAGCTAAGGATATCCTAGTTTTGGTAGATGAAGTCCAAACCGGTAATGGCCGGACTGGGAAGGTCTATGGCTATATGAATTATCAAATTTCTCCTGATATCGTATCCACCGCTAAGGGTCTGGCCGGTGGCCTTCCTATGGGGGCTACTATGTTTAATGAAAAAACGGAAGCCGTCTTGGGAGCTGGTAACCATGCTTCCACCTTTGGGGGCAATCCTATCTGTGCAGCAGGTGCCATTACCATCATGGATCGGTTGACAGACGAGCTCTTGGCCTCTGTAGTGGCTAAGGGGAATTATATCAAGAAGGAATTGGATGGGGCTCCTGGCGTTAAGAGCCTATCTGGCTTTGGCCTTATGCTAGGGATCGAAACGAATGCTAATCCGCGGTCTATTATCGATGCCTGCTTACAAGAAGGTCTAGTTGTCTTATCTGCCAAATCCAAGATTCGACTCTTGCCAGCCCTCAATATTCCCCAAGAGGACTTGGAAAAAGGCATTGCCATCCTCAAGAAGGTTATTGGAGACTTGGCTAATGAATAACTAATTGGCCCTATAAGATTCGATAGTAATCTAGAAAATCGAGTCCTTATAAGTAAAACCTACTTCCCAAGGAAGTAGGTTTTTTTATA
>URSE01000071.1 GCA_900550455.1 uncultured Veillonella sp. | reverse complement strand
GAAATCTTTCAACATAAACCGTATGGGAGTAAATAACTATGGGCTATAAAAATGTCTGTGTAAACTGCCGGATTGGGGCTGTAACAAAATAGCCCCTTAATCACAAAGAGGATGAGTACTGAAAATTCAGTGCGCATCCTCTTTGCATTAGGTAAAGAAAAAGGCGCCCGAAGGCGCCTTTTTCTAGTATAATTGATTTATGAACAGTTTCCAAAAATACCAATTAGATTATACCGAAAATGCGATGCCAAAGCAAACGCATCTTCCGTTTGATTATGGTCTTATGATTGGAGAGAATGAACCGGTTCGATTGCTCGACCTTGTACTAGAGGAGGTAGATTTTAATAAAGTACAAGGTTTATACTCTTCCAAAGGAAGAAAACCTAGCGTCCCACCGAAAATTCTTTGCAAGCTTATGATATTTGCTATGATGGAAGGCGTGTATTCTACGCGTGCTATCCATCGACAATGTCAAGTCAATTTACAATATAAATGGCTTCTCGATGGATATAGTGTCCCAAGCCATATGGCCTTTCAACGGATATTCACGCGGTTAACACTTCCTGTCGTAGAAGATTTGTTTGTTCAAGTCATCGACAAAATTGAACAACGTGATAGCATCAACTTTAAAGAAGCCTTTATCGACGGCACTAAATTAGAAGCTAATGCCAATCGCTATACCTTTGTTTGGCGCAAATCCGTCGAAAAGCATATGGCTAAACTGCCGGCCAAGTTGGATACTTTAAAAGCTGATATCCAACGTCAACGTGGCGAAGATATGAGTTGTTTTAACGATGAAATGATCTATCAAGAGCTAGAAAAGCGTATTAAAAACGAGAAGGTTACATTCGTTCACGGCAAAGGAAAACGAAAAACTGTTTTACAACGCTTATTTGAAAGAGCTGATGATCTTTTGTCTAAACGCTTAGAATATGAAAGACATCTAGGAACCATGGGCACAAGAAATAGTTATTCCAAAATAGACCATGATGCGACTTTCATGCGCATGAAAGATGACCATATGAAAAACGGTCAATTGAAAGCTGGCTATAATATTCAAGTGGCTGCACATAGTGAGTACATCCTTGGGTTAGGCATCTATCCCAATCCAACGGACACACTAACATTGATTCCCTTCTTAAAAGATTTAGAGCGTATCCATGGTAGAAAGTTCGAGTACATCGTAGCAGATGCTGGTTATGATAGTGAAGAAAACTACACGTGGTTAGCAGCTAACAACTACAAATCTTGTATCAAACCACAAAACTATGAGCGTTCTAAAACAAGAAAATGGCAAAATGCTATTGGACGCGCTGAAAATATGGAGTTTGATCCAGAGGTTGACATATTTACCTGCGCAGCTAAGCGAGCTTTACCATTCTCGCATATTAGTCATCGAAAAACACAAACAGGATTTGTGAAAGAAAGTCGGATTTACCAATGCGAAAATTGTAGTGGCTGTCAACTACGCTTAGAATGCCAACCTCCTTATAAGGGCCTAGAACCTAAGAGTAACAAGCGTGTTTCCATTCCTGTTCATTACAATACTTTGCAACAGAAAAACAAAGAAATCTTTCTCTCTCCGCTAGGAACGCAGTTGCGTGTTAACCGTTCCATTCAAGTTGAAGGTGTATTCGGTGTTTTAAAACAAGATTACGATTACCGCCGCTTGCGTCATCGTGGTGCTGAGAAAGTTCACAAGGAAATGTACCTAGTAGCCATCGGCTTCAACTTACAAAAACTACATAACAGAAATATGGCAAATCGTCTCCAACAACGATTATTTAGCCTTAAAGACATCGCCTAAAACCTAAAAAAATGTAAATTTTCATAGGCTTATTAAAGTGCGCCTAAAAACAGGAATGAGCACTCTTTTCCCAAAATGAGATGGAGAAAAGAGTGCTCTATTTTACTGAATCGAAAGGGACTGCAGCAGAATGTGTTAAAAATTGCATTCTGTTACAGCCCCATTTTTTATCGTTGTGAGAAAAGATTATTTAATTAACTGGTTAAATTCTATATCGATAGATTGAATTATATGCATATATACAAAAATTCTGCTATAATATGGAAGTAAAAGGGTTTTTCAGGAAATCCCACTCATACGTTCCATATAGGGAGGATATAGAGCATGGCTACAAGTATGGTAATCGGCACTCAATGGGGTGACGAAGGTAAAGGTAAGGTCGTTGACTATTTGGCTGAACAAGCAGACGTCGTTGTTCGCAGCCAAGGGGGCAACAATGCAGGACATACTGTTGTTGTAGATGATCAAGCTTTTGCCCTCCGACTCTTACCATCTGGTATTTTATATGATAATAAAGAAAATATTATCGGCACAGGTGTTGTAGTGGATCCAAAGGGTCTCCTTGACGAAATTAAGGGCCTTGAAGAAAAAGGTAAATCCGCTAAGAACCTTAAAATTTCTGACCGTGCTCATGTGGTAATGCCTTACCACCGCGCTCTTGATGTAGCTGAAGAAAATTCTAAGGCTGAAGGCCAAAAAATTGGCACTACTAAAAACGGTATTGGCCCTTGTTACGCAGATAAGGTAAACCGTGTAGGTATCCGTATGTGCGACCTTATGGACCCAGAAGTCTTTAAGGAAAAGCTAGCTTACAATGTGAAGATGAAAAATGCCATGTTGGAAAAGGTTTATAACCAACCAGAACTCATGGTCGATTACGATACTCTTCTCAAGGAATACTTGGGCTATGCTGATCAAATCCGCCACATGGTGACCGACACCAATGTAGAACTCTTTGAGATGATCGAATCCGGTAAGAAGGTCCTCTTTGAAGGGGCTCAAGCAACTATGCTTGACTTAGACAATGGTACCTATCCATTTGTAACCTCCTCTCATCCAGTAGCTGGTGGTGCCTCCACTGGCGCTGGCCTGGGCCCTAATTATCTCAAGGGAATCGTAGGGGTTGTAAAAGCTTACTCCACACGGGTTGGTGAAGGCCCATTCCCATCTGAACTCTTGGATCAAACAGGGGATAAGATCCGTAATGAAGGCCATGAATTTGGTACTGTAACAGGCCGTCCTCGCCGTTGTGGTTGGCTCGATTTGGTGGTGGTAAAATACGCTGCTGCTCTTAACTCCTTAGACCACTTGGCGATTACCCGTCTCGATATCCTCGATTCCTTCGATGAACTCAAGATTTGTGTAGGCTATACCATCGACGGTAAGCCTGTGAAGGGCTTCCCGGCAGACCTTAAAAAATTGGCTCAATGCCAACCTGTATATGAAACAATGCCTGGTTGGAAAGAAGATATCTCCGGCATTCGCGAATACAATCAATTACCAGCTGCGGCTCGCGCTTATGTAGAACGTATTGCCGCTGTAACAGGCGTACCTTTGGGTATTGTTTCCGTAGGTCCTAACCGCGATCAAACCATCGCTTTGGACAAAATGTATCAATAATTTTCTGTTAAATAAAGGGTGAAGTAACCATGGAATTATCTTATGAACGCTTAGCAACGGTTTTCAAAGCCTTGTCCGATGAAACTCGCTTGCATATCATTGACATGTTGTCTTGTAATGAATTGTGTGCAGCAGATATCTTGGCTAGCTTTAACCTCTCCCAATCTACTTTGAGCTACCATATGAAAATCCTCATTGATGCGGGTGTGGTTAATTCCCAACGGAATGGCTTGTGGACTCGTTACTCCATCAATGAGCCAGCTTTCCAAGAGCTCCTCAAAATCATTCCTCAATTGTACGAAACAAAGGACGAATGCATTTGTTCCCAAATTAAGTACTGTCGCATCGAAGACGGCCCAGAAGCGTAAGCCTATGAGACGTTGGATTATGCATGTGGATATGGATGCCTTCTATGCATCCGTAGAACAGCGCGATAACCCAGACTATAGAGACCGCCCCCTGATTGTGGGCGGTCTTTCTGCACGTGGGGTAGTCTGTACGGCCTCCTATGAGGCTCGTAAGTTTGGGGTTCACTCAGCTATGGCTACGGAGAAGGCTCGTAAGCTCTGCCCTGAGGGGATTTTTATTTGGCCCCGCATCGATTATTACAAGCTTATATCCGGACAAATCCACAAGGTTATGGAGGAGTTTACGGATATGATTGAGCCCTTGTCCCTGGACGAGGCCTTTCTTGATGTGACTGGATCTACCCATCGTTTTAAGGGGCCTTATGATCTAGGGCGGGCCATCAAGCGGCGGGTCTTTGAAGAGACGGGACTCATTATATCGGCTGGCCTAGCTCCTAATAAGTTCTTGGCCAAGATTGCCTCGGACTTAGATAAACCCGACGGTCTAGTGGTAGTTCCTTATGGGAAGGAGATGGAATTCCTTCGAAAACTGCCTATCAAGCGCCTCTGGGGTGTGGGGGCCAAGACGGAGAAGAAATTCTTGGAAGCTGGTTTTAAGACTATAGGAGACCTGCAGCATTTAGAGGATGAGAGGGCGCTAGTACCCATTGTAGGCAACCAGGCTAAACACTTTTGGGAATTGGCTAGAGGGATCGATAATCGCCCTGTTGAACCGGACCGTCAGGTCCAATCCATAGGACGGGAGGAGACCTATGAGGAAGATTTAGATGATGAAAGCCTTATCGATCGAGAGTTTCAGTTCTTTGCTAATCGGGTAGCTCGTCAGCTCCGTAAGAAAAATTTGATGGGCTCTACAGTGTCTATCAAGATTCGTTATAATGATTTCTCTACGATTACGCGCCAGAAAACCTTGGATACGCCGACAGATTCTGAGTCCCTTATGCTGGCAGCGGCCCGGTCCCTCTATAGCAAGATTAAGCGGACCAGGCCGGTTCGCCTTCTAGGCCTAACCATGGCGGGTCTATCTGAGCCCGTGGCCCAGACCTCTCTCTTTGGAATGGAAGAGGAGGAAGACCTATTAGCCCAGACCCTAGATGGCCTTCAGTCCCAGTTTGGCGGAGATGCCATCATGAAGGGCTTTGCCTGGGAACGAGCCCAAGAGGGGATTGGTCGCAATCGACACCGCTTTCACCATGGTGATGGTGGCCCTCAAGAGGACGGTCTTAAGGATAGCGAATAGGGGGACTTTCATGATACAATGAAACAAATGAGAATGTTATTCTGTCGTTTGACCTATGAGGTAGATACATGAGTATGTTTAAGGTTGCCATCCATTATGGCGCAGATGACCGAGGCTATGTGGCCTATGATACAGAGACTAAAGAATTGTCTGTATCCCTTCCTAATCAAGAATGGGCTGACAAGGTAAGTGCATTCTTGAAACAGGATCACTCTATCGCTCACGCTATGGGTCTTGATACCTATCAAGAATTGGATATTGATCCATTGGAATCCTTGGGTAACTTGAAATTGGCCTTGACCCGCTTGTGGGAAGCTACGGAGGTTCAAGTTGACTGGAGCCGACCTGTAGAAGATTAATACTATGGCCACCCTATATGGTGGCCTTACATGCGTCTATAGCTCAACCGGACAGAGCGACAGTTTCCTAAACTGCAGGTTGGGGGTTCGATTCCCTCTAGGCGCACCAGAAGGATAGAGCTGCAGTTTCG
>URSE01000070.1 GCA_900550455.1 uncultured Veillonella sp. | reverse complement strand
AATTACTACCCATTCTATATAATTCATTCGATTTTATAAATCTAATTATATTTATTCACAAAAAACTCCTATTGAGTGATACTACTATCGCTCAATAGGAGCTCCATATATGTTATTGGATATTCTCATAAGGCTCACTATATCGCCGCGTTACAAAATGATATAGCAACAACATGATAAGAACAACTGCTAAGCAGATACCATACATGGGACTAAAGCCCATGGCATTGACAATCACAGAGAGAATTGTCGCCCCTACCCCGATGGATATGTCCATCCCTAGGAAAAAGGTTGCCGTGGATATGCCAGCCCGTTCAATAGGTGCCACTTGAACCGCCAAGGCCTGGAAAGCTGGCATTACAGACCCATAGCCCAAGCCTAGAATAGGTGCGGCTATGAGAATCATAATATAGGAGCTTTGAAAGGCCAAGAGGGCTACACCTATGCCAAATAAAACCAGACCTGGATAGATTAGAGCTTCAGGACCGAACTTAGTGTAGGCTGGTCCCGCAAATGGTCGACTTATAACGATAGCCAACGCATAGAGGCCAAAGAAAGCAGACCCCCACATGGCTTGGTTCATTTGACTTAAGAGAATCGGTACAAAAACGATAACTCCAGAATAGACAAAACCCAAGAGGAGGGCCATGAACATCCAAGGTAAAGACCGCCATTCTATAAATTGATCAATAGACCACTGAGAACCCTTATGATGGACTGGTTTAGCTACCTCTTTAGAAAGACGTTTACAGTTAGCTGTCACAAAGCAAGCTAGAGCAATGCCCGTCAATAGGATGAATAAGCCTATATCTCCCTGGCTATTAAGTACAAACAAACCAAGGGCGGGGCCCACTACCATAGCTACATTGGAAAAAACCGCAAACATGGAGATCCCCTCTCCTCTTCGCTTCTTAGGGATAACCATGACAGCAATGGCTGCGGTGATTGTCGTGCCAAGGGCAAAAATCATGCCATGCAGACCTCGCAAGAAGTAGATAAGCTCCATGGACCGTACCCAATTAAAAGCACCCATAATGAGGAGAAATAAAATTGTCGATCCCAAGAGAACCCATCGTTTATCAAAAGAATTCATTATCTTTCCCGCTAAAGGCCGCATGACAATAGTCCCAACTTGGAACCAGGTCATGGCTAAACCTGCCTCGATAGCGCTTCCACCCCACATGAGGATGACAATGGGCAAAGTCGCAATCAGCATGTACTGAGTCATATAAAAAAGGGCATTAGAGGTCCCTAAGCCCAAAAAGGATAAGTTCCATAAACGTTCCTGGTCCATCCACTACCTCCTTAAGGGCTTATCTTTTAATAAAAGCCCCCTTAGTTAACTAAGTTAATACATAAAAGAGCACCCTCCCTAAGGAGAGTGCCCTCATACAGGTCTTTTTACACTATACACCTGACACAGTGACTTGACAATTAAGCATTAGCCTTATTACGCATATCATTCTTGTCGCGAGACTTCCAAATAGACCAAATGGAAGTAGCCACACAGATAGCAGAGTAAGCACCAGAAATAAAGCCTACAATCATACACAAGGCAAAATTCTTAGTAGTATCCCCACCGAAGATATAAAGAGAACCAGTAGCGAACAAAACGGTCGATAAGGTATAGATAGACCGGTGGATGGTTTGCTTAATAGAATCATTAGCCAAATCAGCAAAAGAATCCGTCCGCTTATGGGTATGTGTATTTTCACGGATCCGGTCAAAAATTACAACCGCTTCGTTCATAGAATAACCAACTACCGTCAAGATAGCTGCCAAGAAAGAGGCATCGATTTCCAATTGGAAGAAGGAGAAGACCCCTAATACCATGATCATATCGTGGAAGATAGCCGTCAAGGTAGAAACAGCTACACGCATTTCAAAGCGATAAGAAATATAGGCCGCCAAAACTATGAAGGCTACTACCAAGTTCAAGATGGCATGTTTAGTCACTTCGGAACCGATAACTGCACCTACTGTTTCAATCCGCTTAACTTCGTTAGAGCCTACATTGGTAGCCAAGGAAGAGAGGATTTCCTTAGATTCTTCAGCAGAGAGGTTACGGGTACGAATCATAATTTCATGACCGGATTCACCCGATTCCCCTTGCCCTGATACTTGAATCGTAGCTCCTTCTAAGCCAAAATTCTTAAGATCATTCCGCACATCTGATACCTGCGTGGTTTGCGCAAATTGAATATCTAAAATGGTACCACCAGTATAATCGATACCAAAGTTAAAGCCCTTAAAAAAGATGGATACAAGAGAGAGTATTACCAAGGTGGAAGAAAGAATGAACCACCAACGATGATGTTTTACTACGTCAAATCGCATTATTTCTTCCCTCCTTTACCAGCACTATCTTTAGACATAATGGACTTTCCTGGAGATACATTCACACCATACCAGAATGGGTGATCTGTGAAATTGCATTCCATGAGAGACCGCAACAAGAAACGGGATACAGTAATAGCCGTAAACATGGATACGACAATACCAAGAGCCAACGTGATGGCAAAGCCTCGAATTGGCCCAGACCCCATAACGATAAGAATAACTGCTGTAATAACAACGGACGTATTGGCATCCAAGATAGTAGTGAAAGCCCGGCGGAAACCAGTTTCAATTGCCATACGAAGGGACTTAGCCCCCCAAGCCACTTCTTCCTTAAAGCGTTCGAAAATCAAAATATTAGCATCTACCGCAACCCCCATGGATAAGATGATGCCCGCGATACCTGGCAAGGTAAGTGTGGCATTGAGGGCGAACGGTTGCAAGCAAAGCAAGGTAATCATTACGAACACCAACATAGCCAAGGTAGCTACAAAACCTGCAAAACGATACAAGAGAAGGAGGAAGATGACAATCAAGGCCAAGCCCACGCCAAAGGCCATGACGGATTTATCTTTAGAGTCTTGCCCCAAAGATGGGCCTACTGTACGTACTTCCATTACTTTTAACTTAACAGGAAGAGCACCGGACCGGAGCAAAAGTGCTGTTTCATTAGCTTCTTCCAAGGATTTTGAACCAGTAATTTGAGCATGACCACCAGTGATGGCTTCGCGGATAACAGGTGCTGTTAAGACTTGATCATCCAAGGAAATAGAGAAAACCTTACCCACATTACGAGATGTATAAGTGGCAAACTTTTGACCCCCTTCATCAGTCATATCAAGGGTGATAACAGGATTACCAGATTGGTCTTTAGCGGCCTTAGCATCCTTAAGATCGTTACCGGTCATAACCACGTTGCCCTTATCGTCCTTAAACTGAAGGACTGCGGTTTTACCAATAGTTCTAATCGCTGCATCAGGATCATTTTCACCTGGCAACTCAATAATAATACGGCGTTGACCCTCCCGTTGAATAATCGGTTCAGTCAAACCCATTTCATTAACCCGGCGTTCTAGAATTTTAATAGCTCGGTTAATAGAATCGTCATTAACCTCCCCTTGATCGGAATCTTCCGCTTCCAATACGATGTGGGTCCCCCCTTGCAAATCAAGGCCTTGCTTGATATTGGTGGCAAGTGGAACAATAGCGGCTACGAAAACGCCAATAATAATGACGATGAGCGCTAAAAATTTAGCAATAGCTGTACCTCTCACTACTATGCCCCTTTCTAAATTTACTTATCAATAGGAATGAATCCATTTTCTGTAAGAATACCTTCCATAGGTCGATCATGATCATCCATAGGAATAATCAAATCAGATATCTGCATGGACCAAGCAGTAGCAACGAAATGCCCTGGACGTACGCGTTTGAGGAATCGATCATAGTATCCATTTCCCATACCCATACGTCCCCCCTTTCGGTCGAAGCACAGGCCTGGTACAAGAACCAGATCTATGTCTTCTGGCTCTATAAGGTCAAAGGGCCTTTGGGGCTGTCTGATATGTAAAACGCCCCGGTCCAAATCATCCATAGACCGCAAACGAACGGCTATCATCTCTGTCTTACTCGTACAAACTGGTACATAGACAGCCTTACCATCAGCCAAAGCTCGCTCAATCACCCCATCTAGGTTAGCCTCCTTAGGCATGGCTAGGTAAGCCATCAAGGTATGAGCTGCTTGATACTGAGGATATGCCAATACTGCCTCTTCTAACCCCTTTGCCCAACGCTGACAATCAGCAAGCGTTAAAGCAGCGCGCTTCTGCTTATAAGCAAGGCGCACTGCTTCTTTGGATGTCATTATTTTGCTTCCTCAGTAACAACATTAGCAATAGCGGATCGAGCCACATCCAAATTCACGTTATGAGCCACTTTAATGGTCAAACGGTCACCTTGAATGTTGATGATTTCCCCGTAGATACCGCCAACTGTAATAATTTTAGCCCCCAATTGAAGACTATCCAATAAGTTTTTACGTTCTTTTTGCTGTTTCTTTTGTGGACGATAAAGCAAGAAGTAAAAGATGATAATCATCAAGAGAATCGGCCAAGATGCCTGTAACATTTCTTGTAAGTTACCCATAGTATTCCTCCATTTAAATACATATACTTCTAAGTATAGCTAGGGACCAGCCTCTTGACTAGTCTTTTTTAGTTTTTCTTCAGCTAAGCAGGCCTACTTTTTAAAGTGAGCCCAAAATTCTTCCCGAAAAGCTGGGAATCGATCTTCCAAGATAGACTGCCGCATACGACGCATAAAGTCTAGTAAGAAGTAAAGATTATGGTAGGTCACGAGCCGCAAGGCCAACATTTCCTCCGCCTTATAAAGATGGCGGATATAGGCACGGGAATAATTGCGACAAGCATAGCAGCTACAGCCTTCTTCAATAGGGCCCCAATCATGGGCGTATTGAGCATTACGTAGGTTAACGCGGCCAAAGCGTGTCATGGCCATACCATTACGGGCTACCCGTGTCGGGTATACGCAATCGAACATATCAATTCCACGAGCCACCCCTTCTATCAAACAATCAGCTGTACCTACCCCCATGAGGTAGCGCGCCTTATTAGTAGGCAATAAGGGCGTAGTGTGTTCTAAAATCTCATTCATTAGGTCATGAGGCTCCCCTACGGACAAGCCTCCTATAGAATACCCCTCAAAATCCATACCCACTAAATCCTTAGCAGACTGGGTTCTTAAGTCCTTATACATGCCTCCTTGAACAATTCCAAACATGGCTGTTTTATCAGACTTACGGGCCTCTTGACAACGGGCTGCCCAACGGGTGGTTCTTTCAGTAGATCGCTTAGTATAGTTGAAGTCCGAAGGATAAGGAATACATTCATCAAAGGCCATGGCAATATCAGAACCAAATTGTTCTTGTACTTTTGTAGCGATTTCAGGAGAAAGGAATTGCTTGGACCCATCAATATGAGACCGGAAGGTAACCCCCTCTTCCGTAATCTTCCGCATATCTCCCAAGGAGAACACTTGAAAGCCACCAGAATCAGTTAGGATAGCCTGGTCCCAATTCATGAACTTATGAAGGCCACCAGCCTCCTCAATAAGATCTGCTCCAGGGCGGAGAAAGAGGTGGTAGGTATTGGATAGGATCACCTGAGATCCAATTTCTTTCAGCTCCTCTGGTGTCATAGTCTTAACCGTTGCTTGCGTTCCCACCGGCATAAACATAGGTGTCTGGTAGGTCCCATGTGGTGTATGCAAGAGTCCTGCACGAGCTCCCGTATGGGGGCATTCTTTTTGTAACTCGTAGGATACGATCATAGAGAGCCTCCTTTCTTATTGAATTATCTAAATTACTAAATTATTTAAGTT
>URSE01000069.1 GCA_900550455.1 uncultured Veillonella sp. | reverse complement strand
ACCTGTTTCCACATTAGTTCTATGGTCTTTTACCATATTATAGGGATGGAATACATAGGATCGGATTTGGCTCCCCCATTCAATAGCTTGGTAGGTACCACCGATTTCCTCTTTCAAAGCCGCCTGTTTTTCCAATTCCAACTCGAAAAGTTTAGCCCGCAAAAGGCGCAAACATTGGTCCCGGTTTTGCATTTGAGACCGTTGAGTCTGGCATTGGACTACAATGCCTGTCGGCTTATGTGTCATACGAACGGCAGAATCTGTTTTGTTAATATGCTGACCACCAGCGCCAGAAGCCCGGTAGGTATCTACCTGTACATCCTTCATATCGATATTGATTTCAATATCATCATCGATTTCAGGCATGACATCCACAGCAGCAAATGAGGTATGGCGACGGGCTGCTGAATCAAAAGGAGAAATACGAACCAAACGATGTACCCCTTTTTCAGATCGGAGGTAACCAAAGGCATTCTCACCCTTAACGAGGAAGGTAGCAGACTTGATACCTGCTTCGTCTCCCGGCTGCTCATCCATGAGTTCTACGCCAAAGCCAGCCTTCTCAGCCCAGCGCAAATACATGCGGATGAGCATAGAGCACCAATCTTGTGCTTCCGTTCCACCAGCCCCTGCATGGAAGGTCAAGATAGCATTATTGCGGTCGTATTCCCCACCCAAGAGAAGAAGGATTTCCTGCTTTTCTACAGTCACTTCAATGGCCTTGAGGAAGTCCGAAATTTCCCCTTCCATATTAACTTCCCCTTCTTCCAAGGCCATATCTACCATAAGTTTAGCATCCTCAATATCGGATACCAACTTTTTATAGCCCTCTACAGCCTGTTTTAATTGGGTCGCCTCTTGGGATATTTCTCGTGCCTTATCTGGGTCATCCCAGAAGCTAGGATCAGACATCTTTACATCTAAGGTAAAGATTTGGTCTTCCTTTTGCGCAATATTCAAAGAGTCTCTCATACCGTAGATACGCTGACTCAAATTGTCGATAATGGGTTTTAAATCTTCTAACAACGTTGTCACCTGTTCATTAAAAATAGCCTCTACAAGGGTTGGAACCCCTGCAAAGGCTATCATAGGTCTAGTCTATGTCTTGTGGTTCCAACACATCATCATGATGGGCTTGTGCACCTTCTAGATGATCTTCTGGTTGTTCGACTTCATCAATAAATTGTGCACGAATGCGATACAAGGCCATGATTGTTTCATCTTGAATGGAGTCAATCATGGTTTGGAACATGTTGTAAGCTTCGAATTTATATTCTACTAATGGGTTCTTTTGCCCATACGCACGAAGGTTAATACCTTCACGAAGCATATCCATACTGTCCAAGTGTTCCATCCATTTGCGGTCTACTACACGGAGCATAATAGCTCGTTCCAATTGACGCATTAATACGTCACCGAACATTTCTTCCCGTGCCTTGTACTCATCATGAGCGATTTGACAAAGCTTGTCTTCAAGCTCTTGACGGCTATAGTCTTCCATACCAGCCACTGTCATCAACTCATCCGTGAGGAAGTATTGAGACAAGTGCTTATGTAAGCCCTCATAATCCCATTCTTCTGGGTACAATTTTTCATCCGCGTAGGCATCCATCGCTTCCCGAACGAGTTTATCAATCATATCAGAGACTGTATCCTCGAGGGATTCGTTATGGAGGATGCGACGGCGTTGTTCATAGAGAACTTCCCGTTGTTGATTCATAACATCATCGTATTCCAAGACATGTTTACGGATGTCATAGTTATGATCTTCTACCTTCTTTTGAGCCTTTTCAATGGACCGCGTAATGAGGCGATGTTGGATTGGTTCATCTTCATCCATACCCAACCGATCCATGATGGAAGAAATGTTATCGGCTCCGAAGATACGCATCAAATCATCTTCCAAGGAGAGGAAGAATTGAGAGGAACCAGGATCCCCTTGACGACCAGCACGACCGCGGAGCTGGTTATCGATACGACGGGTTTCATGGCGTTCTGTACCTAGGATAGCTAAACCACCCAATTCAGGCACTCCTTCGCCAAGGGTAATATCAGTACCACGACCAGCCATATTAGTAGCGATGGTTACCATCCCCGCTTGGCCAGCTTGAGCAATGATTTCCGCTTCTTGTTCATGATGCTTAGCATTCAATACAGAGTGAGGAATACCATTGCGTTTCAAGAGGTCAGACAACTCTTCTGATTGGGTAATGGATGTGGTCCCAATCAAAATTGGTTGACCTTTTTTGTGGCGTTCCACGGTTTCCCGAACAACTGCCTTATACTTAGCCCGTTTAGTCTTGAAGATTTGATCTGGCAAGTCAATACGAGCCAATGGTTTGTTAGATGGAATTTCCCAAACTTCCAAGCCATATATATCGTTAAATTCTTTTTCTTCCGTCTTAGCAGTACCAGTCATACCTGATAATTTGTCATACATACGGAAATAGTTTTGGAAGGTAATGGATGCCAAGGTTTGAGACTCCCGTTCAACCTTAAGCCCTTCCTTAGCTTCAATTGCTTGGTGGAGGCCATCAGAGAAGCGACGACCTGGCATCATACGGCCGGTGAATTCATCAACAATGATGACTTCTCCGTCTTTCACCACATAATCCTTATCCTTGTGCATCATAAATTGAGCGCGAAGGGCCGCCATAAGCAAGTGATTATATTCGATATTTTCAGCATCGTACAAATTGCCTACGCCCAACATCTTTTCCACCTTGGCAATCCCCGCCTCAGTAGGAGCAATAGTCTTTTGCTTTTCATCCATAGTGAAATCTTCTTCCACTTTAAGATGAGGCACAATTTGGGCCAACTTGTAATAGTTGTCAGTAGATCGTTCACCAGGGCCAGATATGATTAATGGCGTTCTAGCTTCATCGATGAGGATGGAGTCGACTTCATCGACAATAGCATAATGCAAAGGCCGTTGTACCATATTGGCTTCTTCTGTAACCATGTTGTCACGAAGGTAGTCAAAGCCAAACTCGCCATTAGTACCATAGGTAATATCCGCTGCATAGGCCATTTTTCGTTGGGCATAGTCTAAATTAGGCACAATAAGGCCTGTGGTCAAGCCCAAGAAGTCATAGAGCCTCCCCATTTGCTCACTATCACGAGTCGCCAAGTAATCGTTAACTGTGATAACATGAACACCCTTACCCTCAAGTGCATTAAGGTATACAGGAAGGGTTGCTACCAAGGTTTTACCTTCACCGGTACGCATTTCTGCGATATTGCCCTTGTGAAGGGTCATACCACCAACCAACTGTACATCAAAGTGACGCATACCAAGAACTCGTTTAGACGCTTCTCGTACAACAGCAAAAGCTTCCGGTAGGAGATCATCCAATGTTTCTCCCTTTTTAAGGCGTCGCTTAAATTCAGCGGTCTTGTTCTTCAATTGTTGATCGGTCAGGTTGATATAGTCCTTCTCGATAGAATTAATATGGTCTACAACCTTGCGCATCTTCTTAACTTCGTGTGCGCTGTTGTTGCCCAGCAAGCGTTGGATAAAACCAAGCAAAAAAATCAACTCCTTACATGAGTATAGTTTTCCTAATAGTATATTCAATTAATTCTAGCAAAATACCGCCTTATAGTCAAAAAAGAAGGGTCTCTATTCCAGAGAATAGAGACCCCCTAAGGAGGAATATTTCATATATTTTTTATAATTGTGGTTGAATGAGGCCATAACCACCATCATGGCGCCGATAAACCACATTAATTTGGTCGTTTTCCGAATTGAGGAAGGCGAAGAAATCGTGACCTATCAAGTTCATTTGTAATATAGCTTCATCTACACTCATAGGCCGTGCCAAGAAGGTCTTAGTTTTAACTACATTCAAATCTACTTCTTCTTCCACTTCGTTTTCCAAGGCAACCGCTTCAGCATGGAAGGCCAAGTTTTGTTTTTGGAAACGACGGGTTAAACGAGTTTTATACTTGTGGATTTGGCGCACAATTTTATCAACAACTAAATCAATTGCTGCATACATGTCAGGATTCTTATCCACTGCACGGAGGACAATACCTTCTACAAAGACTGTAACTTCTACAGTCTTAAGATCTTTATTGGTAGATAGGAGAACCTGAGCATCAAGTTCTTCATCAAAATAACGGCTTAATTTGTCCAAGCGTTTTTCTGCATAATCGCGAAGAGCACCAGTAACTTCTAAATTTTTACCGCGAACTGTCAATTTCATAGTAAACGTCCTTTCTATACAATATATGGAATATGTCTATCCCTTTCTTATTTATATAATTCCACATATGTACCTGAAAATCCTCTTTTTTAATAAAAATTTTCAGCTTAGTTAACTTCTATTCTCTTCTTTCAAACCTGTGAAGTCTACGAATATCTTCTACAACTAAAGTAGCAAAAGAGCCCTAAGAAGATATATCTTCTTAGGGCTCTCCTATTAATTAGGATCTAAGCTTTATAACTAGGAATTAGTCTCTTATAGAATTTTAGACAGGAAGGATTTTAAGCGTTCATTTTTAGGATGGTCGAATACTTCTTCTGGTGTTCCCTCTTCTTGAATTTGACCATCATCGACAAAGACAACCCGAGAGGCCACTTCACGAGCAAAGCCCATTTCGTGTGTAACTACAACCATGGTCATACCTTCTTTAGCTAGGGCCTTCATAACATCTAGTACTTCGTGAACCATTTCAGGGTCCAAAGCAGATGTCGGTTCGTCGAAGAGAAGGGCTTTGGGTTTCATCGCCAAGGCACGGGCAATGGCAACCCGTTGTTGTTGCCCACCGGACAAGTTATCAGGATATGCTTCAGCCTTATCCGCCAAGCCTACTCGTTCTAAGAGTTGTAAGGCGATTTTTCTCGCTTCTTTCTTATCGGTCTTTCTAACCTTTTCTTGTGCCAATGTCAAATTCTTAAGAACAGACATATGTGGGAAGAGGTTGAAGCGTTGGAAGACCATACCCAATTCTGTACGAACCTTAGAGAGATTGTCCTTATTGGCCAAGTCCAAACCATCTACGACAACCTTACCAGATGTAGGCACCTCCAAGTAATTCATACAACGGAGAACCGTAGATTTACCAGATCCAGACGGGCCGATAATTACCACGACTTCTCCAGGCGTTACATGAAGATCAATACCTTTAAGTACTTCGTTTTTTCCAAAGCTTTTATGTACATCTTGTAATTGAATCATTTGATATCATATTTCCTTTCAAGATAAGCGATGAAATGGGAAATGACTTGGGTCATAACCAAGTAAATAATGGCAACAGCAGTCCAAATTTCTGCAGACGCATAGGTCTTAGCGATAATCAATTGACCACGTCGCATCAATTCTTCAAAGCCGATAACGGAAACCAAGGAGGAGTCTTTAAGCATAGCAATGAATTCATTACCTAGTGGCGGGATGATAGCCTTCAAGGCTTGTGGCATGACGATATAACGCATAGTTTGTGCCCAAGAAAGGCCCAAGGACAAGCCTGCTTCCATTTGCCCCTTGTTAATGGACTGAATGCCAGCCCGGAAGATTTCGGACATATAGGCACCAGAGTTGAGGGAACAAGCGGTAACAGCGGCAATGAACGGATCAATCCGTTGACCAATAATTTGTGGCAAGGCAAAGTAAATCAGGAAGATTTGCACCAACATTGGAGTCCCCCGTACCACATCAACGTAGATGCGAACCAGCCAACGCAAAGGTTTAAAGCTAGATAGGTTGGCAATAGAGGCCAACATACCAATAATAAAACCGGCCGCTACGGAGAAAGCGGTAATTTTGATGGTAACTAAGGCACCCTGTAATAAGAGGGGCAAGTTATCAGCAATCAAAGACCAATTAAAACTCATATCATACTCCTAGTCTACTCATAAGTATTCAAACTTAAGAGAGCTCAAACAAAACCTT
>URSE01000068.1 GCA_900550455.1 uncultured Veillonella sp. | reverse complement strand
ATAGCAATTGCAAAAATTAAAAATAGGAAAGAGATTAGAAAGAGAAAGATAGGGTGCTCTTTATGAAATTCAGAAATTTACTCCTCGCAGGCTTAGCCATTGTTTCCGTAGTAGCCTTTACAGGCTGTGGCCAAAAGGCAGATAATGCAGAAGTTCCAAAAAAGGTTGTTGTTGGTCTTGATGATTCCTTCCCACCAATGGGCTTTAGAGATGAGCAAAATAATATTGTAGGTTTTGATATTGATGTAGCTAAAGAAGTGGCTAAACGGTCTGGCATTGAAATCGAGTTCAAGCCTATCGATTGGTCCTCTAAGGAGGCGGAATTGAAGGGTAAGAAAATAGATGCCCTCTGGAATGGCCTGACTATCACAGAGGATCGTAAAAAGAATATCCTCTTCTCTGACCCTTACATGGATGATAAGGAATTAATCGTAACCCGTGCGGATGATAACTCTATTACTAGTAAGGAATCCTTGGCTGGTAAGACAGTCGGCGTCCAAACAGCTTCTTCTGGGGAAGCTTACTTGAAGGCTGATCCTGCTAGTAAGGCTATTAAGGAAGTAAAAACCTACGATGATTTCGTAGCTGCTTTCAATGATTTAGAATTAGGTCGCATCGATGCCGTTATTGCTGATGGTGTAGTGGCTCGTTATACCTTGACTAAAAAACCAGGCCTTAAGATTGTAGAAGGTCCTGACTTTGGTGCTGATATCTTCGCCGTAGGGTTCCGTAAGGAAGATACAGCCTTGAAGAATAAGATTGACCAAGTCCTCATCGAAATGAAGAAGGACGGCACGATGGATAAAATCGCTCAAAAGTGGTTTGGTACAGCGGCTGATCTCGATAAATCTGATGCTAAATAGTCTCAAGAAAGATTTGTCTGTAAGCTAGTAAAGACCATAGAGGAGGGGGCCTAGCCCCCTCCTCTATGGTCTTATGACGGTGGGGTATAATAGGAGAAGTTGATTGGTCGCCTCGCGCGACAGGTATAGATTGGAGTAAAGTATGGATTATTTAATGCAGATTACACCGGTTATCGCATCCGGTTTACAGGTAACCATTTCACTTTTCTTGGTGGTTTTGGTCTTGTCCATCCCAGGGGGGATTCTATTAGCTCTCTTGCGACTTTCTGGCATTTCCCTTCTCAACCGGATTGTAGGCTTCTTCGTCTACATCATGCGCGGCACACCGCTCATGCTCCAAATTCTCTTCATCTACTATGCTCTGCCAATCATGACAGATGGGGCCATTCAGTTTGATGATGCCACAGCAGCGATTGTATCCTTTGTCTTGAATTATTCGGCCTACCTTTGTGAGGTCTTCCGTGGGGGAATCCAGTCCATTCCGCGAGGCCAATACGAAGGGGCTAAGGTCTTAGGTTTCTCCTATGTGCAAACCATGCGCAAGATTATCTTGCCACAAATGGTTAAACGGGTTCTCCCTCCTTTGGCTAATGAAACCATCAACCTCTTGAAAGATACCTCCTTAGTGTATATCTTGGCCATGAACGATATCCTCCGTATTACCCGCTCTATCGTACAACGAGACTTTGATATTTCTGCTTTTGTAGTAGCTGGTATTTTCTATTTGCTTATGACATTTGTATTAACCAATATCTTCGACCGTATTGAAAAACGGTTGGCAGTCTATGAAGGATAGGGTGGCGTCATGCAATTTATTGAAATGAATCAAATTGAAAAAGAATTTAATGGCCAAGTGGTCCTTAAAGACGTGTCTCTTAAGATGGATAAGGGTGAAGTGGTGGCCATTATCGGCCCATCTGGCTCTGGTAAGTCCACCTTCCTCCGTTGCCTAGGTCAATTGGAGACTATTAACCGTGGCACTATCATCGTAGATGGTGATATCTTAGCCAAGACAGAGGGGGGCGGGCAGGCTGTATATGCGGATAAGGCGACAGCTCAAAAAATTCTCCTCCGCATGGGTATGGTATTCCAATCCTTTAATCTATTTCCACACATGACTGT
The DNA here is from genome assembly GCA_900550455.1 of uncultured Veillonella sp. GTDB lineage: Bacteria > Bacillota > Negativicutes > Veillonellales > Veillonellaceae > Veillonella. Next base: position 3,964 of record URSE01000068.1, on the reverse strand, counting down.
TTTGGATAATATTATGGTGGCACCTAAGATGGTTAAGGGAATGAAGGAAGCAGAAATCTTACCTATAGCAGAAGAGCTCCTAAAAAAGGTAGGATTATGGGATAAGAGAGACATGTATCCAGGCCGTTTATCGGGTGGCCAACAACAACGGGTAGCTATTGCTCGAGCGCTGGCTATGAATCCCGAGGTCATGCTTTTTGATGAGCCAACATCTGCCTTAGACCCTGAACTGACGGGGGAAGTGCTCCGCACTATTCGCCAGTTGGCAGATGAAAAGATGACCATGATTATCGTGACTCATGAAATGAATTTTGCCAAAGAGGTAGCCGACCGGGTCATCTTCATGGCCGATGGTGTCATCCAAGAAGAGGGTCGTCCATCAGACCTCTTCAACAATCCTGAAAATCCACGTACTCGTGCCTTCTTAGATAATATGTTATAGGAGTTTCTATGAAGAAGTTAGCATTTACGGCTCTTCTGACTGCTTCTTTGGGAGTAGCAGTTACAGTAGGAGCGCAACAAGCCTATCCTACACAAGACTCAAAGGGGCTGGGGAAAGGGGCCTTTTTTACCAGTCAGGCTTCAACTAGTAAACAGTCATTCCTCTTGGGTGATGTATCCTCAGAAACGCTGGCTAATATGATGCGCCCTAATCCGGCGGCTATTATTCCTGTGGCCACAGAGGTTAAAGATCCAGACGCGGGCTATCGCATCATGATTCCTTGGCGGCTCTTAGATGCGGTTCGCGTTGATACATCAGTACCTACGGAATCGGGCCATATCTTAGGCTATTCCTTTAACCTAGACGGGGCGGATGATGGCATCTATGGGTTGTCTGTCACTAAAAGGAATAATCAGCCTGCTAAAGGCGTCTCTCAAAAGCGGTGGAATACGACTTGGTATGACCAACCTGTTAAGGGGATGACTAATGATAAATACATGGCCGTATGGAAAAAGCACTCTCAAATCTTTGACCATAACGATGTAGAAGGGGGCCTCTTGGATGTCAAGGGAGCTCAATCGGCACGGTGGTCTATAATTAGTCCTAAAGAGGGTAAGCAAAGCGTTTTTGAAGCGGAGTATATCATGAAGGCGGACCCCACCCACCGCTATACCTTAACAGTTACCTATCCTAAGACCCATAAGGGGAAAATGGAAGAGGAAATTAGGTCTACTCTCTTGCCATCCTTTGGCCTTGTGCCTAAGGTGGTAGATCGATCCAATCTAGATTATGATGCTGTGGATACGGGAATCCGTTTCCTTCGCCCTAAGGACTTTACTATGGATGAATCTGTCTATGATCATTTGTCCTATAGGAAGGGCCCTATCCATCTAGATGTATCCACCTTACCTGCCAATAATGGGGGCCTCCTCAAGGGCTATCCGACCCTTCCGGGCAAGCAAACGCTGGCTAATGCTTATATTAAGTCCATCCGCGCCATTCCTGATAGTGATGTAGTCCACTGTGAAGCTTTCATCGAGGGCCATGAGGTAGGTTACCTCATCAATGGTTATTCCGGTCAAGAGGCCTTTACTACTTATTTAGTTTTAACCGATGATAACCGGTTGGCTGTAGCTAAGCTGACCGCACCACGGGGAACCAACCTTTTGGCAGATAATTTAAAGGCTATTGTAAAAGGTCTTAAGGTGGATGCCTTTAGGGATACAGCAGTTGCTACTTATGTACTCTAGCAGTCCTTGTCAGAATGCTACATATAGTGACTGATAAAGGCTAACACATGCTATTTACTGTCTTATCTAGCAAGTTTTCTAAAGGAATCTATAAGAAAATATCATGGACTAGTGGGGCCTTGAGGTATTGCAAATTAGAGGATAAAGTTGTAACCTAAAAGTATATTTACAAGATAGTTTGTGATTCTTGTAAAATGTGTCCAGTATAGAGGAAATATGGGCTTTTATCTAGAACTATATAGGTGAGATAGAAAAGCACATATACTATAGGAGGTTCTTATTATGGTACAATACAAAACAATTGTAGTTCCTGTTGATGGTTCTGAAAATGCTAAACGGGCTTTGGAACACGCCCTCTCCGTTGCTGACCGTAACGAAGCACAATTGATTGTGGTTCATGTTGCAAACATCGTGTCCGCTATTTCCAATTTTGACCAAACTCCTATTTCCGGTGGTTATGTATCAGAACAAATCGCTGAAGACATGGAAGAAAACGGTAAACAAATCCTCGATGATATCGTAAAAGAAATTCCATCTGGGGTTAAAGAAGTTAAATCCGTATTTGAAGTTGGATCTCCTGGCCCTGCATTGTTGGCAGTTGCTAAAAAATACGATGCTGATTTGATCGTTATGGGTTCCCGTGGCCTTGGCCCATTGAAAGGCTTGTTCATGGGTTCTGTATCTAGCTACGTAACAAGTCATTCTACTTGCCCTGTATTGATTGTAAAATAAGACGATTATTGAAGAGGCTTTGCCTAGGCAAAGCCTCTTTTTTACCGAAGGAGACCTCATGGACCAAGATATGACAACACAACAACTGGCTGAGTTGTTTAAAATCATGGGTGACCCCACTCGTCTACGTATTATTCGTATTCTTCTCGAGGGTGATATGTGTGTGTCTCACCTAGCAGAAGCTATGTCTATGGGCCAGTCAGCTATTTCCCACCAACTTAGAGTCCTTCGGACTGCCAATCTAGTGACCTACCGCAAGGAAGGGAAAACAGCCTACTACCGTCTGGCTGATGACCATATTAAGATCCTCTTAGATACGGGGCTTGAGCATGTGACCGAATAGCAGAATAAGGAAAAAGAGTCGCTTATTAGCATCTAGATTAGATAGATGATAAGCGACTCTTTTTTTATAGATTTCCAACAAGCTTATTTTTAGGATAGAGTGATTGTTACAAGGGGAAGAGTTGGTAGGCCATCATGACAAAAATTGGCATAGTGATGGCCGATAGGATAGTGGTGGCCATGATAACCTGAGTGGTATATTCAGGGTTATTGCGCATTTCCATAGCGATAAGCCCCATGTTAACCCCTGAAGGGGTGGCATACATGATAATTAGAACCTGGGAGGCAATGGTATCCAAAGGCCCATAGATAAGGGCTAATAGCTGAATCATAAGTAGGGCTAAGAGGGGGCCTATGATAATGCGGAGGAAGGAGGTAACCATCACATCCTTGTGAAAGAAGTTGAGTGAGGTTCGGTTGATTTGTAGGCCTAGAGCTACCATAGCGATGGGGACAAAGGCACTACCGAAGATGGTCAAGGGTTTAAAAATGAATGTCTGAGTCAGGTCGATAGGGACCAGAAATTTAAAAATTAGAGCCAGGGGAATCACATATATCATAGGCATATGAAAGACGATGGAGATGGCGTCTCGCGTAGAAATTCGACCGGACCCCGCCTGATAGAAACCGAAGGTGTTAGAGAATATGGTTTGTACTAAGAGGACTGAAATAGCCGCTGAAATGGCTTCCTTTAGATAGGGCGTTTGCCCGTTGAGGATAAAAGGAGCGTTAGAATAAATAAAGATTGATAAAGCAACCCCTATATTACCAGCGTTTGTAAACATTACGAGGTTGCGTTGGGCTGCATTCTTCATGGTATCGTAGCCTTGTAGAAGGCCGACTAATCGGGTCATGATGTAATTGAGGAGAACGATGAGGATAGCGGCCACTACAATTTCTAAGCTAGCTAGATTGATTTTGGCCTCATAGATTTCTGTAAAGACAAAAGAAGGGAGGAAGATAAAGAAGTTAAGCTTGGATAGGGTCTTGATATCTAGATTGAATTTTTGATCGATTATATAGCCACCCATGGCTAGTATAGCTAAGGGGACCATAGAGGTCATAAAGATATGGGTAATAAGTTCTAAGGGGTTCATTAGTTCTCCTTTATATAGCTTAGTTATACTGCTATGATAACTTAATTATAAACCTATGACAATTAATACCTGTGAGTTTTATGAGTGTGCAATAAAACTCA
>URSE01000067.1 GCA_900550455.1 uncultured Veillonella sp. | reverse complement strand
CTAAAATTCTTGAATAGGATTTCGCTAAAAGATTTAATTAGGTGATTATTGCCTAAAAGAGGCCCCCATTTGGGGGCCTCTTTTAGGTCTAAAAAATACTATCCTTTTGGGGGCTATGGTGGTATTATAGTCCTACAATTGTAAAAATACAGATTCACATTCACGCTCATTCCGCAAGAACTGGATCTGTTATAGCGGTATTAACGAGTGAATTAGGAACGAGAAACGCAAGTGAGAAACGGGAACGAATATTCACAGGTGAAAGGGGATTGATACATGAAAAAGACCGCTAAAAAAATGTCAGTATTCCAATTGACGACCATGGTGGCTGCCAATATGTTGGGGGCTGGTATTATTATGTTACCGACCCAGTTGGCGGAGGTAGGGACTATTTCCGTTTTGTCTTGGTTGGTGACAGCGCTAGGCTCCTTGATCCTAGCCTATGTGTTTGCTGAGGCTGGCATGTTTTCCACCAAGCGAGGTGGCATGGGGGGCTATGCAGAATATCGTTTTGGTCGCCCTGGCCACTTTATAGCCAATTATGCATATTCCATCTCGCTTATGGTAGCTAATGTGGGGATTGCTATCTCTGCCGTTGGCTATGCGGCGGTACTCCTTGGGGTTAGCCTGGGACCTATTCAAGTAGCACAAGCGACTATTATCCTCCTTTGGTTAGCGGCTCTCCTCAACTTCGGAGGTAACCGTTGGACAGGTCGCATTTCCAATATCACCGTTTGGGGTGCCATCATACCAGTTATCTTGGTGGGGACCATCGGGTGGTATTGGTTTGATCCGGAACTGTATTGGTCTGCCTGGAACCCTAGCAATTTGCCTTTCTTTGATGCGGTATCTGCATCCATATCCATGACACTCTGGGCCTTTTTGGGGTTTGAATCGGCGGCAGCTAATGCAGATGCGGTAGAAAATCCTAAGAAGAATGTGCCGATTGCTACCTTCTTTGGTACCCTCATTGTAGCGGTTATTTATGTATTCTCCACCAATGTTATGGCGGGGATCGTTCCCAATTTTGATTTGCTTAATTCTACGGCCCCTTTTGGCCTGACCTTTACCTATATGTTTAATGGCTATATAGGCAAGCTGGTTATGGCAACCATGATTATATCTTGCTTTGGGGCCTTGCTATGCTGGCAGTTTACCATCTCCCGAGTTTTCAAGACCTGTGCGGAAGAGGGCTTATTCCCTAAGATTTTTGCTCATGTTAACGACAAGGATGCCCCTATAAAGGGCCTATTGATTATCCTGGTTGTACAATCGACCATGGCCTTGGCCACGGCCAATGAGAGTCTCTATCGTCAGTTTGAAAATCTTGTAAATTTGGCTGTATGCAGTAATGTTGTTCCTTATATCTTGTCTTGCTTGGCTGTGCCCCGACTCTTTAGGGAGGAAGGGGCTAGCTCAGGACGAATTAAACGGACCATTCCTCTTTTGGTGATAGCCTTAATCTATTGTGCGTATGCTATTTATGCAACTGGCCCTATCGCTATGGTAGGTAGTGCGGTGGCTATAAGTATTGGTATTTGCATTTACCTGGTTGCCTTTGTGATTTATCCAAGGGTACTTGGTGCTAGAAAAAAACAAGTTTTATAAATGGTGCCCTCTAGGCTATTTGCCCTAGGGGGTTTTTCATGCCCCAAAGAAAATTCTTGTATTTTATCAAAAGCTTATCACCTCTTGTGCTAGAATGTGAGTATCGCAACAAAAAAGGAGAGGACCTATGGATATTAGTCTTATGTTAGGATTGGAAGTGTGCTTGGCCACCCTGCTTATGGGAACCATTTTAGGCTTGGTAGGGGCTGGAGGGGCTGGTGTGGTTATAGCCCTCCTCACCTTTGGATTTGGTATTCCTATTCATTTAGCCTTAGGTGTTTCCTTGGCGGCTATGGCTTTTACTACCTTGTCGGGGGCTATTAGTCACTACCGGGAGGGAAATGTAGTCCCCAAGACAGGGATTGTATTTGGCTTAGTGGGAGCTGTGGGAGCCTTTATAGGGACCCACCTGGCTACCATCATTCCAGGCCAGGACCTTCATTACGCTACTGGCCTCATGTTGATTGCCACAGCGTGTCTCATCTGTATACGAGTTTACTTTCCTAATAACCCAATCTTTATCAGTCGGAACCAGGAGGTTATAGGGGGACGTCGCTTCTGGATGACGGCGCTCATTTCAGGTCTCATTTGTGGACTTTTATCCGGTACCTTTGGCATTGGGGCCACGCCTTTTATACAATTGGTCCTCATGATAGGTTTTGGGTTAGACCTCTTTAAAACTGTAGGGACTACTATGTTGGTTATCCTACCTATAGCTTGTGCTGGTGGCGTAGGCTATTTCTTAGAAGGAAATCTCAACTTTATCCTTCTTTTGGCGGTATTGATTGGTCTTACCTTAGGTGCCTATATAGGTGCTAAGGGAACCCGCCGGGTCCCTCGTTGGTTCCTTAAGCTCATGATGGTCTTAACACCATTCATAGGCGGGGTTATTTTGCTTCTTTAGGGTTGTTGCTTTGCAGGTCACATAGGCTAAGAAAATCAAGAAGGTTATCTAGAGCCCTGTTTTTTCGTGCTATAATGGTCTATAGTAAAAATTATGAGGGAGGCTTTTATGAATACTTTCATTACGCCTGCTGAGCTTGCTGCTCATAAAGACGAATACACTATTATTGATGTTCGAGGTTTGGCTGCCTATGGGGAAGGCCATATTGAGGGAGCCTTCTGCCTAGATATAGATGAAGATCTATCTGGGCCTGTGTCTACACATGGGGGACGTCATCCTTTGCCTACAGCAGAATCTTTTGCCCACAAGCTATCTACCTTTGGCTTAGATATGGATACTAAGTTGGTGATTTATGATGAGTGGTTGACCTATGCTGGTCGTGCATGGTGGATGTGTCGTCATCTCATGGGAATGCACCAGGTACAAGTCTTGGCTGGTGGTGTTCAGGCTTGGATCAAGGAAGGCTTAGGGCTAACTAAGGAGTTAACTCCACTGCCAGAGGCTACTAAGCTGGATTATAATGCGGATCCTATGCTCTTGGCCTTCCATGATGAAGTGGCAGCGGTATCCCGTAAGGGAGATCGTATTCTCGTGGATGCCCGTGCCCCTGAACGATACGATGGGTCTGTGCCTGATACTATAGATGGTATGACCGGCCACATTCCAGGGGCCATTAATATTTTTTGGCAATCCTGCTTTACCCAAGAGGGGCCTAAAAGGGATGATGAGTTACAGGTTATCTTTAAGGATCTCTTAACTAGCTCTAAGGGCCTTATCGTCTATTGTGGGTCTGGTATAACAGCGCCTAACCTTATGTTGGCCATGGATCAAATCGGTTTGTCTGCTCAATTGTATGTAGGCTCATCTTCTGACTGGATGACCTACCTAGAGGCGCCTCTTCAAAAAGGTGTAGAATCTGTCAAATAGGTTGGATGCATAGGGACTAGCATCGCTCCTATAAGAAGGGAAAATCCATGATTTTATTAAATATGCTCTTGCAAATTGTCGTTATTCTCTACTTGGTCTATGCCGTAACAACGCAAGGTTGGACCTATCTCAATATTATTATTGCCGTTTTATGGTTGATATCGTTTGTTTCTGCATCGGTGCAACGGTATGTGTTGGCCAAGAGACGAAAGGAAGCGACCAAGAAAGGCAAATAAAGCTTTTGCACATCATATATGTATATGATAGAATAAGAACAAGTTCATAAGACAGTTTGAAACCATCCTGTCTCTAAACAAAACTACGGATTCTAGCGATATAAGCCTGCCTCCGTGCAGGCTTTTTTATTGCTTTGCGGCTATGGTTTTCTAGCCGCTTTTTTTGTCCGTTATGCTCTCGTTTTTTTGGCATAAGGAGAAAGATATGAACACTACTAGAAAGTTAACTATTTCCGCTCTTGTTATGGCCCTCTATATCGTCCTCTTATATGTGACCGCTGGGGTTTCTTTTGGGGCTTATCAAGTCCGTATTGCGACGGCCTTTTATGCTATGTCCTACATCTTCCCATTCTTAGTTATTCCTATGGGATTGGCCAACTTTATCGCCAATGCCTTCGGTGGACTCGGCCTTATTGATATGGTAGGCGGCTTGCTTGTAGGTATGATAACGACTGGTCTAATCGTACTTATTAGGAAGTTTAATATTACTTCTTGGGCCATTATTCTCCCTATTATCTTGGTACCAGGCCTCTGTGTACCTCTTTGGTTATCTTATCTCTTAGGCCTTCCTTATGAAGCTCTTGTCATTAATGTCATGATTGGCCAAATTACTCCAGCCATCGTAGGGACTGTCTTGGTAAGGGCCTTGGAACCAAAACTAAAATCTCTTCTGTCCTTGTAAGGAATATAGGGACTCAAAGGTAAGACCTTATTTGCCATAGAAAAAGCCACTAGCTATTAGCTAGTGGCTTTTTTTATGAATTGCTACTATTTATTTTCCTGTAGAGTTTTCTCGACCGACTGCGCTATAGCCTTGTCTTGCATGCCTGATAAAAGGGCTTGCTCAGAGTGTTCCATATGTATACGGGCTATGCGGCGGGCCTGTTGTGGGTTATGATCGGCTAGCGCTTCAACTAAGAGCCGGTGTTCTTCCCAAGTTTTGGCTAGTCGGCCTGGTTGGTTCATAGAAACCGACCGGAAGCGAAAGGTTTGTTCTCTTAAGTTATGGATGATTTCGATAAGTCGGTCGTTGCGAGAGGCGCTATAGAGGACTTCGTGAAAGGCGATGTCTGCAGCGACAATCTTATCGAAGTCCCGGCTTTCCATATAATCGTTGATAGAAACTAGATGTCGTTCTAATTCTTCCAATTCGTCTGGTGTAATCCGTTCAGAGGCAAGGCTAGCAGCCAGTTCTTCTAAGGAGGACCGGATTTCAAAGACCTGGTTGATGTCCTTAAGAGTAATATCTGCTACGTAGGTGCCTCGACGAGGGATCATAACCACGAAACCTTCTTGTTCTAGCTTGCGAATAGCCTCGCGAATAGGGGTGCGAGATACGCCCAGCTCCTCGGCTAGAGGAATTTCCATGAGACGTTCTCCTGGTGGTAGTTCACCGGATTGAATGGCTGCCCTAAGGGCTTCGCATACTACGTCTCGTAAAGGACGATAGGCATCTAAACGGATGGGCTCAAGGGCTTTTCTAGGCATGGATATCCTCCTCTCCACAGGTTTTTGTAATGAGTGTAAACCAATTATGGCCGTCTTGCTTGATTTCTTCCTGCAGGGCTAGGGCCTGAATCGCCTTGTCTAAGAGAACCACCATGGTCGGACCAGAACCGGTCATGAGGGTCGGAAAACCACGAGAAGTGAAGAAATCCTTGCAGGTCACCAGTTCAGGGTAGAGGGGAAAGATGAGTTCTTCAAAGGTATTGCCCGCCTCATTAAAGGCGTCTGTAAAACTTTCATTGGTGATCAAGTTGGATACGAGGTCTATGGTGTGGCTAGTTACCTTGCTAGTTCCTTTGAATTGTCCGTAGGCGGCTGCAGTGGATACAGATAATTGAGGCTTAACTAGGAGCAGCCAGTAAGGTTCACAGGATTTTTGGAAGGCGAGCACTTGGCCCCGACCTTGACCACGGGCTGTTCCCCCTCTTACGAGGAAGGGAACATCAGATCCCAAACTAGCACCGATTGTTTCCAGCTCTTTGAGACTCAGTCCTAAGCCCCAGAACTTATTGAGACCGCGCAACATGGCGGCTGCATCTGCTGAGCCTCCGCCCAGACCGGCCTGGACAGGGGTCCGTTTCAATAGATGGATGGCAGCCCCTTGCTTGGTGCCTGTATAGTCTTGGAGGGCTTTGATGGCTTTCACGGCGATATTGCGGTCGTCGTAGGGGATAAGTGCTTGCATATAGTCTGGTAGCTCTGGCGCCGCTCCGGAGAAGACTACAGAATGGTGTTTGGCAAAGTAGATGGAGTCGGCTAAGCGGATAGATTGAAAGATGGTATCGATGTTGTGGTAAC
>URSE01000066.1 GCA_900550455.1 uncultured Veillonella sp. | reverse complement strand
ATATGTTTATAATTATTTACTATTATTTACTTTTTATAAAAATTTTACTACTAGTTACTAGCGGACTTAGCCTTTTTCCACTTGAGGAAAAATACCCCAGTGGCCCTGATTAATTGCCGTACAGGCTTTGCTAATACAAAACGAAGCCCGAACCAAGCAAAGGCCAATAAGAACATACGCCCTTGAATATGAATAGATCCTTCATAAGAAGCCTCTACAAAATCCAATTCAATCTCTTTCATAGCCTGAGGCCATCGCGTATAGAGGATACCTGCCAATACGCCCATATAGTAAGGATTAGGTAAGCCAAACTTACCTTCAACTACTGTAGACCCTGGCTTGGAATGGTTATAACAAGAGGCCATAAAACGACTCAGGGCTGACCAGAATGCACGATTCAAGATATAAGGCTTCCACCACAAGTAATCCAAGCCTTCCTTCTCGGTTTTCTGGCCTTGTGAAAGGCCCTTATGGTCCTGAGGCTTTTCTGCCTGTCCCTGATTACTATCATGGCCAGATGAATCCTCTTTAGATGGAGTCTCAACATGACTTTCTGTAGAAGGCTTGCCTGCTGAAGAATCTTGCCCATATTCTGTAGCCAAAACCTGGCCATCAGAGGAGAAGGAAACACGCTTTTTATAGGAAGCTTCCTCCTCTTCTTCAAATTTTGTATGGGTTTCCTCGTTCTCTTTTTCCTCTGCTAAATCCTCTTCCTTGACTTCCTTTTCTATCCTCTTCTCTAACCACTCGTCGTAGTCACGAGCCTTGCCCATTTTCATTGAACCCAAAATATAGAGTTCTTTTATAAAAGGTCCTCCTTCCTCATAGGAAAGGCGGAAGGCAAAGAGGCGATAGAGCCATTTGACGGACAGGTCAACCATCATGGGGTGACGGCCGGAAGCTTTCAAAGAATAGGAAATAGGCGAACAAAGAATGAGTCCTATCAGACTAATAATAACTAGTAGCACAATGAGTGCTATGGTCATAGATTACCCCTTAATTTTCAATACCTAAACGGGCATTCACCCCCTGTTGGTAGTAGTGCTTAACTTCTTTCATCTCCGTTACTAAATCAGCTGCATCAATAAGGTCCTGCGGAGCACCACGACCAGTGAATACTACCTCTACAGCAGGATGTCTATCCCGCAACAAGGCCTCTGTTTGAGTCCAACTAATAAGTTCAAAGAAAAGGGCCATATTGTATTCGTCCAAAATGACTAGATCGTAGTCCCCAGATTGGAGGGCCCTATGGGCCAACTCATAGCCTTTCTGAATGAGTTCTACATAGTCTTTTGGCGGATGACCTGCCTCAAAGACGACTACTTCATCACCCCATCGAGATAATTCTTGGGGTGACTTCATGCCCTTCTTGATGACAAAGAAAGGTTTACCAACCGTCTCCAAGGTGATATTAGGAAGGTTAGGTAAAATCTTATGCTCACTATATATTTTTGATTTCATGAACTGCAAGAAGAGAACCTTTTTACCTGCTCCTATGGCTCTAATAGCCAAACCAATAGCAGCTGTAGTTTTACCCTTGCCTTCACCTGTATACACTTGTACATAGCCTTGGGTCATATAATGTACCTCCTAAAATACTATATACTACTTCTATTATAGGGCATTTACGAGCAATGCAAAAGGGATTGTACTATAAGATACAATCCCTTTATACGACCATAGGTTATTAATTTTTTACTGGTAGGAATACGATTGGGTCTACAGGAGTACCATTCACATCAACTTCGTAATGCAAGTGAGACCCTGTGGATTTGCCAGTGGACCCCATAAGGGAGATAACATCCCCTTGGCGAACCTGTTGACCAGGGCTAACTAAAACAACAGAGTTATGACCGTAACGGGTCACAATACCATTGCCGTGGTCAATTTCAACCAAATTACCATAGCCACCATCAGTAGGACCAGCGAAGATAACTGTACCAGCTGCTGTAGCCACAACTTGAGTGCCATAATCATCAGCAATATCAATCCCTTCATGGTAGGCCTGGACTCCATAAACAGGATCTACACGGGCCCCAAAATCAGATGTAATAACACCTGTAGTAGGCCAAATAGAAGGCGTTCTCGTATTAGAACCAGTCACACTAGCGGCGAAATTAACGCTCTGCATAGCAGCGATGTCAGCACCAACCCCATCTTTGAGGACGGACCGCAACATGTAGAAGGACGCCAAGCGTCGTTGGATTTGTGCATCCATACGAGACAACTTTGCGGACATTTGCGCTGGTGTTAATTCCTTATCTGAATCATCACTGCTCGGAGACTTTGGGGTCTCAGATTCGCCGCCCCCTTGTGCCGGCGTTCCTTTTTCAGACCCTTTAACCATATTACGGATCTCTTGATCCAATTGATCAAGAGTTTCTAACTTTTTATCCAAAGCATCCGTTTTCTTTTGTAATAGTTTTAATTGCTCTGTTTGCAGCTGGGTTTGTTGACGTAATTGTACTACTTCCGCCTGCCGAGCAATGCCCCAAACGGTCATGATAATGGCCAAGAGCAAGATAATCGCCCCTACCAAACCAAGAATTTTCCACTTCTTCCGGGACATGGTTAAGGTTCCTTGATTCCCTTGGAAGTTAATAATCTTAGAGAGGTCGAGTCCTTTAAAAGCTGGTAATTTCATATACTCTTATTGCTCCTCTTTAGGTGCCATAGACTCTTCTGTAACAGCCTTACTAAGTGCCTCATTCAAGCTATCCTGTTCTTCTTGGGACAAGGCTACACTGGCCCGGCCATGGTAGATAGGCTTGGAGAAAACACGGGATTCATTACGCCCATAAATAGAAGACAAACAAATACCATTATTATTGCCATCTAGTAAGGTAAGGGCAAAGGACAAATCATTACCGATATTTTCAAAGGCATTATATTTAACAAAACCAATCTTCTGGAAGGTATTGCTTTGTGTTTTTTGAATAATTTCTTGACGGGCAAATAAATCATCTAAGGAGGCAGTAGCTTCCCGAATTTCTTTCACCTCAACAGCTAATTTACGTTCAATATTAACGCCATTCTCACCATCCATAAAGTACTTATACTTCTTGGATAAGGTATTAAGCTTTACATGCAAAAGAATGCAGTAAATAAATAAAATTAAGAATGGAACGATAAAGATGAGCATCCAAGCTTGGAAAAATTCTAACATGAAAACTCCTTTAGTTTCCTAATTCATTTTTGAAAGGACTAATAGCACGTTCAAGTATACCATGAAGCGACGCAATAAGCACCCCATAATTCACCATAGGAACACCCTGCACGATAGAGACATCAAGTCGACGTAAGACCTCACGACGCGTTAGCATACAAGCCCCACAATGAATAATTAAATCATACTTGGACAAGTCCTGTGGAAAGGCACCACCGCTCGTCCATTCCAATAGTAACCCTTCATAGCCATTCTTTTTAAGCCACATAGGAATCTTAACAGTTCCTATATCATCGCATTGGCGACGATGAGTACAACCTTCCGAGATAAGAACACGAGAACCTGGTTTAAGATGCTTAACAGCGTCTACACCAGCAATCAAATCCTTTAAACGCCCCTTAAAACGAGCCATGAGGATAGAAAAGCTAGTCAAAGGAATATCTTCTGGCAAGATGGTATTAACCTGATCAAATGCTTGAGAATCAGTGATAACCAAATTTGGTTTATCCGTTAATGCCTTAATCAATGAGTCTAATTGCTCCACTTGTACAACATGGGCCATAGCATGACAATCTAATATGTTCCGCAACATTTGTACCTGTGGCAAGATGAGTCGACCCTTAGGGGCTGCTGAATCAATAGGGCAAACCAATACGATAGTTTGATTTTCTTTAACTAAACCATCTAGCAAGGACCTTCCTGTTTCAGCGCCTACAGGTTTTAATCCTCCTAAAAGGTCTAATAGTTCAAGTCGTTTATGGCCCTGGCTAAAATCATCATAACCTAAAGCCGTAACTAAACCAGTTAAGTTAGGATGCTTTTGTAAATACTCTTGTCCACTAAGGCCTCCAGCTACTTCATTAATAATTAGAGCAGTTGGTAGCTTAGCCGCCTCTAAAATCGTAAGCCAATCCATGTCCTCTGGACTAGGATCACGATCAGACCTGAGAACATAAACACCTAAGTTAACTTTAGGAACAACCTCACGTGTTTTAGCAATCCGCAATTGGCCCAATTGTGTCTTATCATCAATACCTGCTGTATCAACGATGACCACCGGCCCAAGAGGAAGAATTTCCATAGATTTACTTACAGGGTCAGTTGTAGTCCCTGCCACATCGGATACGAGTGATACAGATTGACCAGCCAAAAGGTTGATTAAGGTAGACTTACCGGCATTGGTAGAACCAAAGAAACCAATATGAATACGGTTCGCTTGTGGTGTTATTTCTACCATTCTTACATCACCTTCTTACACATGAAAGACATCATTTAACAATTCTCCCTCTGCTGAAGATACTTCCATGTAGAGCAAGAGACGGTTTAATTCTTCTTCAGAGGCAAAGGAAATTTCAATTTTCCCTTGTACCTTCTTACCAGCCTTTAGCTTAATATTGACAGGAGAACCCAAGGAAAGTTTCAAACGCTCAGTTAGGGCACGTAATTCAGCAGAATCCTTCTTAGTTGGCTTTTTATTAGTCTTTGATTTCTTAGTGGATGCCAAAGAATTAACTAAAGCTTCTACTTGCCGCGCATTTAAATCCTCCTCTTTAATTTTTTCAGCTACTTCTAGCTGTGTCTTTTCATTGGATAAAGACAAAAGAGGTCGAGCCTGACCAATAGTTAACTCACCAACAGAGAGGTCATTTTGAATTGCTTCCGGTAACTTAAGGAGACGCATCATATTAGCTACGTGAGACCGGGAACGACCAACACGTGTAGCTATTAGATCTTGTGTCTGCTTAAATGTGTCCAATAATCTTTGATAAGCAAAGGCTTCTTCAATCGGATCTAAATCTTGCCGTTGTAAATTTTCCACCAAAGCAATTTCTGTTACTTCTTCAGTAGAATAATCTTTGATAATAACTGGTACTTGGTCCAAGCCAAGAGCACTTGCAGCCCGATATCGCCGTTCACCAGCTACAATCTGATATTTTTTCCCTTTTTTACGGACTACAATCGGTTGTACTATGCCGAAATTCTTAATCGACTCCATAAGAGTTTCCAAGGCATCTTCCGTAAAGTTTTTACGAGGTTGATCTGGATTAGGTTCTATGTCTTTAAGTGGTAGTTCATGAGTTTGCTGCTGATTAATTTCTTCAAAGGTCTGTTCAGAAGTTTGCAACAAGGCCCCTAGTCCTTTACCTAAGCCTTTTTTTATATCCTTTCTAGCGTTTTTTGGCATCTTTAATTACCTCTTTAGCTAACTTTGTATACACATCTGCACCCTTTGATTTTGGATCATATACAATAACTGGTTCACCAAAACTAGGGGCCTCACTTAACCGTACATTGCGTGGGATGATTGTCTTATAGGTCTTAGTCCCAAAATATTTTTTAACTTCTTCAGCTACTTGGATAGATAAATTAGTCCGCCCATCAAACATAGTTAAAAGGACACCTTCCAAAGCAAGATTCTTATTTGTTGTGCCTTGAACAACCTGTATCGTCTTCATTAATTGACTGACACCTTCTAAAGCATAGAATTCAGTTTGAATTGGAATAATAACAGAGTCTGCAGCGGTAAGTGCATTTAGAGTTAAAAGACCAAGGGAAGGAGCACAATCTATAATGATAAAATCATAAAATTCCCTTAATCTCTCAATAAGTGACCTCATAATCAGTTCCCTGCTCATTGCGTTTACCAAAGATACCTCAATCGCTGATAATTCTATATTGGCCGGTATCAGATCCACACCTTCCTTATGATGAAGGATTGTTTTTTCCATGTTCAGTTTTTCATCATTCACAATATTTAGCATCAGCGTTGCAAGAGAATACTCCATTTCATCCGGTTCCTCATACCCTAAACTAATTGTGAGACTGCCCTGCGGATCTGCATC
>URSE01000065.1 GCA_900550455.1 uncultured Veillonella sp. | reverse complement strand
AAAACTTGCATCAGGAAAGAGGCCTCATGAATTACTGGTTATCAAAGAATTAATGAGAGGGACCCGCAATCCAATTAATCATGTGTTAGAAATAGTGTCGCAAGAGTTTGGATTATCAGTACAAGATAAGACATATAATAATTTGGTAAATATATTGACCAATCAATTTGCAAGTGGTTCTAGTAAGAATACTTATAAAGATTGTGTATTTATAGAACAGATTAATGGAGTTTATAAAATCTCCTCATCCTTTGCATCAATGCTAGAGAATGAAGAATTCAAATATCAAGTAGAAGAAGTGGTTAACTTTGGTTTGCATCGCTATGAGAAAACGTATAAAAACCACTATAAGGACAGTCCATTTACATTATATGAAAAATATGATTATGAAGATGTCTGTCGTCTCTTAGAATGGGCTCATAATGAAGTGCCTTTAAACATTGGTGGCTATAAGTATCATAAGGAAACAAATACCTATCCTGTATTTATTAACTATGAAAAGGAAGAGGATATTTCTGATACTATTAATTACGAGGATAAATTTTTGTCGCCTACCTTGTTACAAGCTATTTCAAAAGTTAATCGAACTATTCAATCAGACGATGTACAAGCGGCTATCCATGCGGATGAAAGAAATATAGTTATGGATTTATTTGTACGAAAAAATAAGGATGACAAGGGGGCTAAAGAGTTTTATTATCTTGGTCGCATTCATCATACAGGTCAGCCAGTTGAATTTACTATGACTGAGGAATCAACCGCTGTTGAATTACAATATCAATTAGAAACACCTGTGCGTGCGGATATCTACGATTATATTGTTAATTGTTAATTGAGATAATGTATGGAAAGAAAACATATTACAGTAGTAGCAGCTATTATAAAAAACCATGGCAAATATTTAGCGACTCAACGGAATTATGGGGAGTTTAAGGATGGTTGGGAGTTTCCTGGCGGTAAAATCGAAGAGGGGGAAAGAGCGGAAGAAGCTCTAATAAGAGAAATTAAAGAAGAGCTTGAAGTTGCTATAAAGGTAGAAGACTATCTGATTACAGTAGACCATAGTTACGATTCCTTTGATATGACTATGCATTGCTATATATGCACCCTATTAGATAACCATCTTACGTTGACCGTTCATGAGGCCGCTAAATGGTTAACCGTGGATCAATTGGATTCTGTCAATTGGCTAGAGGCTGACGTAGAAGTAGTAGAAGCCTTAAAGAAGCTATAAATAAAATAACATAAGTAAGCCCTCTCCTAGAGAGGGCTTTTGTACTTTATAGAGTTCGAAAAGGTATAATAAGAATATAGAATATAGAGCGATTGTTGTTATTTTATAGGATGCTTCTCATGGCAATTTGCTTTGCCATTTGAAAAAACTAGAAATGACTACTAAGCACCATCTCTAATGAGCCGGATTCCATACTCTGCTACTAGCTAGAGCAGGTCGTTAGGAATGGCTTATATTGTAGTACATATACTTATTGGGAATCATATTAGAAAATATAGATACAAGTAGTGAGGCGTAGTACATAGTAGGGAGGTACTCATGGGACTATTAGATATCTTCACCAAAACCTATAAGAATTGGACCCTTGACTTAGGGGGGCATAAGCAAGAGGGGCTGACCCTGGGTGACCTAAAAGACGGCCTCTCAGCTATAGGTCAGGGGGATTTAGACTTCCTAATCCTAAAACCCTATGAACCTATAGACCTTGGAAATAGAAAGGGAGACTCTTGTCAATTTATGCAAGCCTGTTTGGATCAGGCGGGTCAATTCCATCTAGAGTTATGTCTTATTAATCCAAAAGCGGAAGGCTATATTATCTATGCCAAGGACGGCCTATCCTTAGAGGGTGTAAGTGCTAAGATGGTCCAATTCTTGAAAGAAAAGGAAATTCCTGACTATAAGGATTGGTATATAGGCTTAGACACGCGGCCTAAGGCAACAGATGTATTCTTAGGGCTGGCTAATATCCTAACAAATGATATAGACCTAAGGACTAAACTTAAGGTATGTGCCTATAATCCCTTCCAGTACTTCTTAGAGCACAAGGATATGTTTGAAGATATAGGCCTTGAGTCATCCGACTCTATTCCTATTATGTGGCAGGGCTTTGCTCATGAGTTGGAGATAGGTGGTCTAGCTGTCTATATGGACTGGAAGACAGAATTAGAGGACTTCCTTTGGCTATTACAGCCCCTAGCTGACCATCAAGGTTTATCCCTTGAACAATCATGGTGCCAGGATTCGGATTCCATTCCCATGTGGGCTCAAGCTATAGATGAAAAGTGGGATCAAGAGGGCTATTGTTTAGGCTCTATGGACCTTGATGCGGATGGCTACCTCTTAGTCATAATGAAGAAAGAGACCTTAGAAGAGGCAGGGGAATTAGCGGCTAAGCTTGGTCTTAGTTTTATGAAGGCAGCCCAGGCCTAAGATGATGGATAATCTTTCTCAATAAAATGTATCCATGGATACAGAATCTTAATTCTTAATCCTGTATGATATGACTATAACGAATAATTAAGAGAAATAGGAGATATTCCTTTTTGTTATTGTCCCTATTTATAGAGATTAAGTATGTGAGGTGAGCCTTATGGCTAAGACATTAGATTTATCCAAATCTGTATATGATTTGGTAAAAGAATATCCAGAAGTTATAGACATTATGAAAAATTTGGGCTTTAGCGAAATTACCAATAAGGTGATGCTAAATTCTGTTGGTAAGATTATGACCATTCCTAAGGGAGCTAAGATGAAAGGTATTCCTATGCCAGATATCATCGCAGCCTTCATGGGGCATGGTTTTTCCCTAGCCGGAGATATGCCTGAAGGGATTTCCCTTGATGGGGTGTCTGAGGCTAATAGCGAATCTAAGGAAGATGGTCAACGGGTAGAGCAACTTAAAGGCTACTTAAAACGCTTGGGTAAGGGCGAAGACTTGTCTGAAGTACGGTCTGATTTTGCCAGCCAATTCGCCCATGTAGATGCGTCGGAAATTATGAAAGCCGAACAAGGGCTTATGAAGGATGGCGTTCCTTTGGAAGAAGTGCAACAATTGTGCGACCTTCATTCGGCTCTCTTCCATGGCTCTACCATTCACGAACAAATGGAGGCGGAACATGCCAAGGTTGAAGCAGCTCTAGAATCCCAAGACAAGTCAGGCAGCCTGGCAACCCTGTTAGCCACACCAGGTCATCCGCTAGCCCTTATGACAGCAGAAAATAAAGCCTTAGATGCTCTTTTAAGAGAGACTAAGGAAAAGGTAGCAGCTGGCTCTGTATCTGACCAAGATTTAGCAGCTATTCGTCAACTGTCTACCCACTATGAAAAGAAGGGGGACCTCCTCTACCCAAATTTAAAGGTTAAGTATGATATTTCTGGCCCATCTATGGTGATGTGGACCGTAGACGATGATATTCGCGACCAATTGGGGAAATTAGCCAAAGGAAAAGATCATGATAAGGCTTGGCTAGAGGATCTAGATGGGGTTCTAACGCGGGCCCAAGAGATGATTTACAAGGAGCAAAATATTCTCTTCCCAATTTGTTCCGAGAACTTCAGCCAAGAAGATTGGTATGCTATTTATCAAGATAGTAAAGCCTATGAATCCATCTTTGGCCTTCCAGCTCCTCGCTGGTCAGAGGCTGATAAAGCCTTGGCTGTAAGCCCAACTGTCAAGCTCGATGTGCCTAAGGCTGATATCGTTTTAGGGGGTGGTCAATTTACGGTGGCTCAACTAGAGGCTATGCTCAATACCATGCCTATGGAAGTGACCTTTGTTGATGCGGATGATACCAATCGCTACTTCAATGAAGGGGAAGAGAAAATCTTCAAGCGTCCTCTAACAGCTCTTGGTCGTAAGGTCTTTGATTGTCATCCACCAAAAATTCAACCAATCGTTCAAAATATTGTGGATGCTCTCCGCAAGGGTGAACGAGATAATGTATCTGTATGGTTGGAAAAGAGAAACCGTCCTGTCTATGTTAGTTATATAGCGGTACGAGATAAGGACAAAAACTACATTGGTGTTTTAGAATTGGTACAAGATATGACCTTTGCTAGAGACCATTTTGTAAAATAAATAGAAATAAAAAGAGCAGCACCTAGTGAGGTGCTGCTCTTTTGTGTGTATATAGTTTTTTAAGGGAAACCTATTTTAATTAATAGGACCGTATTGACCTGTTTGATAGAATGGATCCCACACAATTTTTTGGTCACCTAGGAGGGTAGTTAAATCCTCTGGTTTAAACCGATAGGCTGGATTGGAGAAGTCTCGGCTTGGATCATAGCGATCACTTGGGGCATGCATAATGCCAATCAAGAGGTCGTAGAGGAGGTCGTTGGTCCAATAGGATTGCTTGCGACTTTCTAACACCTTATAGGTATCAGGATACTTATTGATATAGGTTGGGGACAGGTATACCCAGAGTGGAATACGTGTCATATCAAAGTCAAAGTTATCTGGGTTGTGAGACTTATTGAGGCTTTCACCATGATCTGAGAAGTAGACCATAGCTTGGAGGTTGAGATTGTCCTTGCCGTATTGGTAGATTTGGGATAAGAGGTAGTCCGTGTAGAGTTGGCTGTTAGCATAGGCTTCTGCACCATCAGGGTAAGGACCCTTTTGCCACTTGGAGAACTCATGTGGGTAGCGATCGTTGTAATAGATGTGAGAACCCATGATATGAACTACTACAAAATTAGACTTCTTAGGGTCTACGGACTGTAAGAGTGGGAGGACTGCTTCGTCATAGCGGTCTGAGAATTCATAGGATTCATGAGCCCACTTAGCTTGGTCGGCCGTCTTAGCCACGAGAGAAATGGCGGTGTCGTATTGACCAAAGACCCCTTGGTTAGAAATCCAGGTTGTGGCATAGCCTGCCTTTTTAGCGACGTCTAAGATGTTAGCCGAATCTAGGAATGGCTTATCGTCGTATTGATTGCGTTCTGTTAAGGCCCGTTCTAAGGTTGGCACCGTTTGCACATAGGAGGAGTAGGCATTTTGGAAGAGAATGAAGTCCTTAGTATCACCGGCCATTTTTTCCTGCCATGGGGTATCATCATAAGGGAAGTTGTGGTTATAAATCTTCATATAGTTACGGGAGGAAGACTCGCCGATAACGAGGATGATGGTGCCTGGTGTTTCCTGAGCTGCTGTGTCATGAGTTGAAAGCTTGAAGGAATCAAAAATTTCTTGGTGTTTAGAGTTGTATTCCTGCATTTCTTGGACGTATTCTTTTACATCGTTCCAGTTGTGGATAATGCAGGTTTTTGGCCAGAGAAAGAAGGGGAGGTAAATACATGAGGCGATTAAGCCAAGGATAAGGGCGCGCCGGCGTACAGGTTGTGAAGGGGTAGCGTCTACGATTTTCTTCATGCCCAAGTTAGCCCAGAAGCAGATGAGAATCCAGATGACAAAAAAGATACCCACACCTACGAGGCCAAGTATACCAGCCGCATTTTTAACAAAGCCGAAGGCCTCTTCTGGATTGGTCATATAGATGGCCAAGAGGGACGCTGGTGTCAGGCAGTGCCAGGTAGTACAGTAGTATGCGATTTGAATGAAGGGAATAAAACAGATAATAGGGTTGATAAGGGCAAAGATTAGGGAGACTAGCCTTGTCCACTTACGGGGTATCGTCAATAGGTAGTGGAGAGCAGATAGGCTCATGAATAGGATGAGGCCAAAGAGGAAGTCGTTGGCGAACTCATAGAAGTAGAAGGGTTTAGTGTAGGACCAGTGGAAGAGAAGGGGGAAGGTTAGGGCCCAGAGAAGGCCTGCAAGGGCATGGCCCAGAAAAGCCCGTCGCAGGATGTGAGTCCCCATACAATATTGGAAGATAAAGAGACCAACAATGGTTGGAAGGGCTAAGATAGAAATATCTTGTGCGTCTAGGCCCAAGGTGATAGGTTCGTAAATCCAGTCTAAGATTCCGAAGAGAAGGAGGCCGATCAGGGCGTAGCGGAAGAGGGAATGTTTCCCAATTTGTTTAAGGACAGATAACATGCTTTTACCTT
>URSE01000064.1 GCA_900550455.1 uncultured Veillonella sp. | reverse complement strand
TATATACCTTTAAAAGTAGTAAAATAAGACTATTAATATATAAGTAATTAGGTGTGGCGTTTTCGTCACGCCCTATTTCTGTTTATAGAAGAGATATAGATGAAAGCAATTCAAGACTTGTTGTACGATAATCCTTCCTTTAAAAGTGCTGTAGAGGCCTTTAGGCAGGATGGTAAGACCAATATATACGGCCTGTCTGGGTCGCAAAAGACCTTCCTTTGGGCCCAGGCCCTTAAGGAGGCGGAGGAAGAAGCGATCATCGTCCTGGTCCATAATCGGGAAGAGGCTGATCGCTGGGAGCGGGATTTAGCTTTTTTAGCCCCTCATAAGGTAGTCCGCCGTTTTCCACAGGTAGATCATGTCCAATTTTCTACCGCGGCTCGGTCTCTAGAGAATCAGGCAAATCAGATGTCCGCTTTAGCAGACCTCATCTGGGGTCATCCTTCTGTGGTCATTGCTACCGCTGAAGAAGTGGCTCAATACATAGCTGACCCTGATCAGTTAAAGGCTTGTGTTCTTCATATCAACCTAGGGGAAGAACTTAATCGAGATACCCTCTTAGAAGAATTGGTCTCCAATGGTTACGAGCGGGTAGACCAGGTTGAACAGCGGGGACATTTTGCTGTTCGTGGTGATATCATCGACATCTTCCCTGTTAATGAAGATAAACCGGTCCGGATTGAACTGTTTGGGGACCAGGTGGATACCATTCGCCATTTTGATGAGGTTAGCCAACGGTCCATCGATTCTCTGGATACCTTTAACGTAGCTCCTTTTTCCATGATTTCATCTGATAATCTGGCTACCCTTCTCTCCTATGGTAAGGATGCCTTGTTGATTATTGATGAGCCTCTGCGCGTGCAAGAGGCCCTCAAGAAGTATCTCAAAGAGGACCCAGACCACCTCAAAACCCATGCGGATTGGCCCGCTTTGACTAGAACCATGGTAGCCAAGCGGCAAATTGCCTATACCTTTATGCAGCAGCGGTCTATGGGCCTTCCTGGCTTTAGCTCTATCGGCATTCAAGGGAAGTCTATGACCTCCTTTGAACGGCAGGTCCCTATCTTTATTGAAGAAGTCAAGAACTGGCACAAGCTAGGCCATCAAGTGGTTCTAGTTATGAACAACCGCCAGCGTAAGGAGAGCCTCTTGGCAGCCTTGGCAGAAGGCGGCATTCGCTACGAAGAGGTGGACCACTGGGGCCTTAAGAAGAATGTAGTCCTAGTCATGCAGGGCCTTCTGACAGATGGCTTTGAATTACCTCATAGCCATTTTATCTTAGTTACTGAAGGGAATATCTACGGGACCCAAAAGAAACGCCTTCGCCGTAAGCAAGAGAAGGGGCAGGAAATTAACTACTTCACGGATCTGACGGTGGGAGACTATGTAGTTCATGCCCTTCATGGTATCGGTAAGTATTTAGGTCTCAAAACCATTGAGGTAGAGGGCAAGCATAAGGATTATATCGAAATTGCCTATGCAGGGACAGACCGCCTCTTCCTGCCAGCAGATCATTTGGATCAACTACAAAAGTACATTGGTAACGAGGGGGATGTGCCGCGTATCCATAAGATGGGTGGTGCAGACTGGCGCAAGGTTAAGGCTAAGGCTCAAAAATCCATCGACGACTTGGCAGATAAGCTAGTCGAACTTTATGCTAAGCGGGAGATTGCTGAAGGTTTTGCCTTTCCCGAGGATACTCCTTGGCAGGCTGAATTTGAAGATGCCTTCCCTTACGAAGAAACGGCAGATCAATTGGTAGCTACAGCAGAAATCAAGGAATCTATGGAGCGGCAACAGCCTATGGATCGGCTTCTTTGTGGCGATGTGGGCTTTGGTAAGACTGAGGTGGCTATGCGGGCTATCTTTAAGGCTGTCATGGCTGGTAAGCAGGTAGCAGTTCTAGTGCCGACTACTGTTCTAGCTCAACAGCACTTCCAAACCTTCTCTGATCGTTTCTCCCATTGGGGGCTTCATGTCGATGTCCTCAACCGCTTCCGGTCAGCTGCGGAGAAGAAGGAGACTCTTAAGAAGACAGCAGAAGGCCAGGTGGATGTCCTTATCGGAACCCACTCTCTCTTAAATGCTAAGGTTAAGTTTAAGGACTTAGGCCTCTTGGTGGTAGATGAAGAGCAACGCTTTGGGGTTGCCCAAAAGGAAAAGTGGAAGGAATGGGCTAATACTATAGACGTTCTTACCTTATCTGCTACGCCGATACCACGGACCCTCCATATGTCTTTGGTAGGGGTTAGGGAGATGTCTGTCATCTCTACGCCACCAGAAGATCGCTTGCCAGTTCAAACCTATGTAGTGGAATACGATATGGGAATTATCACCGATGCCATTCGACGGGAACTGCAACGAGGTGGTCAGGTCTTCTTCGTCTACAATCGGGTAGCCTCCATTGGACATATGGAAGAAGTATTGACCCAAGCTATGCCAGACCTACGTGTGGCCATTGCTCATGGGCAGATGACGGGACGACAAATCGAGAACATTATGACTGACTTCTATGAAGGCCACTACGATGTTCTCTTATCCACCTCCATTATTGAAACGGGACTGGATATACCTAATGCTAATACCATCATTATCTATGATGCAGACCGTTTAGGCCTCAGCCAACTCTATCAAATGCGGGGACGGGTAGGGAGGTCTCGGCGCCGAGCCTATGCCTACTTTATGTACCGACCAGACAAGCTCTTAACAGAGCAAGCGGAAAAGCGCCTTAAGGCTATTGAAGAGTTTACGGAATTGGGGGCTGGCTTTAAGCTGGCTATGCGGGACCTTGAAATCCGTGGTGCGGGTAATCTGTTAGGATCCCAACAACACGGTAATATCGCCGCTGTAGGCTTTGGCACCTATGTGGCCATGTTAGAAGAGGCTGTTGCCAAGGCCCAACATAAAGAAGTGGAAGTTGTGCCACCTGATCCTGCGGTGGATCTTGAGGTAGACGCCTTTATAGACGACGCCTATATTAAGGATTCGGCTCGGAAGATTTCCATCTACCAACGCCTCCTCAAGGTCAAATCCCTGGGTGAACTCAACGATTTAACGGATGAATTGGTGGACCGTTTTGGGACACCTACCGATCCAGTGGAGCGCCTCCTCCGGGTGGCTAAGATCAAAGAAGAAGCTCGCCTCTTGGGTATCAAATCCATCCTCTTCCGCAATGATACAATCACTATCCAATGGCAGGACGAGTCTAAGATGGTAGGCTGGGATTTAGGTTCTATAGACCAAGCTCTATGGAAGTCTATGAAAATTCTGGGCGGCCAAGGACAGGCAGGACAGCCTCTCATGGTTTACATCTATACCAAGAGCCTAGGAGCAGATATTTTGACCATTATGGACCGGGTTATGAAGAACCTGGCATTACGCGATACAGACTAAGGAGGACCGATGAATCGATTTTTAAAGGGTGCTATGATCCTTACCTTAGCGGGGCTCATTGTGAAAGTTATAGGGGCCCTCTCCAAGGTCTTTATAGCCCGTATTCTAGGGGGGGAGGGGATTGGCCTCTACCAGATGGCCTATCCTATCTATCAAATTATCGTAGCCATTGCTGCTTCGGGTGTACCGGTGGCCATTTCCATCATGATTGCGGATAAGCTAGCCAATAAGGATATGCGGGGGGTTAGACGGATTTTTAAGACCTCCTTTGTCATTCTCTTTTTTGTAGGCCTAGTCTTCTCATTAGCTCTCTATGGGACAGCCCAAGCTATGGTGGACTCTGGTATGGTCACAGACCCTCGGGCTCTCTTGGCCATCCAGGCCTTGGCTCCGGGCCTCTTTATCGTGACTATGCTGGCCTGCTTTAGGGGCTACTTCCAGGGCTTCCAATACATGGTGCCAACGGGGGTTTCTCAGATTTTTGAACAAACCTTCCGGGTGACGACTATGGTTGTCTTGGCCTACTTGCTCATTGACCGAGGCCTCGATTGGGCGGCCGCAGGGGCAACCTTTGCCACCCTGCCAGGTGTTTTGGCAGGATTTGTGGTCCTTCTCTTCTTTTATGGTCGTCAGGCTGCTATTCGTAAGGATTTAGAGGGCCAACAAAATCAAGCTGCCTTAGTGGAGTCGACAGGGTCTATCCTAAAGCGCCTAGCCCTATTGGCGGTACCTGTATCACTAGCCAATATCGTTCTTCCACTGGTGACAGCCATTGATCTCTATATTGTGCCTCAGAGCCTCATTAATACTGGTTACTATATGAAAGAGGCTACCACCCAGTACGGATATTTGGCAGGCATGGCTACATCCTTGGTGGGGCTACCGGTCATACTGACTCAATCTTTGGCATCTTCCTTGGTGCCAGCTATTTCGGAGTCTTATTCCTTGCAGCAACTTAGTAGTGTAAGAGGACGGGCCCAATCGGCTATGAAGGTGGCCAGTCTCTTTACCATTCCAGCTTGCGTGGGCCTTTCCGTTTTAGCTCAGCCAGTTTCTCAACTCCTCTATGCTACCCCTTATGCGGGTCCTGTTATCGCCGTCATGTCTTTGACCATTATTTTCATCGGCTTACAGCAGGTAACAGCAGCTGTTTTACAGGGGCTGGGTAAGACTCTTATACCTATGGTGACCATTGGCCTAGGTTTAGTGGCCAAGGTAATCTTGGATATGGTGTTGACACCTATGATTGGAATCAATGGAGCGGCGTGGGCTACCAATGCCACATTTGCAGTAGCAGCTCTTATCAACCTGTGGTTTGTAGGTCGTTTGGTGGGCTCTATTATGAATCCTAAGATATTTCTTAAAATTATTCTTTCTGCCTTAGCTATGGGCGGTGCTTCCGAGGTGGTTTTCCTCTTCCTCCAAAGTTTGTTGGGGAATAATATAGCCGTAGCCTTGACTATCATTGTGGCCCTTCTCGTCTATGTGGTCACACTTTGGATTACTAAGGCTCTTGTCTACAAGGACTTATATAATTTCCCTGTTATAGGCAAGAAATTGCGTGCTCGAGAGGGTAAGTAGAACTTATATTGCTACTTGGTAAGAGGTATAGTATGACATATGAAGAAAAATTCCCAGGAGACATGGTAGCTACATCAATCCCCGAGGAAGAAAAAGATCCAGTTACCGCTGCCTATGAGCGGGATATGGAAGATCTGGCTTTCACGTTAGAACCCTTGGAAGACGTGGTAAGGACCCTACGGGAACCAGGTGGGTGTGATTGGGACCGGGCTCAAACTCACAAGAGCCTTCGTCGCTACCTATTGGAAGAGGTGTATGAGGCTCTAGATGCCATCGATGCTGATGATATGGATAACTTGCGGGAAGAGTTGGGGGATATACTCCTCCAAGTGGTCTTTCATGCCCGCCTAGCAGAAGAGCGGGGAGAGTTTACCGTTCAGGATGTCATCAATGACGTATCCCAAAAGATGGTGGGCCGTCATCCCCATGTATTTAACCAGTCATCAGCCCTTGAAATGGGAGAGACTAAGCTGACTTGGGATCAATTGAAGGCCAAAGAGAAGGGACAGGGGCGAAAAAAAGTTCTAGCTGGTGTTCCTAAGGGCCTGCCTGCCCTGATGCGTGCTCAAAAACTACAAGAAAAGGCCGCCAAGGTAGGTTTTGACTGGGATTCTGTGGATCCTTGTTGGACAAAAGTATACGAAGAAATAGAAGAGTTTAAAGAAGCTATCGCTGAAAATGATAGGGAAAACATGGAAAAAGAGGGCGGCGATGTGCTTTTTGCCTTGATAAATCTATTTAGATGGTTTAAAATAAGCGGAGAAAATGCACTGAACCGCACAAACACTAAGTTTTGCAAGCGCTTTGCGTATGTTGAACAATGTGTTGACCAAAGTGGTCGTCCATGGGAGAGCTATTCACTAGCAGAGTTGGATGCCTTTTGGGAGCAGGCGAAAGCGCATGAATCCATTTAGGTCGACCTAGGGAGTCAACTTAAATGCGTCTATTTATTTTTAAGGAGGTTTTGTTATGAACAAAACAGAATTGATCGCAAGCGTTGCAACAAAAGCTGAATTGACAAAAAAAGATGCTGAAAAAGCAGTAAAAGCTGTATTTGATACAGTTGCTGAAGCTTTGACAGCAGGCGACAAAGTACAAGTAATCGGTTTCGGTACTTTCGAAACTCGTGAA
>URSE01000063.1 GCA_900550455.1 uncultured Veillonella sp. | reverse complement strand
AATTCTTTTTTTGTGCTAGTAATAAAAGCCTGGGCTTCCGCCTCGCTTTGACAAGGGGCTATACTAGCGATAAAACGAGACTTCTCAATAGTATATTCTGTGCGATAGGGCTGACTAACAGCTATATAATCCTTTTGTTGGCTTATGTCTCGCATGGCTAATCCTCATTTTCACACTAAATATATATCATTATAACAGAAAACTAGACATAATATAACTGTTCGTTATAGTTAAAGCATAATGAATGCTCATAATTTGACATTATTTATCATCTAGGTGTAACCTTAAGTAGTAAATCCTGTAGAAATACTAGGGAATTAAAATCCTTTTTACAAGGGAATTGTAAGCATAATAAAGACTCCTATTTTGTGAAAGAGGTTATGTATGAAAAAAGAGTTTGATATTACAGGCATGCACTGTGCGGCCTGTGTAAAACGGGTAGAGAATGTCGTATCTAAATTAGACGGCGTAGAAGATGTTAAGGTAAATCTTTTGACCCGGAAGGGGACTGTTGACCTAAAAGAAGGGACGGGTCTCACAGCAGAGGCTATTATTGGGGCCATTCAGGGTATTGGCTTTGGTGCTGAAGAAGCAGATCCCACTAAGCAAGAAATTGAAAAGCAAGACCTTAAGAAGCCAATTGCACGCTTTGTTATAGCTGCTTGTATGGCAGTACCAATGATGGTATCCATGTTCTTGCCTAATTTCGGCCTAGAGGACTATATGCTACCAATTGGCGTAGAATTTGTCTTGGCGTCTGTCGCTCAATTTGGACCGGGCCTTGTTTTCTATAAGGGTGCTTGGTCAGCTATTAAATCCGGTGCCTTAACCATGGATGTCTTAGTTGTTATGGGAACATCGGTAGCCTATCTCTTCTCCATTTATCATTGGCTCATCATGGTTCATCCAGCAGGCCACCATCCTCAGGTCTACTTTGAAACCTCCGCATGGCTCATTACCTTTATTCTCTTAGGGAAACTCTTGGAAGAAGTGGCTAAGGGGCGGACCTCTGAAGCCTTGCAAAAGCTCATCGCCTTACAACCAGCAGTGGCTCACGTAGAACGGGATGGACAGGTGGTGGATACCCCTACTAGCCAAGTTAAACCAGGGGACCGCATTCAGGTGCGGGCCGGTGAAAAAATTCCAGTGGATGGGACTCTCTTGGAGGGTTATTCCACTGTAGATGAATCTATGTTGACAGGTGAGTCCTTGCCAGTAGAAAAGAAGGTGGGCCTTGATGTCATCGGCGCTACCATTAACTTGACTGGCTCTTTTACTATGGAAGCCAAGAAGATTGGCATGGACACCATGCTGTCGCAAATCATTAAGGTCGTGGAAGAGGCACAAACATCCAAGGCCTCCATCCAACGGATTGCCGATGTCGTGGCTGCCTACTTCGTACCGGCTGTTATTGCTATAGCTGTCCTTACGGGTTTAGTATGGTACTTCCTTTTGGATGGAAGCCTTAACCAATCCGTCCTCTCCGCTACGGCTGTTTTGGTTATTGCTTGCCCTTGTGCGTTGGGGTTAGCGACACCAACTTCTATCATGGTAGGGTCTGGTTTAGGTGCTGAACATGGCATTCTCATTAAGTCGGCTGAGTTTTTGGAAAAGACTGGTGGTCTTAATGCCCTCGTGGTGGATAAGACAGGGACCCTTACCCAAGGGGTCTTGGAAGTTAGACAGTATACCAACTATGCGGGTCATGAAGAAGACAATATGAAATATATGATGGCCTTGGAAGGAAAGACATCTCACCCAATCGCTATTGCCATGACTTACTATGGGGAAGATAGGGGCTATAAAAAGATGGATCCATCCATAAGCTTAGGGGACTTTAAGGATGTTCCTGGTAAAGGCCTAGAAGGGACTGTTGAAGGACATCTCTTGCAATTGGGCCATAGCCGATGGATGACTGATTTAGGGTATCCAATGGAAGCCATTTTGCCAGATGTACTAGGTTTGGAAGAACAAGGGGCTTCTGTTTCTCTCTTAGCCGTGGATGGAATTGTATCCGCCCTCTGGGCCGTAGAAGATCAATTA
Organism: uncultured Veillonella sp.; assembly: GCA_900550455.1. GTDB lineage: Bacteria > Bacillota > Negativicutes > Veillonellales > Veillonellaceae > Veillonella. The sequence goes on along the minus strand of URSE01000063.1, from coordinate 4,079 downwards.
CGTCCAGAAACCAAGAAGGTTGTTGCTGATTTGAAGAAAAAAGGCGTTGAAGTGTGGATGTTGACGGGGGATAATCGGCGAACCGCTCAATACATCGCCAAGCAAGCTGGCATTGAGCATGTTATAGCAGAAGTCTTACCTCAGGACAAGGCTTCTAAGGTAGCAGACCTTCAAGCCCAAGGCAAACGTGTCGGCATGGTAGGGGATGGTATCAATGATGCCCCTGCCTTAGCTACGGCAGATATCGGCTTTGCTATCGGGTCTGGTACGGACATAGCCGTAGAAGCGGCAGATATCGTTTTGGTTCGTAATGACCTTAATTCTTTGGTACAAGCCATTAACTTGAGCCGTAAGACCTTGACTAATATTAAGCAAAACCTCTTCTGGGCCTTAATCTTTAACTGTATTGGTATTCCATTAGCTGCAGCTGGTCTCCTTAATCCAATGATCGCTGGTACAGCCATGGCATTCTCCTCAGTTACAGTTGTATCTAATGCCCTACGGTTAAAATTGGCTAATATTGAAAAGTAAATCAATGATAAGTTAATAAAGTCTTTTTAAGACCTGTTAAGGGAAAATCCTTGACAGGTCTTTTTCTTATTTGCTAACATAAGGTGTAAAGCAAATTGCCTTGTCAGAAAAAGATAATTATTTTGACTTTAATAGAGAGAAGGAACGATGGAAGAACGAGTTTTGGTTAGCCTGCTCATTGACTTCTATGGCGCCTTATTAACAGAGAAACAACTACAGTGCATAGTACTTCATCATGAGGATGACATGTCCCTAGCAGAAATTGCTGATCAATTGGGGGTGTCTCGTCAGGCCGTGCATGATAATTTACAGCGAGCCATGCAGGTCCTTAATGGATATGAAGAGTCCTTGCATTTAGTTAGGAATTACGAACGCCGTGAGGCTTTAATCGACAAGATGCGGCAGGAACTACAAGCAGCGGTGGTCGATAAGGCCGCTATGCAACAATTGTTGGCGCAAATGGAGGGATAGCATGGCTTTTGACAGCTTGACAGAAAAACTACAAAACGCCTTTGACTCCTTGAAGGGGAAGGGTAAAATCACAGAAGAGGATGTGAATTTTGCCCTTCGTCAAGTGCGGACAGCCCTTTTAGAAGCGGACGTAAATTTTATGGTGGCTAAGGACTTTATCAAGTCCGTTAAGGAAAAGGCCCTAGGGGAAGAAGTCTTTGGCTCTATGAACCCAGCGCAAACGGTTATTAAGATTGTAAATGATGAGTTGACAGAGCTCTTAGGTGGGACCCAGTCCCGTATTATGGTCGCGTCTAAACCGCCAACAATCATTATGTTGGTGGGGCTGCAAGGGGCTGGGAAGACGACTACTGCTGGTAAGTTAGCGGTCTACCTTCGTAAGCAAGGTAAACATCCACTTCTTGTAGCAGCTGACGTATACCGTCCGGCAGCTATTAAGCAATTGCAAGTGGTGGGCAAGCAAATCGATATCCCTGTCTTTGCAGATGAAAGACCAGGTGCGGATCCGGTGGATATTGCACGACGGGCTGTAGAACAATCTACATCCATGTTAAAAGACGTAGTCATCATCGATACGGCAGGACGCCTAGCTATCGATGAGGTTCTCATGGATGAACTGGCCCGTATCAAGGGGCAAGTAAAGCCCCATGAAATCCTTTTGGTTGTGGATTCCATGATTGGCCAAGACGCGGTGACAACTGCGCAAACTTTTAATGAAAAACTGGGCGTTGATGGTGTTATTCTCACCAAATTGGATGGGGACGCCCGCGGTGGTGCGGCCTTGTCTATCAAGGCTGTAACGGGACTTCCTATCAAGTTCACCGGGGTCAGCGAAAAAATGGATGGCTTTGATGTGTTCTATCCTGATCGTATGGCCTCTCGAATCTTGGACCTAGGCGACTTTAAGACCCTGATTGAATCCGTTCAAGGGGCTATCGATGAGGAAGAAGCCCGGGAAATGGCCAAGAAGATGGCTAAGAATCAATTCACCTTAGATGACTTCTTGGCACAGATGAACCAAATCCGCAAGCTAGGTCCTCTTGGCAATATTTTAGGTATGCTTCCAGGTATGGGGAAACTCAAGGATCAATTGGGTGACTTCGACCTTAACTCTAAGGAAGTACGTCGCGTAGAAGCTATCATCAAATCTATGACGGCTGCAGAGCGGCAGGATCCTAAAATATTGAATGGCTCTCGTCGTAAGCGAATTGCTGAGGGATCTGGCATGACTGTGCAAGATGTTAACCGCCTCATCAAGCAATTTGATGAAATGAGCAAGATGATGAAACAATTTAAGGGACTTTCAGGGGGCGGCAAAAAGGGCATGTTCCCTAAGTTACCTTTCATGTAAGATGTAATTCCTCCCTTCCTTGAAGGGGGAGGCATTACGGCACAATTTTATGCCTGTATCTATGGCCTACCTTGTGGGGGAAGGCCATACTATACGTGCCGCAGGCACAGGGCCCACTGCTCAGTAGGAGAGGGGCCCGGACTAAATATTCAAGGAGGTGAATCTCACATGTTGAAAATTCGTTTGACTCGTTTGGGTGCTAAAAAAGCTCCTTTCTACCGTATCGTTGTTGCTGACTCCCGCGCTCCACGCGAAGGTCGTCCAGTTGACACAATCGGTGCTTACGACGCAACTAAATCCCCAGCTATGGTTTCCATCGATGAAGAAAAAGCTATCGCTTGGTTGGGTAAAGGTGCGCAACCTACAGACACAGTACGTTCTTTGTTGAAACAAGAAGGCGTAATGGCTAAATTCGCAGCTGCTAAAAAATAATTAATTGAAAGGCAGATTATATGAAAGATTTGATTTCATTAATTGCGCGGTCATTAGTTACGCAGCCGGATGCTGTTAGGGTTACCGAAGTCGATAAGGGGCATATGGTAGTCTATGAACTCCATGTGGCGCCAGATGATAAGGGTAAGGTCATTGGTAAGGGCGGCCGTATCGCACAAGCGATTCGAGCCGTTGCTAAGGCTGCGGCCATCAAAAAGAACAAGAAGATATCTGTAGATATTGTCTAGGGAGATAAAAATGGAAGAAATGAAACTTCGTGTCCCTGTGGCGGTAAAAGCGGTTGTCACTGAATTGCTTAAAGATCGTATGATTACTGATTTGGAAGAACGTTTACAAACCGTTGACCAAGATTTGATGCAAATCGAATTTCAAGCCCAACGGTTGATGACGGAACAAGCTAAATTAGATCCAAACGGTCTAGCACATATTCGTGAACAAATCGAAGAACAAAAACAACGGGCTAACTCTTTCAAGGCAGAAGTAACAGCTAAGTTGGAAGAAGTTAAAGAGCTTACCTTGGGAGCCGAAATTCCACAAGGTCAGTTGGAACAAGTTATCACTGTCAAGGTGGGGGATAACCTCGACGACATCATGGGTGCTGAAATCATCCTTGAAGACGGTGTGGTAAAAGGTTTCCGTGGCTAATAGAGTCCGGGAAGACTTGTTTACCATAGGCATTATCATTGCCCCGCACGGTGTGCGGGGTGATCTTCGTATTATGCCGCAAACCGATTTTCCCGATCGGTTCCTCGAGATGGATGCCTGTTACATAGATGGTAAAGTCCACCATTTAACATCCGCTCGTTTTCACAAACAATACATCTTAGCTTCCTTTAAGGAAATCCCTGATCGCAATAGGGCGGAGCTCTATAGTAAGAAGGAAATTCAAGTAAAGCGTGAAGACCTTGTACCCTTACCAGAAGGACGTTACTATATCTTTGACCTCATTGGGCTAGATGTGGAGGACACCCAGGGCCGTCATTTGGGGACCCTGACTGATGTGTTGCAGCCTGGTGCTAACGACGTTTATGTAGTCAGTCAAGAAGGGCAAGAAGATCAACTCTTTGCTAACATTCCTAGCGTTGTTATCAAGGTTGATTTAGAAAATAAGAAAATTATTGTGGACCCTCCAGAATGGATTTAATCCAAGGAGGGTTTTTTATATATAGAGAGGTCTTGTTCGTAGTATAATATAGGTATATTTGTATACTTAGATTTTACCTATATCTATTGATTGAACATTTGACTGTGTGAGGAATCCCCTATGCGTATT
>URSE01000062.1 GCA_900550455.1 uncultured Veillonella sp. | reverse complement strand
TAAGGTCTGTAGAAAAACCACCTAAGTTGAGGTTAATATCCTTAGCTACTTGATCATAGGCCTTGTCCCCTGCATTAACTCGGCCCAACATATCAGACAGGAGGTCCGCGTAGAAGAGTTCTTCCTCTGTGAGGCAATCTAAGCCAAAGTAGTAAGCTACATAGTTAATACCTTTGGCGAAGGTTGGTACAAAGTGGAAGCCCGTAGGACCCACTTGGGAATCAACTCGTTCAATCTTGTCCACTTGTGGCGACAAATCAGATAATTCCAAGAGAGGAATGCTAGCTAAGGCTTCCTCAGAATCAGGGCTTTCTTGCCGCTCCTTGAGGTGTTTTGTTTTAGCAATTATATCTTCCAATTCTTGGTCTGACATGGCTTCCTTAAGAGCCGCGAGTTTCTCTGTCAGCGCCTTATCCTTCTTCTCTTGCAAGCCTGGTTCAGGATAGATGCTTATCAAAGCCTTATGGTTATTTCTTAACAAGGACTCTTTGACTAAATCTTGGAAGTAGGCACCCTCTAAACCAGCACGAATTGCGGCTAAAGCCTTTTCATAGTGAAGGAGTTCCAAAGGATCCTTTCCGTAGAGCCAATTATCCATCATGCGGATGACATAGGCCAAGCCAATTGGGCGACCACCAAAATCAGCTTCCCGCAAAGAAAATTCAATAGAGTTTAAAGAAGCCTCTAATAGCTCCTTATCTAACCCATTAGTAGCAATCTCTGCAAGTGTCTTATCTACAATAGCCTTTAGGTCTGCCTCCTTACCCATATCAGAACCAGAGACAGTAATATTCCATAGAGGTTGGCGGATGGAATCCAAATAGTAACCGGAAATATCAGACCCCACCCCAGCCTTGATAAGTGCCTGTTTAAGAGGGGCTGCAGGTGATGTCAAAAGAGCATGGGTCAAGACTTCAAAGGCTAAGGACTTCTCTTGATCCATACCATTAAGCACATAGGTCAAGGCGTGAAGGGTTTTACCTCCCTTAGCTTCCTCGGAACCAATGCTATACGAATAGGCGGCTTGAACCCCATCTTCAAGAGGCGCTTGCAAGCCGATTTCCGTATTGGTCACATCAATAGCATCAAAATGACTAAGGTATTCCTCATCGATGAAAGCCAAATGCGATTCTATATCCATTTGCCCGTAGAGGAAAATATAGGCATTAGATGGATGATAGTAAGTCCGGTAAAAATCTTGGAACTTTTCATAGGTTAAATCCGTAATGAAATCAGGATCCCCACCAGAGTCAACACCATAGGTTGTATCTGGGAAGAGTGCCTCCATGCTGTGTCGTTCCAAAATAGAATCCGGCGAAGAATAAACACCCTTCATCTCATTGAAAACGACTCCCTTATAGGTCAAAGGATCTTCTTTAGTTTCTAATTCGTAGTGCCAACCTTCTTGCATGACGATTTCAGGATCTTCTGCTACGCGAGGGAAAAAGACTGCATCCAAATACACGTCCATGAGATTGTGGAAGTCCTTATCATTTTTGGAGGCTACCGGGTACATAGTCTTATCCGGATAGGTCATAGCGTTTAGGAAGGTATTGAGAGATCCCTTAACCAATTCTACGAAAGGTTCTTTTAGAGGGAACTTGCGGGACCCACAGAGTACGGAGTGTTCCATAATATGGGCAACCCCCGTATTGTCCTTAGGGGTAGTACGAAAGGCAATATTGAAAACCTTATTGGTATCCGGTGCGTCAATATAAATGAGACGGGCTCCAGATTTATCATGCTTCATTTCATAGGCAGTCCCATTAATTTCATCGATGTGTTCGATGCGATTGAGGGTAAAGCCAGAGTAAGTTTTATTGAGCTCCATAGCAACTCCTAATCATAAAATGCGGCCGTAAAAAGGCCTATCTATCGTAAATTGACAAGCAACTTATGCTCATATACATATGGATTTATTATACCATACGAACATATAAGGAAATGAAAAGGGGCCGTAACAGAATGCGGTTTTATCGCATTCTGTTACGGCCCCTCTACTAGGATTCTAGAGCCCATTTTTTGTTGCGTCGACAAACCAATAATCCTTCTAGAACGACCCGAAAATTCTCGAAGGACATAAGCCGACTAGGATACATGTCATCTACGACGCGGTAGGAAATAGTTACCTCCCCTTTGTCATAGTCATAGTAAACTCCATGACGTTGAGTAGTATCCGTAAAGCCTGTAGTCAATTGTTCAGCCGAAGGAAGAGGTTGGTTTTGCAAATGGTCAATCATATCATGCAAGAGGCCTTCCCTTCTTACATCATCGTTGAGGATCTCCTGCATGAAGCTATCAAGTGCATCCATAACCATTAGCCGCGTTCTGCAAAGAAGAGTTTTTCATGAATAGCCTTTACAGCATCCTTAACGCGTTCTTCTTTTACTAAACAAGTGATAGAAATTTCAGAAGTAGAAATAATTTCTACGTTAATCCCTTCTTGGCCCAAGATATCAAACATTTGTGCAGCCACGCCTGGTTGTCCTAACATACCCGCGCCAACCACAGATACCTTCGCAACATCTTCATCGATATTGATATCATCGATATTGATTTCCTTATGAATTTCATCAATGATTTCTTTAGCTTGTGGCACATCATCATTCATGACCGTGAATACGATATCTGTTTTAGCATCGTTATTAGAGCGAATAGATTGAACAATCATATCCACATCCACATTGTGAGCTGCCAAAGCTTTGAATACCTTAGCCGCTACGCCTGGTTTATTTTCTACGCCAATCAAGGATACCTTGGCAGCGTTTTTATCATCAGCTACGCCTGTAATAACGCGTTTATTGTGTTCCATTGTATAGTCCTCCCGGATAATTGTCCCTTGATCACTGGTGAAAGTAGATCGTACATGAATTGGCACTCCATAGCGTAGGCCCATTTCAACTGCCCGTGGTTGCATAACACCTGCACCAAGGCGGGCCATTTCTAACATTTCACCATAGGTAATTTCAGGCAATTTTTCTGCTTTTGGGCAAACCCGAGGGTCTGTAGAATATACGCCATCTACATCGGTAAAGATTTCACATACATCCGCCTTCATAGCACCTGCCAAAGCAACGGCTGTCGTATCGGAACCACCACGACCTAAGGTAGCCATATCACCATCTTCAGTAATGCCTTGGAATCCAGCTACAACAACTATGTTACCTGCGTCCAGTGCTTCAAATACACGACCCGGTTCTACACCCAAAATACGGCCTTTATTAAAGGCATCGGAGGACTTAATTCCAGCTTGAGCGCCAGTCATAGAGATAGCCTTTTGCCCCCGTGTTTCAAAAGCCATAGCCATCAAGGAAATAGTTACCTGTTCCCCAGTGCAGAGAAGGCGGTCCATCTCCCGACCATAGGGTTTATTGGTCACTTGCTTAGCTAAGCCTACCAAATCATCCGTTGTATCTCCCATGGCAGATACGACGATGACGATTTGATCATCCTCTTGGCGTTCGCGTAAGACGCGATCCACGATATTAAATATTTTTTCTGGTGTTGCTACGGAAGAACCACCAAATTTTTTAACAATTAAAGGCACGAAAAATCCCTCATTTATCTGAATGACTATCAACAAATATGGTTTAATTCTACCCTATAGAAATACCTGTGTAAAGGGATTTATAGGGATTTTTCTTTACTGAAAGGATATTTATCCATTCACTACGGACAATTTTTTTAAGTTTCACTAGACACAAATCAACAAGAAAGCCCCTGATTTTTAGATCAGGGGCTTATATCAAGCAGCGTAAGGAGTCTAAGTTTACGTTACTGTGATATCGTTACAATGTAATTGTATAAAAGACAACTAGTCTATGCTACAGTGATATCCTTTTCAGATTCCCACAAGCCGTGAATATTGCAATAGGAAACAGCGATCAATTTACCAGATGTAGGCAAGGCAACGGTTACTGTACCAATTGGTTGTGCCAAAACTTCCCCTTCACCATGGGCAATAAAGTTAAGTTCTGCTACTTCAACAGGGTGTTGAGTGCCTTCTGCTACGAAATACAATTTAATCCATTTGATGTAATGTTCCAATGTATTTGGGTGAGCAATTTCTTTACCTACAGCTAACTCGATAGTTGTTGCTTGACCCTTTTGGAAGGTGTCTGGGCATGTGATAACAGGAACGTGTTTTTCACCCTTCCAATCGCCAGTTTTGATAAGATCATGAATAGCCATAATAGCCTCCTAAAATATGTAAATAACTTTATTTAAATCGAATTACATCTATATTATATACTCAATAATGATTATTGTTCAAGTAGTATTTTTATTTTTTTCGATATTTCATTGATTACTATCTTAGCCACTAATTTAGATTGACCAAGACCTAACATATGAGGAACAGTATCTACTTGTCGTCGACCTAACTGAGAGCATATAGAGTCTGGCCCAGGACCCAAAATATCCTTATTCACATGATAACCTGCCGTATAAAAAAGAGGGTAAATATGAACCTGATCTATCCAATGGTTCTCCACCCACAGGACTAGGTTATCCAAACCTTCTTGGGATACTACGTTAGCCGTCCCCGTCAAGGCCCCTATTCGCAAAGGAATAGGACAGATAGCATCCAAGGCAACTTGTAAATTCTCATAAATACGATGGGTCACCGCAGCTCCCCCATGACCTATTAACAAAAGGCCATGACGATTTTTCCTCTCTTCAAAACTAGGTTTAACATAATCTTTTAAGGCTTCTAAAACTACTCGATCCCCCTCTCGACCAGCAGGAATCAAAGGCTCACCCCTGTGTAAAGTCATGCTTGCATGAGTCTGTCCAAAAGCCCTGAGACGTTTATCTAGATCGAGTAACGCCTCCCCTTCTGTGACAAAGAGGGGCTCTACTAAGACCTTTTTAAACCCCTTTGCTTGGTAGCCTTCCAAACAGTCTTCTAAAGAAGTCACTTGGCCACCTCGTTCCCGAATCTTGCTGACAATCTTCATGGAACTATAGGCTAAGGATACTGTATGCTTTGGAAAAGCCTTCTTGATGGAGGCAAACAAAGGCAAAATAGTCTGATTAGCCTGTTCTTCATTAGTAGTCCCATAAGCAACTACTACTATAGCAAGATCATTCATTAGTGGTCCTCCTAGTGGATACCATAGGATTCTTATAAAGAATTACATAAAATTAAAACCTAGTAGTCTTTTACTATGCCATAATACCACAAAAAAGGACCCTCATAGAGAGTCCTTTATATGTATACATGTATACATTTGTAGGTCTTAGGCTCCTTTGATCAGGGTAACCGTAGACTTTTGAGCACGATTCACAGGACCGTCAGATTTACGGCGTTCTACAAATTGCATCATTTGGTTGATGTGCTTGAGGAAAAGACCACGGATATAAGGATTTTCTCCTAATCCTTGATTCCAAATATCCACCTTATAACCAGCCTCAGCTAAGAGAGTCGCTACGGAGTCAGACCGGTTGCCACCCAAATAATCCATAAGATGAGACGACCCTATCACAGCCATAGGTACCACCAAAACTTCTGTATGACCAGAAGCTCGTAAGAATTGGAGGGACTGCTTAAAGTTAGGGAATCCATTAGATGTAAATACCACCACATTGTTCATCCCCGCACAAAGAGCCTTCATTTGCAAGGTGGCATATTCTAATTGGGCATTACCATTAGCCATGAGTAAGATAGTCTTATTAATAGCAGATGGACCTACATGACGATAAATAGACTCCAAACTTTGCTCATAGTCATCCACATGATTCTTAACGCCCAAGGATGCTAAGAGCGGTTTACCTACATATATGGAGGAGAATGAATAGATCCGTTCTCGCACATACTTGGATACCTGGCGTCGCAAGTCCTGATAGCAAGGATCGTTAACCACGGACATAGGTTGAATATATACTTCCGTGACACCTTTTGCTTCTAAATTAGCCAAAGCCCCTTCCAAATCCAATACAGGTTTTTCTTCCAATTCATTCCACTTTTCCACCAGTGCAGGAGATAGAAAGACCCGTTCTACAACCGCATCAGGATAAGCCTCATTCACATCTTCCACAAGTGCATCTACCGATTTTTCTACTGCCTCTACATAAACGGAACCAAAAGAAGCAACAATAATGCCAAGCTGACTCATACAATTCCTCTTTTCTATATCTATCAAGCATCGTAATGATAAAACTTCTCAACAACTTGTCTATATAGTACTCAATTTAAAATTTATTGTCAATGAGAACTTTT
>URSE01000061.1 GCA_900550455.1 uncultured Veillonella sp. | reverse complement strand
CCTCTTTTTTTAGCAAGATTTTTTTACCAATGGTAGGGTTCATGACGATTAATCTTACAAGCCCGGTAGATCTGTTCTACCAAGAGGAGACGTATCATTTGGTGGGTGAAGGTCATAGGGCTAAAAGATAGCTTATAATCTACAGCTCGTCGGAGGTTTTCCGACACCCCAAAAGCACCACCGATGATAAAGGTCATATCCGACCGCCCATCTACTTCTAGCTTGGAAATGGTCTCAGCCAGCTGCTCAGAGGACATAGGCTTGCCATAAACATCTAAGAGAACCTTATAGGAATTCTTAGGGGCTGCCTTAAGAAGTCGGTCCCCTTCCTCTTCGACAACTTGAAGGCGGTCCGCATCCGATGGCTTATCACCTATCTTAGATTCATTAAGCTCTTGAATGACAATCCCCCCATAAGGACGGGTCCGCTTGACGAATTCCGCTACCCCTTCCCGCAGGTAGGGCTCCTTGAGCTTACCAATGCATACAATGGTATATTTCATAACTAATTCTTATCCTCTTCGTGAAAGCCTACTTCTCCTTGGTACATGGAGACCCTTCGATCCGGCTGGGCATGAGTCAAGCGCATTTCTGGACCAATCTTTATACCCGCATCGACGATAGTATGGCCCACTGTATAAGTCACCTTCTCCATAGTATTGTTATTCTCTGACCGATGGGCTAAGACGACCTTCATAAAATCAGGTCGCTTCATCATGGTCAAAACTTGCGCGGCCATAGCATTAGATAAGTGTCCTTCATCACCAGAGACGCGTTGTTTTAGGAAAGATGCATACTTGCCAAAGAAAAGCATATTTTTATCGTAATTGGCTTCCAAGACCAAGAGGTCTGTATGATCTATATGCTCGAGCATATAGTCGGACACCAAACCTGTATCAGTCATAACCGTAGCCTTACAAGCCCCCCCATAATAACACATGGCATGAGGGTCGGCCGCATCATGGCTAACCTTAAAGGGTTCTAGGTCGATAGAACCTAGAGAAAAGGAAGTCTTTGTAATAGGCACCAAACGCTTATCCGGCACTAGGAGTTTATTCGACAAGGCCCGCCAAGTAGCCTCGCGGGTATAAACCGGTAGGTCATATTGCTTGAGTAATTGAGGCAAGCCATTCACATGATCTGAATGTTCATGTGAAACGAAAACGCCTTCCACCCGCTCCATACTAATACCCAATTGCTTAAGACCATTTACGATACGGCGACAAGATATACCCGCATCATGGAGGATCACAGAATCCCCATATTCGATGGCGGTACAGTTACCCTTAGAACCACTAGCAATAACATGAACAGCCATTTTTTTAGAATCTGTCACAAGAACCTCTCAAGCCTGCTAGCAGCTAACAACAACTACGTACGCCTTACTTTTGCAGGCTTTCCAATCGATTAACAAAGTACTTCATAGTATCCTCTAAATTAGGACCGCGGCGGAACATATCCCCCCCCACCAAAAACATGGTATCATTCCCATAGAGGTCAACCAGTTCAGCCAAACGTGGATCAGTGACCCCACCACCTGGGGAAGGAATGGCCGCTGGCATGGACCCAAAAGGCTCACGAATGGCGGCAGCAATCCGCAAAACCTGTTCTCTAGTAAAGGTGAACCGCCCCCCATAGGATACATAGATTGGCATATCGCCCCCCATCATCCGAGGGATTCGCCCCAACCATAGGTAGTCAGCAATCCCCGATAGGCCTGGTAAGGCAAAGCCCCCCAGCATAGCGGGATGGGATATAATTGGCAAATTCAATTGATCACAAGAGGCCAACTTATGCATCCAGCCAAAGCCTACTAAGCCCGGTGTAATCATAAGAGCTGTAGCCCCGTTCTCTTTCGCATAAAAAGCTCGCTCCCATACATCAGTACCATCGCCTGACACATTAGCCGCATAAAGAGCCCTATTTCCCGTCGCTTCATTCGCCTCTGCCACAGCGGCTGCACAAGAGGCTACCCGTTCTCTAAAGGCAGAAAACGACTGGTTAGTAATGCCATGATCATCTTTAATAACATCCACACCACCCCGAGTGTAGGCAGCACACATATTGGCTAGCGTCTTTGTATCCGTCCCCATGGGTTTAACCACGGCCTGAATCATAGGGCGAGTCGGTACCTGAAGGAGTTCTCGTAAGCCTTTAAGACCATAGCGAGGTCCCTTAAAGACCTGCTCCATTGCTGGTGTTAGGCTAAAATCTGTCACCCATATATGGGGCTGTAACGAGGAATTACCAAAAAGAACATTCAAAAACTGAGTGGCCTCCATGGCGGTACAAGCTTCATCATAGGAAATCTTAGCTAGGAAGTGAGTGCCCTCTCCTACAAGGTCCTCTACCCGACCCTTAACCTGATTGCGGATAAAATCATCCATCACCAACTCCGGAGGAAATTCAATAGTCTGCTCTACTGCAAGAGCTTCTGCAACGGATTTAGCCTCAGCCTGATCGCTAACACCGATGGTGTAGGTCACTGTAAAACGACTCATAAAAACCTCCTACTCCTAACTGATCTATATTGTTCCATTATATACCAAAGCAAGCACCTAACCTATACAAAAATGACCGCCCCTCATGGAGGAGCGGTCATCGACCTGCCAGTGCAGGATCTATTCATGTAGGTTTTTAGGAGATTCTTGCTTGTATATGGATTCTTACTTGCTTGCTGGGTTTTATGCTTCGGCTAATGTTTTGCCCAATTGACGGCATTCATCCAAGCCAGCATCATCTGGTGTGCCATTAATTTTGAGCCCTTCTGTGAGAAGCTCCGCACCAGCTGCCTTTACGCGGTCTCCCCATGGGCCAAGCCATTCGCCACCCCAGCCCCAAGAACCGAAAATAACAACTTTTTTACCAGCTAATTTACCTTCTAATTCTGTGAACCAAGGTTCAAATTCCATTTCTTCTAATTGTTCAGCACCCATGTCAGCACAACCAAGAGCCAATTTATCAAACTTAGCAGCATCATCAACGGAAATACCGGATACTGCTTCTAACGTTACCTCTTGACCTGCAGCCTTAGCACCTTCTGCTACTGCATTCGCCATTGCTTCTGTATTGCCTGTACCAGACCAATAAAATACACCTACCATAGGTTTACCTCCTGGCGTCTACGCCACTAACGAAGAAAATGAATGGCCATCCAACAACTGCCCGTGGCAATATTGACGGCACAATTCGAAACGATAGAAAGTATATTCCGCTTGCTTAATATTGGTGTAAGCCTTCCACTCACCGCAAATCTTATAATTTTCACCACCGGTGAACATAAAGTAGGCTACATCCGCAAGAGGATAACCCAGGAAGAGACCAATTTCATGAGGGAAATTAAGGCTTTCTTCCATGCGGTCTCGCAACCGGCCCAAAAGTTGTTCCAGAGTCATTTGAGGGGTATAACCCTGACCCATCAAAAAGGCCATGTTCTTACGATCCCGTAAGTATGATTCCAATTGGCTTTTGCGATAAACCAATAGCATGCGCCGCCGTTTACAGCGACACACTTCAAAGAAGAAGAGGTCTTTTTTATTAAACTGTTCATTATAAGAAGCTAGGAGTTCTTCCCAAGCTTGATTGCACTCACTGGGGATGCAGACTAGATTGGATACCTTAAAGCCCATTAAGGTAGGGCCACAATGAAAGCCAATCATATAGTTAATGGATTCAGTCATAAGTTCATTACCTCAACTACTTGATAACTATACTCACTTTCTATGGTTATCATATCAGTACTAAACTCATTTTTCAAGTAGCTATAGCTACATTTTTGAAAATATTTATCAAAATTATTTGATATGTGTTTTCATTTTTAATAATATTAGTGGGCTTTCTAGCCCTAATCATAAAAAAACAGCCCACTATAAGTGGACTGTTTTAAGTCTAAGCTTATTTGACTTTCATAAGGGTTGCCAATTGAGGCCACAAACCTTGTTCGTCATCTGCATTCAGAGCTAACGCTCGCACAGATGGACCGCCATACTTATCATCATAAATGACTAGATGCACATTCTCACGGTAGGTAACCTCCGCCTGTGTTGTAGTTGTTTGAATAGTTCCCACATACGTTTTACCAACAACTTTCATAGGCTCAATAATCCGGTAAGGCATGATGGAATTATAGCCATACCGACTATCACTATTGATAGCCCCTGCCAAATGAGCATTGAGAACCTTTGCATCTGAAGTATTAGCGCCCAAGAGTTGCCGTGCTCCGTTTAGGCCCAACTTGATATCTGCCAAGGTAGCATATTTTACAGTAGGCCCAGACTTATACATAAGTTGGTAAACATCTGCATGCATAGCACCGGCATCCAAGATGGATTGTTTTACACTTTCACGGCCTTGATTAAGGGTCATCATTTTTACATCATTAGTACCTATAGTGACGCCTTGTGGGGCCTTATTCCCCAAAACCTCAGCTTGATTCAAGGCGTTGACACCTGTATAGGACTTGCTAGGACTCGCCGCCTGGGTCAAAGAGCCCGCCAAAACAGCTAGCCCTAGACCTGCACCAATAATAGATCTTACTAGTTGCTTTTTCATATAAATTTCCTCCTACTTCTTTTGTGCCTTCTTAGACCAAGAATCTCGGAGGCCTACAATACGGTTAACGATAATATGGTCCTTTGTAGAATCTTTATCCGTCACATAATAGCCTTGGCGCAAGAATTGGTAGTGATCCCCAGGTTGGGTGTTAGCCAAGTAAGCTTCCCCTTTAGCATGCATAACTTGCAAGGAACTGGTATTGAATTGTTCCAAGAAATCATCGGATTCGATAGATTCATCTAGGAGATAATCATAGAGGCGGGCTTCTATATCAACACAGTTATTAGCATCTACCCAGTGCAAGGTACCCTTGACCTTACGAGTACAGCCAGAACCAGACTTGGTTTCTGGATCATAGGTACAGTGTATTTCTGTAATAACCCCATTCTCATCCTTACAAATGGATTGACAGGTAATAAAGTAAGCCCCCTTGAGGCGAACTTCCTTGCCTGGTGCCAGGCGGAAGAATTTCTTAACCGGTTCTTCCATGAAGTCATTCCGTTCGATGTAAATTTCTCGAGAGAAAGTGAGATCTCGGCTACCTAAATCCTCATTTTCCGGGTTATTTTCAACGTGGCAAAGCTCAGATTGCCCCTCAGGGTAGTTATCAATGATAACCTTTACAGGATCGATGACAACCATAGGACGGTTGGCCTTGAGTTTAAGGTCTTCACGAACACAGAATTCGAGAAGGGCCACGTCCACTGTAGAATCCGCCTTGGCCACACCAATACGGTCACAGAAGTCGCGGATAGACTCCGGTGTATAGCCACGGCGCCGAAGGCCAGAGATAGTAGGCATGCGAGGATCATCCCAACCAGCCACCAAGCCATTTTCTACAAGAGCCCGCAACTTACGCTTGGACATAACAGTCTTAGTAATGTTAAGGCGGGCAAACTCGATTTGCTTAGGTTTTTCTGTATCATCCCAATCTTCCAAAACCCAGTTATAGAGAGGACGGTGTACTTCAAATTCCAAGGTACATACGGAATGAGTAATGCGTTCAATAGCATCCTCGATTGGATGGGCAAAGTCATACATAGGATAGATGTTCCATTCGGATCCTGTCCGATGATGGTCTGCATTAACAATGCGGTAGAGGACAGGGTCACGCATAACGATGTTTGGGTCTGCCATATCAATTTTAGCGCGAAGAACCTTCTCACCATCCTTGTATTTTCCTGCTTTCATCTCTTCAAAGAGGGCCAAGTTTTCTTCTACAGGCCGATCTCTGAAAGGTGAATTCGTACCTGGCGTAGAGAAATCACCGCGGTTTTGACGGATTTGATCAGGTGTTTGATCATCTACATAGGCCTTGCCCAAAGAGATAAGCTTTTTCGCATAGTCATACATCTTAGGGAAGTAGTCAGATGCATAGCGTGGCTCCCCATCCCAGGAGAAACCCAACCACTCCACATCAGCCTTAATGGAGTCTACGTATTCCCTATCTTCCTTAGCAGGGTTAGTATCATCAAAACGAAGGTTAGTTAAGCCATTATACTCCTGACCTAAACCGAAGTTAAGGCAAATGGACTTCGCATGTCCAATGTGCAAGTAGCCATTTGGTTCTGGCGGAAAACGGGTATGAACGCGGCCACCATAGACCCCTTCTTCATTATCTTTGTTAATAATTTGTTCTATAAAGTTAACGGTCTCAACCGTTTCGGTTTCAGATGCTTGTATTTCTTTCTCTTCCACGTCTAATCCTCCTCGTGCAATAGTCTATATATTTTACCATATTTTATA
>URSE01000060.1 GCA_900550455.1 uncultured Veillonella sp. | reverse complement strand
ATGTTACTCGCTTGATTTTGAGTCAAGTGCGTCTGCCATTCCGCCACTCCGGCGTGTTCGGAACACTATGTATATTATCAGAAAGGCCCTAGGCTGTCAAACAATTTATATGGTTATTTCTGAATTTTAAGAAAACTCTTGAAAATTCTATTAAGGAATCACCATAAATCTTATTTCAAGTTATAAAAAGGCCCCACTTGTATAACTGGGGCCTTAATCTGGTGCCGAAGATGGGAGTCGAACCCACACGATGATAACCATCACTAGATTCTGAGTCTAGAGCGTCTGCCATTCCGCCACTCCGGCATATAGGACTATGTATATAATCATAGCCTATAGAGGCAAGTAATTCAAGCTAGTCAAACAATTTATAAAGCCCTACATATGAAAGTCCTTATATTCCTGTTTCCACGTAAGAGGAACCAACGTAATAAAGCCCTCAAGAACTTGATCCACATCAGTAGGGACTGCCTCCCTATCGTGGTCCTTCTTGCCACCAATCCAAAAGTACTTCTTCTCCCTCCGTATCATTTCAAACTCTACAGAATCTCGGTAGTGCTGAGTCCCCTGAGCTAATTGCCGTACCTTATCCCAGGTATAAGGGCCCTCGGCAGGGAAATTGACATTGAGAACTAGATCCTTAGGGGATGCTTTTACAGATGGATTAGGCCCATAATAGGATTCTAATAAATGATCCACCACTGGATATAAATCCTTACCATAGCCTCGCTTATAGCTTGTTGCTGACAGGGCTAAGCCTGGTACCCCAAAGAATAGAGCTTCCATAGCGGCTGCTACAGTGCCAGAATAAAGGGCATCAGACCCTACATTAAGGCCATTATTGATACCAGAAATACAAAGTTCTGGCTTATCTCCCTTAAGGTAGTGGCTAAGGGCCCACTTGACGCAGTCTGAAGGCGTTCCATCGATAGCATGCCATTCGATATTTTCTTCAGCTGGGTAGACCTTCCATTCAATGGCCCGATCTGTAGTAATAGCATGGGCCTTACCGCTCTGCTCACGCATAGGAGCCACTACGGTGATGCGATGGTCTTTGGCAAGATGATAGGCAAGTTCCCGTAAACCTGGGGCCATAATTCCATCGTCATTGGATAGTAAAATATGCATATGTCGCCTCCTATAAAAAAGCACTACCCAAGGTAGGCAGTGCTTTTAACTCATTTATGGTGCATATCCCCCATGCGGGTCAATTTTACATCACCCATGGCCACAGCCCGTGTATGAGCTGTGTGAGACCAGCGTTTATCATGGCGGCGGATAAAGCCCAAGATATTGACTGGAATCCAGGAATATACAAAAATTGGATAGATCAAATAATAGAACCAACACTTAGGTGGTACCTTGATTTGTAACAAGACTACCAATGGGAAAGCGTATTGCAAGAACCATATAATTTGCCAAGCTCCTACAGGGATAACTTGGAAGAGGATATTGGTATAAAGCTCATGTTCTGGTCCCCAATAGTTAATCAATTCCGAGTTGATGGTGGAAATGATCATATAAATGGTGGTCAAGAGGAGGAAGTAAGGTTGGGATACTTGAATAATCCCATCTAGGATTCGGATGGACCCCTTTTTAATTCCCACCGCAAAGAGTATTGGTATATAGCGACCAGCTGTATCGAATTGACCTTGCGCCCAACGAAGACGTTGGCGACAAGAGGCCATAAAGCCGGTTACCTTTTCATCGTAAATGATAGCATCATGGGCCCAGCAGGTGCGGACACCATGGCTCAAGAGCTTCATAGAGAACTCCATATCCTCTGTGAGGGAATTACAATCCCAGCCATACTTGCGAATGATATCCGTACGGATACACATACCCGTGCCACCCAAGGCTGTGGAGAGGCCTACATTGTACTTGGCCAAGTGCCACATGTGATTAACCGTCCAGAACATAATAGAAAAGGTACCTGCTACCCAAGAATCGGTTGGGTTTTTAGCATTGAGGTAACCTTGAATAACGGATTCCCCTTTTTCCAAATGATGGTTCATTTCACGGAGGAATTGAGGGTGAACCAAGTTATCTGCATCAAAGATGATATAGGCATCATACTTACGGTTCATCGCTTCCACGCGGTCGAACATCCACCCCATGGCGTAGCCCTTGCCTACCTCCACCTTATTTTCCCGTACATACACTTGTGCACCAGCAGCTTCTGCCACTTGTGCTGTTGAATCCGTGCAATTATCAGCTACGACAAAAATGTCATACATATCATCCGGATAGTCCAAGTCATGCAGATTCTTGATCAGCTGCCCTACTACCGCTTCCTCATTATGAGCACAAATGATAACAGCAAAGGTGTTCTTTGGGCTATAATTCTTCTTTTCCTTGCGGCGCCACATGCCAAAGGCCGCTAATACAATATAATAAATCGTATAGATGACGATAATTATTTGTACAGGAATCAGGATTAAATCCAGGTAATGATTCATTGAGGATAACTCCGATTACAAGGTTTTAAAAGCATTGACTGCAGAATTCAAGATACCAAACAAGATATAAGCTGCAAAGATAAGAACAGGGATAGCATGCCAATTGAGAACAGCTCCAATAATGGCTAAGATAAGCACAAGTGCAACAACCCATTTATGGATGCGAATGGCAGAAGAGCCTTTAAAGTCAGGATACTTAACATTGGACACCATGAGGAAGCCCACGATGATCATCAAAATCATGAGAAGCCATTGTGGCACCATTACCCCCGACAAAACATAGGTTGCTGCAAAGCAACCTGCTGCTGGAATAGGAAGGCCTTGGAAGTAGCCATGTACTTCTTCTGTCATAATATTAAAACGAGCCAGACGCCCTGCGCCCAGGCAAGAGAAAAGGATGAGTGGCACATAACCGAGCCAAGACAAATCCCCTAGTTCCTTGGCAAAGAGCATGAAAGCAGGAGCTACACCAAAACCGACTACGTCGGATAAAGAATCTAATTCCCGCCCCATAGGACCAGATACACCTAAGGCACGAGCTACGCGACCATCAAGGCCGTCAGCCACCAAGGATAGGATGACACAAATAGCTGCATAGGTTGCTAGTCCCTTGGCGGCAAAGGTAATACCGATGACACCAAAAGCCAAGTTGGCTGCAGTTAAGGCATTTGGAAAAATAGATTTATTCATTTGGTAACCTCCCAATGACAACATCTCCTGCTGTCACATGTTGACCCTTTTCAACGAAGATTTCTACATTAGGATCCATGTAAATTTCAGTACAAGACCCAAATTTAATCATACCATATAATTGGCCTCGTTCAAGAACACTATCTAGGTCTGTCCAGGATACAATCCGACGAGCCAGGAGGCCAGCAATTTGCGTTACTACCACAGAGGTCCGTTCATTCTCAATGCAGATGGTATGACGTTCATTTTCAAAGCCCACCTCATCTTTAAAGGCAGGCAAGAAACCACCGCAAGTGTATTGGCGGAAGGTAATCTTTCCATCGATAGGTGCCCGGTTAGCATGAACATCAAATACAGACAAGAAGATGGTTACTTTTTTACATTCTTTATGGAGGAAGGTATCCTCATAAACATTGGAAATGTCCATAATCTTGCCATCCGCAGGAGAGAGAATTAAGTCATCCCCTTCTGGGATAACCCGTTTAGGATTACGGAAGAAATTGGCAAAGAAGAGGGCTAATACGAAAGGAATGACCGCTACATAGTAATAGCCAAGAGCGATGGCTAGAATGGTCAAAACCAACATGGCCCCAATGAGAGGAAAGCCTTCTTTAATAATAGGCCCTTTTGGAATATGGTTATTCATGTCACACCTCTACACTACTTACTCGTCAACACTTTGATCATGAACTTAGGCAAAGCCATCATGCGCAAAATGCGTTTTGGTTCAAGGATTAAGCGATACAACCATTCCAAGCGGTTTTCTTGCATCCATTTAGGGGCCCTCTTAATATTGCCCGCCATGACGTCAAAAGACCCGCCTACGCCCATAGCAACCACGCCATCTAGGCCAGCGAGTTTATTGATAATCCATTTTTCTTGTTTAGGCACACCTAAGGCAACAAAGACTAACTTAGCTCCTGTAGACTTAATGTCTTCAATAATCAGTTGCTCTTCTCGGTCATTGAAGAAACCGTCGTGAATCCCTACTAAATTAAGTTTCCCTACCTTATCTTGTACATTGGCCATGGCTTTATCAACCACACCAGGTGCTGCTCCTAGGCAGTAAATTGGTGTTTGATCTGTAGCAGCCTGTGCAAACAAAGCACTAGCTACATCAATGCCTGGACACCGTTCTGGGAAGTGGTTCCCCTTTTGTTCCGCAGCCCATAAGACACCAGCCCCATCAGGGATAACCAAATCAGCTTCTTGTAAAATTGTAAATAATTCTTTATCTGCCTGCGCATGCATAATCATCTCTGCATTGGCCGTTACTACGATGTGTAAGCCCGGCTCATGCAACAATGATTGGACGCGATCAACCGTCTCAACTTGGGTGATCGCGTCCACAGGAACGGATAAGACGCTAATGCGATTATTGCGCACCTTCATTACCTCTTTTATCAGCCACTATAGTTAGGTGCTTCTACGGTGATACTTACATCATGAGGATGGGACTCTTTAAGGCCCGCCGCCGTGATTTGGACAAATTGCGTATCCCTAATCATTTCTTGAATGTTATGACAACCACAATAGCCCATAGAAGCCCGTAGGCCACCTACCATTTGGAATATTGTATCTGCCAATGTGCCTTTATAAGGTACACGGCCTTCAATACCTTCTGGAACCAGTTTTTTAGCTTCCGCTTGGAAGTAACGGTCTTTAGAACCGAGTTTCATAGCCCCCAAGGAACCCATACCACGGTAAACTTTGTAGCTACGACCTTGGTAGATAACAGTTTCACCTGGAGACTCTTCTGTACCAGCTAGTATATTCCCCATCATAACACAAGATGCCCCTGCTGCGATAGCCTTAGCAATATCACCAGAGTATTTTATACCCCCATCAGCGATGACAGGAATACCATAACGACTAGCTACTTTGGCAGATTCATAGACAGCTGTAATTTGTGGAACCCCAATACCTGCGATGATTCGGGTTGTACAAATAGAGCCAGGCCCAATCCCTACTTTCACTGCATCTACCCCTGCTTGAATTAGGGCTTCTGTGCCAGCAGCTGTTGCTACATTGCCAGCGATAACAGGAAGGTGTGGATACTTGGCTTTAATCTCTTTTAAGGTCCGTAAAACACCCGCTGAATGACCATGGGCTGTATCTACTACGAGGACATCGGCCTTAGCAGCTACCAAGGCATCCATGCGGTCGTAGAGGTCTTTGGAAACACCTACAGCAGCACCAACCAAGAGTCGACCGCTAGTATCCTTAGCGGAATTAGGATATTTAGTAGCCTTTTCGATATCCTTAATGGTAATCAAACCTTTGAGGTTGCCCTCCCCATCAACAAGTGGCAACTTTTCAATACGATGCTTAGACAAAAGAGCCTTAGCATCATCCAAAGAAGTTCCTACAGGAGCTGTAACCAAATTTTCCTTGGTCATACATTGACCAATTGGCTTGGACAAATCAGTCTCAAAACGCATATCCCGATTGGTAATAATCCCCACCAACTTACCAGTATCCGTAATAGGGACACCGGAAATATGGTAGTGTTTCATGAGCTCATCAGCCTTGCCTAAGAGGTCTTGTGGTGACAAGTAGAAAGGATCCACAATAACACCGTGTTCAGACCGTTTAACCTTATCTACTTCGTGAGCTTGCTCTTCAATGGACATGTTTTTATGGATAACACCCAAGCCCCCTTGTCGAGCCATAGCAATGGCCATAGCAGACTCTGTAACCGTGTCCATACCAGCGGAAATCATAGGAATATTTAAGGAAATATCTTTGGTCAATTGTGTTTTCAAATCCACTTGATGAGGCAAAATATCAGACGCTGCTGGTACCAACAAAACATCATCAAAGGTCAAGCCTCTCATACCGAATTTATCTTCTCTCATATAGCCCTCCTCTTAGCAACCATATAAACAAATACAGTAATACTATATACATATATGACGCGCGACCACATTTTACGTCATGAACTACCTGAAACTTATTAAGTCATAGGGATTTCTAATAAAAGCCCTAATAGCAAAATAACTACACCTGAAATATCAGGTGTAGTTACTTGCTTATTTCTCAGAACGGAGTTTACCGTTTTGCATTAAGTTGTCTGCTTTTAAATCTGTAAAGATTACGTTCACCGCACTTTGTGGCACACCGATGATATCGCATGTGGCCTTAGTGATTGCTTGACCGAGTTCTTTCTTCTGTTCAGTTGTTCGTCCTTCAACGAGTTCTACGTGAATAAATGGCATTAGACAGAACCTCCATTCAACAAATGATTAATAGGTTTTTCTTATTATACA
>URSE01000059.1 GCA_900550455.1 uncultured Veillonella sp. | reverse complement strand
TCATGTTAAACCCATTAGGGGTACCTTCACGTATGAACATCGGACAAGTGTTAGAGTTGCACTTAGGGATGGCTGCTCGTGAATTAGGTATTAAGATTCTTCATAGGTCCGATATTGTAAAAGCGGTCTTAGATGTGACAAAGGGAATTGCTGTGGCAGGGGCTCATGGTAAGACATCTACCACATCTATGATTGGCCAAATCTTAGTAGAAGGACAAGTGGATCCGACCGTAATCATCGGTGGGGAAGTAGACTATTTGGGTGGCTCTTCTGTGGCTGGCAAGGGGGATATTTCCGTAGCAGAAGCGGATGAATCAGATGGGTCTTTCCTCAAGTACAACCCTCATACAGTAGTTATTACCAACATTGAAAATGACCATATGGACCATTATGGAACTATGGATAATCTTCTTGCTGCCTTTGTGCAATTTGTGAATCGTCTACCTAAAGATGGCATCGCTGTAGTATGTGGTGATAATGATAATATTCGCTATGTGATAAGTCAGGTGGACCACACCTTCTATACCTATGGCTTTGATGAATCTAATGATTATATGGCCCGCAATGTACACTATGTCGATGGCCATCTAGTTTATGATGTGTACTATAAGGGCCAAAATATAGCTCGTTTGACTCTCCGCGTACCAGGACGCCATAATGTATTGAACTCCATGGCTGCTTTTATTACCTGCCATGCTGTATATGGACTCTCTGTGGAAGTTTGCCAAAAGGCCTTATCTAAATTTGTAGGAGCTAAACGGCGCTTTGAAACTAAGGGGCATGTAGCTGGTGTCTGGGTAGTTGATGATTATGCTCACCATCCAACAGAGATTGCGGCTACTTTAAAGGCTGCTAAGGAATTAGAAAAGCATCGTGTTATTTGTGTTTTCCAGCCACACCGTTATACCCGGACTCAACTCTTGGCTAATGAATTTGCTACCGCTTTTACTGCGGCAGATGAGCTCTATATGACCGATATTTACGCTGCTGGAGAAGATCCTATTGATGGCATTGATGGTCGAACTATTCCTGATCGTATCGAGGCCGAAACTGGTAAACAGGTCAACTATGTACCTAATGTAGATGATATTCCTAAGATTCTCAGCAAGGTGGTCCGTCCTAATGATTTGGTTATTACTATGGGGGCTGGGTCCATTAACCAATATGGTCCAAAACTATTGGAATTATTGGAGGAAACACTATAATGAGCAAACATATTATCGTATTGATGGGTGGTCCATCCAAAGAAGCTGACGTATCTCGCCGTACGGGAGTAGCTATCACAGAGGCCTTACAAACTAAGGGTCACAAGGTAACAACATTGGAATTAAATCCTTCTACTGTAGTAGAAGATATTAAACAACTTGGTGGAGAGGTAGTTTTCAACGCCATTCATGGTAAGTTTGGTGAAGACGGAGCCCTACAAGGTGTTTTGGAAATGGCGGGGATTCCTTATACAGGATCCGGTGTAATGACACAGGCTGTAGGGATGAATAAGAATATCTCTAAAGCGGTATTTAAAGGGGCTAATGTACCAACAGCGCGGTCTGAATCTTATAATGGAAACGTACAATCCCCTGAAGAAATCAAAGACCATATTTTAGCTCACTTCACGTTTCCTGTAGTGGTTAAGGCAGCTACACAAGGATCCTCTATCGGTGTGACCATCGCTAAGAATCAAGAAAGCTTAGAGCTTGCCCTTAGGGATTCTCTTCAATATGATCCTATATTGGTAGTAGAAGAGTATTTGGATGGCCGCGAGTTTACCGTTTCTCTTCTGAATGGTAAGGCTCTACCTGTTATCGAGATTCGTCCACACTCTGGGGAGTATGACTACAAGTCTAAGTATACTTCTGGTGCTACAGATTATTTAGTACCAGCCCCTATTAGCCCAGCCTTGACACAAGAAATGCAAAGAATTGGGGAATATGTCTACAAGTTGGTGCAAGCTTCAGGTGTTATTCGTGTGGATATCATGACCAATGCTAAAGACCAATGTTTCGTCCTCGAGTACAATACGATTCCTGGCATGACAGCCACCTCCTTAGTGCCTAAAGCCGCTAAAGAAGCGGGTATTGATTTTCCAGAATTATGTGAGACCATCTTGGCTAGCGCCGGTCTCAATAAGTTCTAGTCGGTGCTTCTCATGGATGAAAGACAACATAAGCCGAATGCTCCTGAGGATTTATCCCCATTTCAGGTCCCCCATGAACTAGAAGAAAGGGTGGATGATTCAGAGAACAAATTACGGCATAAGCATCACCAAGCGGCCTTGGCTCATAAGGAAAAATTGAGAAAACGCCGTCGCATTATCAAGTGGATTGGTGGAGCTGTGGTAGTTCTAGCGCTTCTTTATTTGGCGCCCATTCCACTAGGGTCTATGACGGTGACTGGATCAAAGACTGTTAGTCTAGAGGATGTTAAGGTAGCTGGCAATATCAAAGATCCTGTAAACATATTGCAGATTAATCGAGAACGACTAAAGCAGCGACTTAGTCATGACCTTCGGGTTGACTCGGTAGACATATCTTACCGTTTTCCACTGACTATGGAAGTAGCTATTAAAGAACGGGTTCCCCTTATGGTGCTGCCGGCTCAGTTTGGTTATTTAACGATTGATCGACAGGGACAGGTTATTGATTCGTCGGATTCGCTTAAGGGGCTTAAGGTTCCCCTTGTATCTGGTCTAGGGGCAGGCAATCTACTCCTTGGAGATCGGGTTACTGATCCCGCTATGAAGGCTGCAGTTACCTATTTAGATGCCTTGCCGGCGGACTATTTAGCTCAGTTGGAAGAGATTAACTTAGGTGATGGGGACCAACTTTTGGCCTATACAACAGATGGTGTTCAAATACGGATCGGCAATCAAGAGCAACTTAAGGAAAAAGCTGAAATGACCGTGAATATGCTGAAAGACTTACAGGACAAGCACGTTCGGGCACAATACATAGATGTAAACCTAGATGCACCCTATGTGAAAGAACTCAAATGAGTAGAAATTGTTAAAAAAATATAGTAAACTATATGTAATTGATTAAAAATCTACCCTAATGACACCTGTGTGTTTATGGGGAATACAGGTTTTAGAGGAGGAATTTCCATGTCTGATTTCGCAAATATTAAAGTAATTGGTGTCGGTGGTGGCGGTAATAACGCTGTTGACCGCATGGTTGAAGAAGGTCTTCAAGGCGTTTCCTTTATCGCTGCTAATACAGAAACACAAGTATTGGAAAAGTCCAAGGCTGATGTGACCATCCAATTGGGTGAAAAAGCTACACGTGGTCTTGGGGCAGGCGCTAACCCTGAAATCGGTGAAGAAGCTGCGCAAGAATCTCGTGAAGAGATTCAAAAAGCCTTGGAAGGTGCGGACATGGTATTTGTAACTGCTGGTATGGGTGGTGGTACTGGTACAGGTGCAGCTCCAATCGTTGCAGAAGTGGCTAAAGAAATGGGCGCTTTGACTGTAGGTGTTGTAACAAAACCATTCTCCTTTGAAGGTAAACGCCGTCGTGCACAAGCGGAAAAAGGTATTGAATTCCTAACTCAAAAAGTGGATACAATCATCGTTATTCCTAATGATAAATTACTTCAAGTTGTTGACAAAAAGACATCCATTTCTGATGCCTTCCGTACAGCTGATGAAGTGCTTCGTCAAGGTATTAAGGGTATTTCCGACTTGATTCAAGTACCAGGTATGATTAATCTTGATTTTGCTGATGTTAAAACAATTATGACTAACCAAGGGGAAGCCTTGATGGGTATTGGTGTTGGTCAAGGTGAAAACCGCGCTGCTGATGCTGCTAAGATGGCTATCAATTCTCCATTACTTGAAACTTCCATTGAAGGTGCAAAGGGTATCTTGCTTTCCATCGCAGGGTCTTCTGATTTGAGCCTCTTCGAAATCAATGAAGCTGCTGAAATCATTAACGAAGCTGCTGATCCAGAAGCGAATATCATCTTTGGTACTGTTGTAGATGATTCCCTTGGTGATACCGTTCAAATTACTGTCGTAGCGACTGGCTTCAATGGCCCACGCGGTGCTGTACCAGAATTTGGCAAAAAGACATTCAACTCTGGCGCAGCAAATGCTCCTGAAATCCCTGATTTCTTGAAACGATAATAACTTTACAAGATATAGAGAGAAGCTCTTGCTTCTGATATATAGAGGAGGAAAAAGTTATGAAAAAAATTATTCTAGCCGCTATGGTAGCATCTCTAGCAACTTCTGCAGCATTTGCATCTACCGTACCTGTTACTAAGGTACAAAATGGGGCTACAACTGTTAGTGCAGACTATGCTTTCCAACAACGAGTATCCCATAATGGTACTAACAATGATGGCTTTGGTGTGGGTATTAACACAGCTGTTTCTGACAAAACAGCTCTTCAATACTCCTATGGTAAAGTTAACGCTAAACATGGTGATATTAAAGATCATCGTGCTGGTGTGACTTACGCTTTGAACAACAATGTAAATGCCTATGCCGAAGGTACATACATCAAAGCGGGTAGCCATGAAGTAGGGGCTCAAGTTGGTCTTATTGGCCATACCCAATTGACCAATAAAGTAGAAGGCTTTGCAAAAGCTGGTTTTGGTGATGATGTAAAACAATCCTACCAATTGGGTGCTAAATATGCTTTGACTCCTGATGTAAATGTAAATGCCTATTACGGCTATGACAAATACTCTGTAGATAGCCAAGATACAACTGTTAAAGGCTTGCATGCAGGTGTAGGCTATACATTCTAATGATGTATAGAGGAAAACTCCCTTCCATGAGGAAGGGAGTTTTTTTGTAAAAATATTATTAAAAATGACTCCTTGTCTATTCAAGGGCTATAACATTTGGTAAAGTATAGGTAGATTAAATTAGAAACCTAAAGGAGTAAGTTATGGCTTTTCAAATGACTACTAAGAAAAATCTTAGTAAAAACTCTAAAGATATCATTTTCCAAATTGCTGCTATGGCTAATGACGCCATAGAAAAGGTGGGCAAGGAAAATGTTGTTAATGGTACCTTTGGTGCTATCTTGGACGAAGAGGGGAAATTGGTATTCCTCAAGACGGTGAAGGAAGAATACCTTAGCTTGTCCGACCAAGACCATGCGGGCTATGCGCCAATTGAAGGCCTACATGACTTCTTGGAGGCAGCTATTTCTGAATGTTTTGGTCAAAGTCGCCCTGAAGGCTATATTCGTGCCCTGTCTACGTCTGGCGGGACCGGTGGGGTTCATCACTTGGTTCATAACTATACGCGCCCTGGGGATACAGTGTTAACAGCTGATTGGTTCTGGGCCGCTTATCGTACCATTTCAGAAGATGCAGATCGTGTCCTTGATACATATACACTCTTTAACCCAGATAACTCCTTTAACTTTGACTCTCTAAAAGAAAAGGTATTAGCTCTTGCTGATAAGCAAGAAAATGTTCTGGTAATCTTTAATACGCCTGGTAATAATCCAACAGGGTATTCTATTTCCGAAGCGGATTGGGATCGGATTTTAGATCTCTTTAAATCCATTGTTGATCAAGGAAAGAATAAGATTATCATCGGTGTGGACGTAGCATACCTTGACTACTCTGGTGAAAAAGAAGCTACTCGTCGCTTCTTCAAAAAATTCGGCAACCTACCTGAACGAATTTTGACTGTCGTATGTTATTCTACCTCCAAAGGATTTACTCTTTATGGGCAACGGGTAGGGGCTATGATTGGTATAACTTCCAATGAAGACGTGGCAGAAGAATTCTTTAACGAAAATAAGATGACCTCTCGTGGGACTTGGTCCAATAATACCCGCCCAGCTATGAAAGTGGTTGCTAATATCGTGTCCGACCCAGCTAAATTGGCTGCTTATGAAAAGGAACGTAATGAATACTGCCAATTGATTGAAGATCGAGCTTCTATGTTTATGGAAGAAAGTAAAAAATGTGGGTTGCCAGTCCTTCCTTATAGTGGTGGTTTCTTCATTACGATTCCAACCGATAAGGCTAAGGCTGTGTGCGATGAACTCTTCAAGGAAAACATTTATGTAATTCCTTTGGCGAAAGGTGTTCGTGTCGCTGTTTGCGGCATTCCAAAACGTCAAGTTAAAGGCTTGGCTACCACTATGGCTAAGGCTATGAAGACGGTAGGAGCCCTATAAATCGCTTCTAAATAAAAAAGGTAATGACCTCTTTGTGGTCATTACCTTTTTGTCATATGTGAACTTTTCTTTAAATTAAATCAATGGGTATTAGGAGAATCAGGATCTTCTGCCGGGTTGTTATTGCTACCTTCTACGATAACAGCCTCTTTGGTTGGTTCTGTATCGACAAACTCAATGGAATCCAATTGGTCTTTTACTTGTCCTCGGATAAAGCGTAAGTAGATATCATAGAGGGCTTTTTTTTCATTTAATTCTTCTGGCGTAAGAGCATGGCCTGATTTTTTTTTAGCTGCTAGGGCATTGATGCGTTCGATAATTTCGTTAATATTTGACATAGGTCCTTCTTTCTTATTGGTACTGGTTCCAATTAAGAATCTTTGCTAATGAATCTTTTA
>URSE01000058.1 GCA_900550455.1 uncultured Veillonella sp. | reverse complement strand
AATCCAATACTTCAAGAGGTTCTATAAGATGTACTTTACTATTATCTCCTAATACTTCATCTGCAGCCTGTCTAACTAAAGGATTTAAATGAACAGGATAAACAACTTGTATATCATCAAACTCTTCTACTATTCTCTTTATAGCTCTAAACATATTTTTCATAGGTTCACCTAAATTTTCACGTCTATGAGCCGTTAAAAGTATCATTTTATCATTTCCAATTTTATCAAATATAGGATGATAATATTCATCTTTTACAGTAGTTTTTAATGCATCTATAGCAGTATTCCCTGTTACGTATATAGTTTCTTCTTTCTTGCCTTCTTTTAATAGATTATTTTTAGAAACTTGTGTAGGAGCAAAATGCATATCTGCTATAACCCCTGTAACTTGTCTATTTACTTCTTCAGGGAATGGAGAATATTTATCATATGTTCTAAGACCTGCTTCAACATGGCCTACAGAAACTTGATTGTAAAATGCAGCTAAACTTCCTGATAGTGTTGTTGTTGTATCTCCATGAACAAGAATTATATCTGGAAGTTCTTGCTTAACAACTGGATCAAACTTTTCTAAAATTTTTCCAGTAATATCTAAGAGGGATTGATTTTTTCCCATAATATCCAGATCATAATGTGGCTCGATGCTAAAAGTTTCAAGAACTTGATCTAGCATTTGGCGATGCTGAGCTGTCACAACTGTGATCGTCTCAATGCTGTCACTATGTTTTTGCAATTCTAACACTAAAGGGGCCATTTTAATAGCTTCAGGACGAGTCCCAAATACGGTCATTACTTTCAACATATAAATCTCCTTAGCAATTACTTTTTCTTAGGATCCAAAGGATGAGCTGTCGCATCAGTGCGTGCGATAACACCAAGGCGACGAGCCACAACGATGGAGGCAAGGAAGAGGACCAAGACCAAGACGGCCCCTACCCAAGCATTTACTTCTGCTACGACCACAGCCACACCACCGAGGAAGGCTGTAACAGCATACATCATGAGGACCGCTTGTTTTTGCGAAAGGCCTTGCGCCAAGAGGCGGTGATGAACATGGCCCTTATCTGGTTTAAAGATAGGACGTCCAGAAATCTTCCGACGGACAATAGCAAAGAGGGTATCCAGAATCGGTAGGCCCAAAACGATAGCCGGCACGGCCAAAGCGGCTACAGCAGCTGTCTTAACAACGCCCATAACGGAAATGGCCGCCACCGTATAGCCTAAGAGCATAGACCCTGTATCTCCCATAAAAATCTTAGCAGGGTTGAAGTTATAAGGAAGAAACCCACAAATAGCCCCTGCCAATCCCAAAGCTGCCACACCGCAAGTGTATTGTCCCATAGAGATGAGGACAACGGAAACAACGAGGCAGGCAATGCCAGAAATACCAGCGGCCAAACCATCTAAACCATCAATGAGATTAACAATATTGGTAAAGCCTACAATCCAAAAGATAGTCAGTGGCACAGACCAATAATGGAGGAAGAGGGTGCCCCCTCCAGGCAGGCTAAGAAAGTCCACTCGGATCCCATAGGCACAAAGGACAGCTGCCGCGATGATCTGCCCCATGAGCTTAGTTTTTGGCTCAATTTGTTTCACATCGTCCCAAATGCCCACGGCTACCAAGATACAAGTCCCCAGAACCAAGCCTAGAAGTTCATGCATTTGGCTAGCCGGGAAGCAGTAAACCAGTGAAATGATATAACCAGCAAATATGGCTAACCCCCCTAGGCGGGGAATAGCACCGTGATGTACCTTACGGGCATCTGGTTTATCAATGGCTCCAATTTTTACCGCCAACCTGCTGACCAATGGGGTCGTTGCAAAGGTGATTACTAAGCCAATAGCAAAGGCTATCACATAGGCCACGATAGGATAATCCAACATGGGATTGCCTCCTTCAGAAACAAATAGGATAAAAGGCAAGAAAACGCATGACCAATTTTCTGGTCGAAAATTGGCCATACGATAAGGATATCATTAGTTAGTCAGGCTACGAATTGGCGCAGGAATCCGACCACCCCGTGCGATGAATTCTTCGCAAGAATATGGGGAGACTTCAATGATTGGCGCATAGCCCAAGAGACCACCAAACTCAACCACGTCCCCTACACCCTTGCCCGGTACAGGAATAACGCGAACTGCTGTTGTCTTATTGTTAATCATACCAATAGCGGACTCATCGGCGATGATTCCGGAAATCGTAGCTGCCGATGTATCACCAGGGATAGCAATCATATCCAGACCTACGGAACAAACACAAGTCATAGCTTCCAACTTATCCAAGGAGAGGGAGCCACAGGATACGGCATCAATCATGCCTGCATCTTCCGATACAGGGATGAAGGCGCCAGAGAGACCACCTACATGGGAGGAAGCCATGAGACCGCCCTTTTTAACTGCGTCATTCAAAAGGGCCAAAGCTGCTGTAGTACCATGGCAACCACAAGAAGTCAAACCCATTTCTTCCAAAACATGAGCAACTGAGTCGCCCACCGCTGGAGTTGGCGCCAAGGATAAGTCGATGATGCCAAAGGGTTTATTTAAACGGCGGGAAGCTTCTTGAGCAACCAATTGACCTACCCGGGTAATCTTAAAGGCCGTCCGTTTAATGGTTTCCGCCACGACATCAAATGGTTCGCCTCGTACTTCTTCTAAGGCTGCTTTCACAACGCCTGGTCCAGAAACGCCCACCGAAATAGCGGAATCTCCTTCTGTTACACCGAAGAAAGCACCTGCCATAAAGGGATTATCTTCTACTGGATTGCAGAAAATAACTAATTTAGCACAGCCCAAAGCGTCATTATCCGCTGTTAAATCAGCAGTTTGTTTTACGATTTCCCCCATCTTGCGAACTGCATCCATATTGATACCGGTCTTGGTAGATCCTACCCCTACAGAGGAGCATACGATATCCGTCGTAGCCAAAGCTTCTGGGATGGAGTCAATCAAAATCTTATCGGACTTAGTTGTCCCTTTAGTTACAAGGGCTGAGAAACCACCAATAAAGTTAACCCCTACTGTCTTAGCAGCACGATCCATAGCCTCTGCAAGGGACACATAGTTAGTCAGGTCGGAACCAGCAGCTACCAAGGAAATAGGTGTAACGGACACCCGTTTATTGATGATAGGAATTCCTAGTTCCCGTTCGATATCTTCCCCGGTCTTAACCAAATTTTCCGCTTCGGATGTAATCCGGTCATAAATGCGATCAGCCAGAACCTTACCATCGGAATGAGTACATTCCAAGAGGCTAATACCCATGGTTATCGTACGCACATCAAGTTTGTTGTCCTTGATCATGCGATTGGTTTCAAGGATATTTTCAATGGATAACATAAGCTCCTCCTTAACCTATACGGTGCATAGCGGTAAAGATAGAAGCATGTTGTGCTCGAATTTCAACGCCTAGTTCTTGTCCCAATTGAGACAAGGCGGCTTGTACATCTTCGAGAACTACAGAATCGTCGGCCTCAGTCATCATAATCATGTTAAAGAAGCCATCCATAATCGTTTGGTTGATAGACACAATATTTACATTTTTTTCAGCCAATACGTTTGCTACACCGGCGATAATACCGACGCGGTCAACCCCTACTACGGTGATTACGAGTTTCAT
The DNA here is from genome assembly GCA_900550455.1 of uncultured Veillonella sp. Taxonomy (GTDB): domain Bacteria; phylum Bacillota; class Negativicutes; order Veillonellales; family Veillonellaceae; genus Veillonella. The sequence continues at coordinate 3,035 of URSE01000058.1, read as the reverse complement.
AGTTCTCTACTCCTGTAAAATTTAGACTCCTAAGCTAGATCTCTAGCTTGTATACAGAACAATTATATCATATTCCCAGTCATTCCGCCCCTCTGAGGAGAGAGGACATTAGGCTATAGACCTTTCTTTGTATATAATGAACTAGTAACATCACCTAGTTAAGGGCCTTGTCTACCAATTCTTGTCCTTCTTGTAACAATTCCTCTAAACCAGCCTGACCCTTAGATGATTCTCCATATATTTTATAGAGGTCTTCCGTGCCGGATGGTCGGGCCACTAGCCAGCCCTTAGCGGTGACTACCTTGAGGCCACCTAGGGGCTGCTTTCCATAGCTAGAGCAAGTTCTCACCTCGAGAATAGGATCACCCGCTAGGCTATTCGTCTGCAAATCATCAAGGTTCAGACTCTTAAGGCGAGCCTTTTGCCACTTATTAGCAGGCGCATCAATGCGGCCAAAGTAAGTTTGCCCCAATTGAGCTGCCAAAAGTTGATAAGCTTGAGCTGGATTCTTACCAGTCTTAGCAAGCATTTCCATGGCCAATAGGCACATGATTATCCCATCCTTATCCGTGGTCCATACGTGACCATCTTTTTTTAAGAAGGAAGCCCCTGCTGATTCCTCGCCACCAATACCGATCCTTCCGTCAAAGAGAAGAGGGGCGAAGTATTTAAACCCCACCGGTACTTCGTAGACTTGTCGCCCCGTTTCTTGAGCCCAGGCATCCACTTGAGAGGTAACGACGGCCGTTTTACCCACACCCACTTGTGACGGCCAAGAGCGGCTTTCAAAAAGGTAGGCTGCAGCAGTCAACAAATAGTAATTGGCATTCAAGAGACCCTCTTGAGTAACGACACCATAGCGGTCATAGTCTGGATCATTGCCCACAGCTAAGTCATAAGATCCAATTTGTTTAATCACGTCTGCCATGGCATAGGGAGAAGAACAATCCATACGAACTACCCCATCATGGTCATAAGTCATAAAGGAGAAGGTCGGGTCGTAGTCAACATTGATGATGGTAAGACCTAGATCATAATGGTCAGAAATAGCTTGCCAATAGTGGGCCCCAGAGCCGCCCAGCCCATTGACCAAAACCTTAAGACCGGCCTTCTTAATGGCATCCATATCTATAATTTGAGCCAATTCTTCCACATAGAGGCCCTTATAATCATAAGCTAGTTGAGCCTCTGGTTCGATGTTATCGACAGAAATCCGCTTAATCCCTTCTCCATAGTTCGCTAAATAGAGGTTAGCCAATTCTTCGATTCGCTTTGTCATCTCCGTATCCGCTGGCCCCCCATTAGTAGGATTGTACTTAATGCCACCATTGTCAGGAGGGTTATGAGATGGCGTGATAATAAGACCATCCGCTGAACCTTCATGAACCTCATTATAGCGGATTATGGCACGGGATATAGACGGTGTGGGCACAAAGCCCATTTCTTGATCCACAGCAGCCAGCACCTTATTCCCAGCTAACACCTCAAGGGCAGTTTGAAAAGCTACTTGCGAGAGGGCATGGGTATCTTGACCTACAAAACAAGGGCCTGTAGCACCAAATTCATGGCGCAAATCACAAACAGCCTGCACTATGCAAGCCACGTGTAGGTCATTAAAGGTTCCCTTGGTGGACACACCCCGGTGGCCCGAGGTCCCGAAGGACACCACTTGGTCCTTATCTTTTGGGTTAGGTGCTAAATCATAATAAGCATCAATCAGGGGTTGGATTTGAATGAGGTCTTCTGCCCGCACAAGCTGGCCAGCTAATGAATGTGCCATAGATTTTACTTGCTCCTTTATATTTCCTATACTTCTTAGACTTATTAGGCAAAGATGAGTCGCAATGAAGAAACTTAGCTCAAGAAGGCCTATTTATCAGACACTTTAATTGGGTCTGCTTGTTCCTCCTCAATTTCTAAATCTATATTGCATCCCACATTACGATGCTGCCCTTGCTCAGCCAGTATTTGATCCAAGGTCTTTTCGTGCTTGCGCAGGGGCTGCGTAAAGCCTGCACCGATAACTTCATTGGCATCAGTTATGAGCATAAAAGCCTTGTTATCCACCTCTTCTACTAGGCGTTTGAGTTTAGCAATCTGCATAAGGTTAACCGCCGCTAAGATAACCTGTTTAGGTTGATGGGTATAGGCCCCCTCCCCATGGAGGATAGTGGCCCCCCGGCCCATCTTCTGCATAATACAAGTACAAACAGCTTGGGTTTTATCCGAGATGATGAAGACCGCCTTACGACGGGAAAAACCTACCACAACCCGGTTAGATACATAGGCGAAAACAAAGACATTAACCAAGGTATAGGCAGCTGGTTCTAGACCTACCACAAAGGCACCGCCAATGAGGACTAGGAAGTTGAAGGCCGAAGTAATGGATCCAATTTGAAAGCCCCAGTACTTGCGTACGATAAAGGCGATAGGATCCAACCCTCCTGTATTGCCACCTACCCGATAAACTAATCCTAAGCCCACGCCGGATGTAATCCCCGCTAAGATAGCAGAGATAATGGGGTCATGCGTAATCATCTTAGGGGCCATAAAGGAAAAGAGATCAATCAAGAAGGAAGACATAAGGGTCCCGTAGATAGTGACTACCACATAAGACTTACCTAGCCACTTCCATGCTGCAAAGAGAACTGGAATATTAAGGACTACATTGGTCATACCAATCGGTAAGTTACTAATATAGTAAATGATAATGGCTATGCCAGAGAAACCCGTCGACACCATATGGTGAGCGATAAGAAAGGACTCCACCCCAAAGGCGAAAAGGGCCATACCCACTGTCATGACCACATAGGTGTACACATAATGGCAAATTGTCTGCAAACGTGGTGATAAGACCATAAGACTCCCCAAGACTACCTAAGAGCCGCTAAACCCTCTCCCACAGCTTGGCAAAAGGTCTCTCAAATTGCGTATTCTCCTGATATCTCCTATAATAAATAAGTATTAATCATAGTTATCTTACCCCACTCATGGGGTAAATTCAATGGTCCACTAGGAGGGGGCATGGAAGAATT
>URSE01000057.1 GCA_900550455.1 uncultured Veillonella sp. | reverse complement strand
AGCCAAACTGATTATCCTCCAACATATGGTCAATAGCCTGATCAGCCTGATCTAAACTAGTAGCCACAACAACGCCCTTACCAGCTGCTAGTCCATCTGCTTTGATGACCACAGGAGCCCCTAGCCTATGAGCAAAAGCCTTAGCCTCACCAGCTTTTGTAAACACTTGGTAGGCCGCTGTAGGGATTCCATATTTTTTCATTAAGTCTTTTGCAAAGGCCTTAGAACCCTCTAGCTGAGCCGCTTTTTGCGAGGGTCCAAAGACCCAAAAACCCTCGCCTCGGAGATAGTCTGTAAGGCCTTCAACTAAAGGTGCTTCTGGCCCGATAACCACCAAGTCTACCTCATGAGATTTAAGAAAGGCCAGTAGATGCTCCCGATCGCTCCAAGAGAAAGCGCCCCGTTGGGCCAGGTCTTCCATAGCATCAGAACCAGGCACAACAAAGAGGCGCTCTACAGAAGGGCTCTTACGAAGAGACCAAAGGATGGCATGTTCACGTCCGCCAGAACCAATTACGCATACATTCATAGTTCTTTACCCCTTAGTGTTTAAAGTGACGAATCTTTGTGAATACCATGGCTATACCAGCTTTATTGGCCGCATCAATGGATTCTTGATCTCGAATGGATCCGCCCGGTTGAATGATAGCTGCAATCCCATGTTGAGCGGCCGTTTCTACCGTGTCGCCAAAAGGGAAGAAAGCATCAGATGCCAAAACGGCACCCTTAGCTTTATCACCAGCTTGATCTAGGGCAATGTTAGCTGCCCCTACCCGGTTCATTTGGCCAGCTCCAACACCTAATGTGGAAGTAGCGTTAGACACTAGGATAGCATTGGATTTTACATGCTTAACCATCTTCCATGCGAATTCTAAGGCCTTCCATTGGTCTTCCGTCGGCTTCACCTCAGTCACTACATCATAGGCAGCTGGTGATTCTGCAAGTGTATCTTCTGTTTGTACCAAGAGACCACCAGATACCTTCTTGAGAACTAGCTGGTCCTCTTGTGCTTTTTCCAATTGAATGAGGCGGATATTCTTCTTAGCTTCTAAGATATCCAAGGCCTCTTGGCTAAAGGCTGGTGCCATGATAACTTCTAGGAAAATCTTAGCCATTTCTTGAGCCGTTTGCGCATCTACAGGTCGGTTGAGCGCTACGATGCCACCAAAGGCAGATGTCGTATCCGCTTGGTAGGCATTGACATAGGCTTGGTGAATGCTAGTAGCTCGCGCTGCTCCACAAGGATTAGTATGCTTGATAATGCAAGCAGCCGGCTCTTGGAATTCCCAGACCATATTCCAGGCTGCTTCCATATCCACAATATTATTATAAGATAATTCTTTACCGTGTAATTGTTTCATAGCACCCAAGCCAGAGGCTTGACCAATTTCCTTATAAAAGGCCGCTGTTTGATGAGGGTTTTCCCCATAGCGGAGGTCTGTCACCTTTTCATAGGCTGCTAGGAAGGTATGGGGCATAGGAGCCTGTCCTACTTTCGGAGCCAAGTAGTCAGCGATAGCCGTATCATAGGCTGCTGTATGGGCAAAGGCCTCTTGGGCCAAAGCCAATCGATAGGTATCAGTCAGACAGCCGTCTTGTTTAAGTTGTTTTATAATTTGACCGTAGCGGTCTGGGTTAACTACCACCCCTACATAGGCATTATTTTTAGCAGCAGACCTCACCATAGTCGGCCCACCAATATCTATATTTTCAATAGCTTCATCTAAAGTCACACCAGATTTCGCGATAGTCTCCCGGAAAGGATAGAGATTGACTACCACCAGGTCAATAGGTTCAATGCCGTGTTCCTCCATAGCCGCGCGGTGATCTGGCTTATTACGAAGGGCTAAAATGCCACCATGAATTACAGGATGTAGGGTCTTTACGCGGCCATCCATCATCTCTGGAAAATGAGTTAAGTCTTCTACGGCATGGGCAGGTATGCCTGCATCCTTAATAACCTTAAGAGTTCCTCCTGTGGAGTAGATTGTTACACCTAAGTCAACAAGTCCTCTCGCAAAGTCCACAATTCCACGTTTATCCGATACGCTCAACAAGGCATTTTTTATCATATGCATCCCTCCTACATCTCATATTTCAAGAACCTATAAGTTTGCATTATTCATTAGCAATATGGACGACCCCATCTACGACAGATAGTGAGTCCTTACAAAAAAGGGCCAATGCCTCTACATAGGTCTTATGTTCGACCGGTAACAAGCGGGCCGCCAAGCTGTCTTCTGTATCAGACGCATAGACAGGAACCGTATTCTGCATAATGATAGGACCTGAGTCCATACCTAAATCTACAAAGTGAACAGTACAACCTGCCACCTTAACACCTGCTGCTACCGCCTGCCCTTGAGCATGGAGTCCTGGGAAAGAAGGCAAAAGGGCTGGATGGATGTTAAGAATCCTTCCCTCATAGGCATCAGTTAAGGTTTGTCCTAACAAGCGCATATAGCCCGCCAAAACAAGAACATCCAAATCATAAGGGGCCAAAGCTTGAACCTGAGCCTCTTCAAAGGCCTCCTTAGAGGGGTAGTCAACCCGTTCGATTATAAGGAGTGGTATACCCCAAGTTCGAGCCTTGTCTACGATTCCTGCTTCTTTATGATCCGTTAGGATAAGCTTCAAATCTCCATCAATTGTGCCATCTAGCATGGCCTGATATAGAGCTTCTGCATTCGAACCCCGACCAGAAGCAAAAATCCCTACCTTTTTAGGCATGGAAGACCTCTCCTTTCAAGATGACTGCTTGGTCCTTGCGAGCTTCAACACGACCAATTTGATAGTAAACTTCTCCACGCTCATTCAAATCAGCCTTCACGACCTCAAGGTCTAGTGGATTAACAACCATAACCATCCCTATCCCCATATTAAAGGTCCGGTACATTTCAGGCCATGCCACTTGACCCCATTCTTGAAGCTTAGTAAAAATAGCTGGTCGTGACCAAGCATCAACATTGATAGAAACCGCCAAATGATCCCCCAAGATACGCGGAATATTTTCGTAAAAACCGCCCCCTGTAATATGAACCAAGCCCTTCAAGAGCCCCTTCTCAATCAACGGCATAAGGGTCTTAGGATAGAGGCGAGTTGGCCTTAATAGCTCCTCACCTAAAGTCTTACCAAATTCTGGGATAACTTGGTCTAAGGTTAAGACCTGACGGTCAAAGCAAATCTTGCGAACGAGAGAATAACCGTTGGAGTGGAGGCCAGAAGAAGGGAGACCCAAAATGATATCTCCCTCCGCAATCTCTTGCCCCGTGATGAGCTTAGACCGGTCCACAAGTCCCACAGCAAAGCCGGCTAAGTCATAGTCTCCTACTTCATAGAAACCGGCCATTTCTGCGGTTTCACCGCCTAAAAGAGCACAACCTGATTCCTGGCAGGCCTTAGCAACGCCGCCTACGATGGTAGCTACTTGCTCTGGGTCCAGCTTACCTACCGCAATATAGTCTAAAAAGAAAAGAGGCTTGGCCCCTTGGACCAAAATATCGTTAACAGACATAGCCACGCAGTCTTGCCCAATCGTATCATGTTGATTCATCTCAATAGCCAGACGAAGCTTAGTCCCTACCCCATCCGTACCAGATACTAGCATAGGGTGGTCCATAGTATGTTCTGCTAAACTATAAAGACCTCCAAAACCACCTAGGTCACCGACTACACCAGGTGTATAGGTGGCTTTTACAGCAGCCTTCATGAGGCTAACGGCCTTGTTACCCGCATCAATATCGACACCAGCATCTGCATAGGTAAGGCCTTCTTTATTCGAGCACATATTTTACTCCTTCTTCCTCTTCTGGAGGAACAGCTACGGCATAAGCCCCATCAAAGCAGGCAAAGCACATATGCTTGCCATCAACATTAGCTATCGCTCGATCTAGCCCCTCTTGTGTTAAATAATGAAGCTTATCGGCCTTGATGTAGGCACGGATTTCCTCAATAGACTTGGTCGCTGCAATCAATTCCTTACGAACTGATGTATCGATACCATAGTGGCAAGGATAGAGGATAGCCGGGGACGATACGCACATATACACTTCCTTAGCCCCTGCCTCCTTGAGCATCTTTACAATGAGCCCAGAAGTAGTTCCCCGCACGATAGAGTCATCGATGAGAACAATCCGCTTGCCTTTAACCACTTCTTCCACGGGATTAAGCTTCATTCGTACCGCTAGCTCCCGTTCTTCTTGGTTAGGCTTGATGAAAGTCCGACCAGAGTAACGGTTCTTAATCAGGCCTTCCGCAAAAGGAATGCCCGATTCTCTAGCATAGCCCAAAGCAGCTGTTGTACCAGAGTCAGGAATGGCCATGACAAGATCAGCATCATATTGAGTTTCACGAGCCAATTCACGGCCCATAGCCAAACGGCTTTCATAGACCGATTGACCATCGATATTAGAATCAGAGCGAGCAAAGTAGATATATTCAAAGACACAGACCTTCTTATCAATAGCATCTGCCGGTGCATACATACGAGATCGCACACCAGAGTCATCTATGATGACCATCTCTCCTGCTTCTATATCCCGAATAAATTCCGCCTTAATAGCATCGAGAGCACAAGTTTCCGAAGCCAACACATAGCCAGCATTCGTCTTACCTAAACAAAGGGGGCGATAGCCGTGAGGGTCCCTAAGGCCGATGAGGTAATCATTGGTGTTAATCACTAGGGAAAAGGCCCCTTGGATTCGATTGCAAGCTTCCACAATCCGTTCTTCCATGGTCGCCGCATGAGAGCGAGCGATGAGATTAACGATTACCTCCGAATCCATACTTGTTTGGAAGATGGATCCCTGTTCTTCTAGATCTCTACGAATTTCCAAAGCATTTGTTAAATTGCCGTTATGGGCAACAGCTATATGCTCATCCTTAAATTGGACAACCAAAGGTTGGATGTTACGTGGGTTATTAGAACCAGTTGTGGAATAGCGCACATGGCCCACCCCCATATGGCCAGGGAGCCGAGGCAGAGACCGAATGGCTTCTGTCAGAAGGCCCATATTCTTAGTCAGTTCAATTTGCGTCCCATCCGTAACAGCTAAACCAGCAGACTCCTGTCCCCTGTGCTGTAGGGCAAAAAGCCCCCAGTAGACATAGCGAGCTATGTCCAAGGTCCGGTCATAAATGCCAAATACCCCACATTCTTCATGCCACTTGTCGAATACTTGATCGTAATGCATAGTTGCACCTAGTCTCGCTGCCCTGTCAAGCGGAAAAGCATTTCATGATAGGCTTCTTCCACATTCCCCAAGTCACGGCGGAAGCGGTCCTTATCGAGCTTTTCATTGGTATCCGCATCCCAGAAACGACAGGTATCAGGGGAAATTTCATCGCCCAAGAGTATTTGCCCCTTATGGCTGCCAAATTCTAACTTAAAGTCCACTAGTTTCACCTTCTTGGTAGCCAAGAAATCTTTAAGGATGTCATTAACCTTCATGGTAATGTCCTTGATAGCTGTTAACTGGTCTTGTGTAGCCCATCCCAAGACTGTAATTTGGGATTCATTGGCAAATGGATCTCCCAAGTCATCATTCTTATAGCAAAATTCCAAGATAGGATGTTGTAAAGGGGTTCCTTCTTCAAGGCCAAAGCGCTTTGCCATAGAGCCCGCTGCGATATTGCGAACAATAACTTCTAGAGGCACAATATCCAAGGCCTTAACAATTTGGTCACGGTCGTCAATCCGTTCCACAAAGTGGGTTGGAATGCCAGCCTCATTAAGCATGGTAAAGAAGAAACTAGTGATTTTATTATTCAAGACCCCCTTATCGTGAATTGTCCCCTTCTTTTCCCCATTGAAAGCAGTCGCATCATCCTTGTAATGAATGCGATAGAGGTCTGGGTTTGCCATCTTAAAAACTTGTTTAGCTTTACCTTCGTACAACATTTGATCCATCTTAACTTCCTCCTTACGCTTGTAATTGTTCTTGTAACTGAGCGTTATCCGCTTCTACCTTAGCCGCTTGATCAGCCCGGAAGGCCTGGTAGCGTTCATACAAGGCAGTGTCCACTAAACCTGCCATCTGTACAGCTAAGAGGGCCGCATTCTTAGCCCCATCCAAGGCCATGGTAGCCACAGGCATTCCTGATGGCATTTGCACTATGGCCAAAAGGGCATCCATACCATTGAGGCCAGTTGCATTGAGGGGAACTCCGATAACAGGACGACTGGTATAGGAAGCCACCACACCTGGTAGATGAGCTGCTGCACCAGCACCTGCGATAAAAGCAATCGCCCCCTCTGCGGTTAAACGCTCCACATAGGCCTTAACATCTCCCGGTGTTCGATGGGCCGAGGCGATAACCATCTCATAAGGGATAGAGAAATCATCTAATACTTGGGCAGCCTTCGTCATCGTTTCCAAATCAGATATACTTCCCATGATAATGCCAACTTTCATGAGCTACCTCCTAACAAAAAAAGCCCAGCATAAAGCTAGGCTCTAAATAGGTGCAAGAATAGATTCAGTACAATCATGTAGGTGGGCTACAAAATCCATGCGTCTACTCCTTGCAAACAATAAGAATTAAGGGACATGTCAATTGTAGCAAGGGCTATTTATCAGGTCAAGTAATTTTCGAATAATAAATATATTATATATTCTAATATATTGGATGTATCGAACATTATTTTATATTCAATGTAATTACACAATTT
>URSE01000056.1 GCA_900550455.1 uncultured Veillonella sp. | reverse complement strand
ATGGCTCTAATGAGATAAAATAATTAAATAGAATAAGAAAACTAGGAATTAAATCCCTGGAATAATGAGGGAATTGAGGAGGATCTATGAAATTCAATACGCGCTGTATCCATGCTTTGGGTCCCACAGATGAAACAGGGGCGGTAACACCACCCATCCATATGTCCTCTACCTTCTCCCATCCAGGTTTAGGCCAAACCACAGGCTTTCAATATACTCGTGAATCCAATCCTACTCGAGATCACTTGGAAACCCTCGTAAGCTCTCTTGAAGAAGGGGTGGATACCTTGGCTATGTCCTCTGGTATGGCGGCTATTGATGCAGTTATGCGCCTCTTTAAACCAGGTGACCATCTCATCATCGGGGATGATTTATATGGGGGATCTATCCGTCTTTTTAACTCCCTCTACAAGGATTGGGGCATCGATTTCACCCCTGTAGGGACTTCAGATCTTGAGGCGGTAACAGCCGCTTTCACAGACAGAACAAAGGCCATTCTCATCGAAACTCCTACCAATCCTATGATGGAGGTAACTGATCTTAGGGCTATTTCTCAATTGGCCCATCAACATGGAGCCCTTGTGGTAGTAGATAACACCTTCTTGTCCCCTTACTTTCAACGGCCTTTAACTTTAGGCTGTGATATTGTCGTTCATTCTGGCACTAAGTTCCTAGCTGGACATAATGATGTTGTTTGCGGTTTTGTCACTTCTAAGGATCAAGAAATCGCAGAAAAGCTCCGCTTTATCTTTAAGTCCGTAGGGGCTTGCTTGTCTCCTATGGATTCTTGGTTGGTTATGCGGGGGATTAAGACACTTCCCATACGGATGGAGAGGATTGCTAAGAATGCTCAAGCCCTTGCGGAATGGTTCCAAGGGCAAGACAAGGTGACTAAGGTCCTCTATCCAGGCCTGCCAGACCACCCTGGTTATGCCATTACAAAGGCGCAATGCGATGGCTTTGGTGGTATGATTTCCGTAGAAGTGGATTCGGAAGAGACCGCTAAGCACCTCTTGGAAGATGTGAAGGTCGTAACCTTTGCTGAATCCTTAGGCGGTACAGAGACACTCATCACTTATCCCATCACCCAAACCCATGCAGCCGTACCGGCTGAAGAAGCAGAACGGAAGGGGATTAATCGTCGTTTGCTCCGTATTTCTGTAGGGATCGAAGACGTGGAAGATCTCATCGCTGATTTTGAGCAAGCCTTGCATAAATAAGTTTGGATAGACCATGGGAACATGGTCTATCCTTGTATATAACAGATTTAGATGGGGACTGATTCGCTGTTTACCCCATTTGTTTAAGAAAGATAAAGGTGTTACTATGGGCCACTATAATTTTGATCAGGTTATTGACCGCCACCATACCAAGTCTTTAAAGGTGGACTTTGCCCTCCGCCGTGGACGCCCTCAAGATGTACAACCATTCTGGGTGGCGGATATGGACTTTCCTGTAGCCGATCCGATTAAAGAGGCCCTTTATAAGGTTGTAGACCATGGTATTTGGGGCTATACGGAAACCGAGGAAGAATACATAGGCGCTGTAGCTGCTTGGATGACTAAGCAGTATGGCTGGACCCCTAAGGAAGAGTGGTTGATTAAAACTCCTGGGGTTGTCTTTGCCTTAGCCATGACTGTACAAGCTTTCACTAAGCCTGGGGATGGGGTTCTCCTTATGCAGCCCGTTTACTATCCCTTCTCCGAAGTGATAGAGGATAATGGTCGCCATATCGTCAATGTGCCCATGATTCGCGGTCAAGAGGCCTATGGTATCGATTTTGATGCCATTGAGCGACGTTTGTCAAAAGGAGATATTAAGCTCTTCCTCCTCTGTAGCCCTGCTAACCCCGTAGGTCGGGTATGGACGGTGGATGAGTTGACCCGCTTAGGTGACATTTGCAACCGCTACGGAGTTCTCGTAGTGGCAGATGAAATTCATGCAGATTTTATCTGGCCTGGACATCAACATCATACCTATCCAAGCTTAGGACCTGCCTATGCAGATAATTGTATCCTCTGTACGGCTCCATCTAAGACCTTTAATATTGCCGGTCTACAGATATCTAATATCTTTATTCCTAATGATAAGATTCGCCAGCAATTCAAGGCCGCTGTAACGGCTGCTGGCTATAGTCAAGCCAATAGTTTTGGCATCTTTGCCTGCCAAGCTGCCTATCAGCATGGGGAGGAGTGGCTAAAAGAAGTTAAGGCCTATATTTGGGATAATATTCTCTTTACTAAGGCCTACTTAGAAGAACATTTGCCACAGCTCAAGATGTACATGCCACAAGGAACTTACTTGGTTTGGATTGATTGTTCTGCCTTGCCTATGAGCGCCAGAGATCGGGAACAATGGCTCTGGCATGATGCTAAATTATGGTTGGATTCGGGGGCTATCTTTGGTGACGATGGGGTGGACTTTGAGCGGATTAATGTAGCCTGCCCTCGGTCTGTATTAAAAGCGGGCCTAGACAGTTTACGGAATGCGGTTAATCGTTTGAAATAGGAGAAATGATATGCCTATTACGGTTGTAAAAGACCTGCCAGCGATTCATAAGTTGGCAGAGGAAAATATCTTTGTTATGGATTCGGTTCGGGCGGAGACTCAGGCTATTCGGCCTTTGGAAATCCTCTTAGTCAACCTTATGCCCACCAAGGAAGTAACAGAAACACAAATTCTTCGGGCCCTTTCTAATACGCCTCTTCAATTGAATATGACCCTCCTCCATACAGCCTCCCATAAGGCCACCAACACGGATGAGGAATACCTTCATACCTTTTACCGGACCTTTGACCAGGTGAAGGAGAAGTTTTTCGATGGTATGATTATCACCGGCGCGCCTGTGGAACTCATGCCCTTTGAAAGCGTAGACTACTGGGATGAATTGGTGGAAATCATGGATTGGTCAGAAGACCATGTCTTCTCGACCCTCTACCTCTGCTGGGGAGCACAGGCGGGGCTCTACCACCACTTCGGTATCGATAAGCAAGTTATGGATCATAAGCTTTTTGGCGTCTATGAACATGAAATCTACAACATACAACCTAATCTCCTAAGGGGCTTTGATGAGGTCTTTTGGATGCCTCACTCCCGCCATACGACAAACTCCTTAGCCGAGGTTAAAGCCAATCGGAACTTAGAAATTCTCGCTGGCTCTGAGGTGACGGGGGCTGCCATCGTCCGATCTAAAGATAATAAGCATATCTTTGTATTCGGCCATGCGGAATACGATCGAGATACTCTCAAACGGGAGTATGACCGAGATCGGTCTAGAGGCCTTGATATAGCAGTGCCCGATAACTATTATCCAGACGATGATCCATCTAAGATTCCCATTGTCCGTTGGCGGTCTGTATCTACCTTGCTCTATACCAACTGGCTCAATTATTATGTATACCAAGAAACCCCTTATATTATCGAGCAAATTCAGAAGATGAAATTCGAGCGAGATAAGGATCGAGGGGCATACATTTAAGAAGAGGAGGAGAGCCTATGGCTGATCTTCATGTCTATACTAAGATAGAGTCATGTGGCCGTCGACAAGGCTATTTGACTACCTATGTATCACTAACTGCTCCGATGGAGGGAGGGGAGGCTCTGGCCAATCCCTCCTTGGAGGACCTAGCTGGGGCCATCGAAAGAGCTGGTCATCGCCGGGTAAGTCTAGTGGTGGATGAAAGTCTATGGGGTGGGTTTGACGTAGGAGCTTTAGTGGACCTGCTCAACCGTCGGTCAGCCCTAGAGATGGGCCAAGATAGCCAGAAACCAGAGACTAATGCAGAGGTTTCTACCTATGAGTTTAACCTAGTCTTGTTAGGGCCTGTGGACCATAGGTTGGACCGGGTGAATTGCTTTGCTACCTTGTCTCTTGGACCAGGTTCTTTTAACTTAGACCTATTAGGGCCAGCCATGGAAGCCTTAGAAGATGAGGACGCCCTAGTCTTTCATGTGGCCACTCAAGAAGATTTGTCGTTCCTCAGTCAGGCCCTTAGAACCTCTCGGTCTATGAGTCCTATCTTTGCGGTTTTAGGCCCTGGGATTCCAGGGATAGAATTCATAGATGTTATGGCTTTTTTTGAGGGCAATGGATTAGAAGAAGTTTGTATACAGGCTCCTCTAAACTGAATAGGAGCATAGGGACAGGCTAAAGGCCTGTCCCTATATTTGATTTGTATATAGTTTTAAGCTATGGATGGCCATAGTAATAGGACGGTTGACCGGTTAATATCCTAGTGATATAGTATGGATAACAAATCAAGTGTGAAACATCACGAATTCGACAGTCCCATAGAAAGGAATTATATCTCATGAGTAAACAGTACAAATTCGAAACCCTTCAATTGCATGCTGGTCATACGGTAGATCCAACAGGGTCCCGGGCTGTGCCCATTTACCAAACAACTTCTTTTGTCTTTAAGGATGCAGAACAAGCGGCGGCTCGTTTTGCCTTGCAAGAACCAGGCGGAATCTACTCCCGGTTGGGTAATCCAACTAACGATGTCTTGGAAGCCCGCGTAGCCCAATTGGAAGGCGGCGCTGGAGCAGTAGCCGTTGCTTCTGGTTCTGCGGCTGTTAACTACGCTATCACCAATGTAGCGGATACCGGTGATAATATTGTGGCTGCTTCTACCTTGTATGGTGGGACTTATAACCTCTTTACAGCGACCTTGCCACGCTTTGGAATTACTACTAAATTTGTTAATCCAGATAAGTTGGATGAATTTGAAGCGGCTATCGATGATAACACTAAGGCAGTTTACATTGAAGTTATCGGTAACCCCGGCATCAACTTGGTAGATGTAGAAGCTGTTGCAGATATTGCTCATAAGCATGGCATCATCCTCATCGTAGATAATACCTTTGCATCCCCATATCTCTTCCGTCCATTTGAACATGGGGCAGACGTAGTGGTTCATTCCGCTACTAAATACTTGGGTGGTCACGGTACAACTATCGCAGGCGTAGTTGTTGAATCCGGTAAATTCGATTACAAGGCCTCTGGTAAGTACCCTGGTTTCACCGAAGGTGATGAACACTATAATGGTCTTGTCTATGCGGATTTGCCAATTCCTTTCACCGTTAAGGTACGGGCTCAGCTCTTACGTGACACAGGGGCTACGTTGACACCTCTCGCAGCATGGCAAATCCTTCAAGGTATTGAGACCTTGTCTTTACGGGTTGAACGGCACGTAGAAAATGCACGTAAGATTACCGACTTCTTGTCTAAACACCCTAAGGTTGCATGGGTTAACTACCCAGAGTTGCCAGGCAATAAGTACAAGGACTTGGCTAAGAAATACTTCCCTAAAGGGGTGGGGGCAGTCTTCACTTTCGGTATTAAAGGAGGTAAAGAAGCAGGCGTTAAGTTTGTAGACGCTTTGGAAATCTTCTCCAATTTGGCTAATGTAGCAGATGCTAAGTCCCTCGTTATCCATCCTGCATCTACAACCCATGCTCAATTGGATGAAGCCGCTCAAAAAGCAGCAGGTGTAACCCCTGACATGATTCGCTTGTCCGTGGGTCTTGAAAATATAGATGACCTTATCGATGACTTGAGCCAAGCCTTGGATAAAGCATAAAAATAGCCTCCCTAATACAACCTAATAAACTTAGAAAGCCCCGCTAACGCTTGCCATTAGCGGGGTCTTTTCTGTATTGGTATAAAAAGCCCCAGAAGACGTAAGAGGTCTTCTGGGGTCTATTCTTATGATTCTTATGGTTCTTAGGTCTGAGGACTGAAGGCTGAAGGCCCTCGGCTTTATAGGGAGATGAGGAGCTTTTTAGTGAAGTTCTTTGAGGAGCTCTAGGAGGTAGGCATAGATTCGCTCAACAGAAGGAATGTGAACCTTTTCTTGTGGTGTATGGGCTCCTGTAATGGTTGGGCCAAAGGAGATCATTTGTGTGTCTGGTAAAATTCCTTTGAGGAGGCCACATTCTAGACCTGCATGGACGGCAGTTACCTCTGGTTCCGTGCCCGTGAAGGACTTATAGATGGCGATAGCCTGTTGTTCTAGGTCGGAGCCTGCCTCGTATTCCCAAGCAGGGTAGGAGCCTGAACGGGTAGCCTTGATGCCCAAGAGGCGGCCCAAGGTTAAAAACTTATCTTCCATAAATTCTAGGCTGGTCTTGTTAGAGGATCGAAGGGAAACCAAGATGTGGAGGACATGCTTTTCTTCCTTTACGATAGCGATGTTATCAGAGGTTTCCACTAGATTTGGGAAGGCCTTAGCCATGGAGTGAACGCCGTGAGGGGCTAGAGTGAGGAAGGATAGGAGGGCATCTACAGTGTCTTCGATGAATACGTAGGTAGGAAGGGTAGCAGGGGTGGTATGGATAGTTAGGTCAGGGTCTTGTGGGGTGAATTCTTCCCGCAAGGCCTTTTGGTAATAGTTAATCAGGTTATCAATGGCTTGGCTGTCCTCATCCTTGATAACGATGGTGGCCTGACACTTGCGTGGAATAGCATTGTGTTTGGAACCGCCGGCAAAGTCTACTACTTGTAGGGCATATTGCTTGCGCAGTTGGGTGAGTAGGCGAGCCATGATAACATTGGCATTAGCTCTTTGTTTGTAAATTTCCATGCCCGAGTGGCCACCTAATAGGCCTTCTACGGTAATGGTAATGGCCTTATCGAAACGTTGGCAACGGCGTTCTTTGAGGGCAGGGATTTCAAAGTCAATGTGAGAACCACCCGCACAAGACACGATGAACTCGCCTTCTACTTCCGTATCGATATTGATTAGATAGTGGCCAGACAGGTCGCCAACCTTGAGGTTGATGGCTCCATCCATTCCCACTTCTTCATTGGTGGTGAAGAGCGCCGTCATAGGGCCATGGGCCACTTGGTCTGAGTCCAAGATGGCTAGAGCCATAGCCACACCTATGCCGTTGTCAGCACCTAAGGTGGTTTCATTAGCATGCATCCATTCGCCATCTACAATACATTCAATAGGGTCCGTGAGGAAGTTGTGCTCTGCATCATGAGATTTCTCTCCTACCATGTCGATGTGACCTTGGAGGATAAGAGATGGTTTGTTTTCATAGCCAGGGCTAGCTGGTTTTTGGATGATGACATTCCACGCTTCGTCCTGTTTAACTGCTAGACCCCGTTCTTTTGCGAAGTTGGCAATCCAGTTAGATACCGCTTCTTCATGACCAGAGATACGAGCTTGGTCATTTCTCCCTTTTCAATTCCATCCTCCATAAGCATCTGTCCGAGCAGGGTCATATTAATCTTCTCCTTTACTTTCCTTAATTCTGTTTTGTCGAGAAATTTGGTGGCCAGGGCATAAAGCATGGCCTCCATGCGGCGCAGATCTTCCTTTGATACAGCTGCCTTTCCGCTTTTCTGAAAATTTTATCCGCGTTCCGGTCCTTGATACGGATTACCTCGGTATACATTGATGCCGGCAATCCGTCCCTTGACACCCAGGTATGGAAGAGGGTCCTGCCCCAA
>URSE01000055.1 GCA_900550455.1 uncultured Veillonella sp. | reverse complement strand
AATTTACTGACCCCTATACCAAACTAACTAACCAAAAAAGGAACCGATCACCAAGGACCAGTTCCTTACATTTAATACTTATGCGGAAATTATCGTAAATATTCTTTCTATATTTTTTTATTTTTCCTTAAGGATTTTTGGGAAAGACCAATCCGGTTGCGTTTTACATCGACAGAGATGATTTCCGTTTCAATGATATCCCCTACAGCGAGAACCTCCGATGGATGGCGACGGCCATCGATCATTTCAGACCGATGTAAGAGACCATTGGTCTTGAGACCAAAGTCAATGAAGGCCCCGAAATCTACTACATTGTGAACAGTCCCTTTAACTACAGTGCCCACCTTCACGTCCTCTAAGGACATGACATGCTTACGTGTCAATGGGGCTGGCAAATCTTCCCGTGGATCGCGGCCTGGCTTTGCTAGAGCCTCTAGGATATCTCGAACAGTAGGTAGGCCTGCCTCCAATTTCTTAGCCAATCTTTCAGGATCTGTAAGGGTCAGCTTAGCCTGCAAGAGTTCCAACGATTTCTTATCGTTCAAGTCTTGTAGAGTAAAGCCTAACTCTCCGATAATTTGTTCGGCCAGTTCATAGGATTCAGGATGAACTTGAGTATTATCCAGTGGATTCTTAGCCCCTTGAATGCGGAGGAAGCCCGCACATTGGGTAAAGGCTGCTGGTCCCAGGCGTGGCACCTTAAGAAGTTGCTTGCGGCTAGCAAAGGCCCCTTGGTCATGCCGGTAGGCCACGATATTCTTAGCCACGGCCGAAGAAATACCTGCCACGTGTTGCAAGATAGCTGGAGAGGCTGTATTGAGTTCAACCCCTACATGGTTAACTACAGTTTCCACTACTTGGTCTAAGGTGGAGGTCAAAAGTTTTTGATTTACATCGTGCTGGTATTGGCCTACCCCGATAGATTTAGGGTCAATCTTAACGGATTCCGCTAATGGATCTTGAATCCGGCGGGCAATGGATACGGCCCCGCGGATGGTAACATCCAAATCAGGCAATTCATCAATAGCTAGTTTAGATGCGGAGTATACAGAGGCGCCCGCTTCATTGGTAATGATGTAATGGCAATCAAGGCCTTCTTCCTCAATCATCTTGGAGATAAATTGTTCCGTTTCATAAGAAGCTGTCCCATTGCCGATAGAGAGAAGACTAACCTTGTACTTTTTAATGAGTGCAGCCAATTTTTTCTGAGCCTCTTGCCGTTGCCGGTCAGAGGCGGTCAAATAATAGGCCCCATAATCAAGGACATTTCCCTGTGCATCGATGATGGCCATCTTACAGCCCGTCCGATAACCCGGATCAAGACCCATGATAACATGACCCGCTAAAGGGGCTTGGAGAAGGAGGTTTTTAAGATTAACCGCAAAAATCTTGATGGCCCCTTCGTCTGCCTTTTCTGTCAATTCATTGCGAATTTCCCGTTCAAGAGCTGGGAAGATTAGGCGCTTGTAGGCATCAGCTACAGCCGCTTCCTTATAATCAGCAAAAATAGAGTTCCCCTTGTGGAGTTTTTCTAGCATATAAGACACATAGTCTTCACCGGGTACCGTCAAAGCAACCTTGAGGGCTCCCAACTTCTCACCACGATTTACGGCCAAAATCCTGTGGGACGGCATTTGCTTAACCGGTTCTGCATAGTCTGCGTATTGCAAGAATACTTGGTTATCAGTATTCTCTTCCCCTACTAATTCAGTTTGGATGAACCCTTCATGGAACATTCGCTTGCGGAGGGCCTTACGGAAATCTGCATTGTCGGATACCATTTCCGCCACAATATCTTGGGCCCCTTGAAGAGCACTAGCTGCATCAGGAACTTGATCATTAATAAATTGACTAGCAATAGTTTCTGGATTCCCAGAAGATTCTGTATCATTGAGGATCATGAGAGCCAATGGTTCCAAGCCCTTCTCCCGAGCGATAGAAGCACGCGTTCGTTTCTTAGGCCGATAAGGAAGGTAGAGATCTTCCAATTCTTGTAATTTAGCAGCCTTATCCAAGGCTGCCCGGAGGTCATCCGTCATCTTTTCTTGCTCGGTGATGGAGGCGATGACTTCCTCCCGCCGTTTTTCCAAATTACGCAAGTATTGAATGCGTTCTTCAATGGTCCGCAACTGTTCATCTTGCAGCTCCCCCGTCACTTCCTTACGATAGCGGGCAATGAAAGGAACTGTATTTCCTTGGTCTAGGAGATCTACTGCCGCTTCTACTTGTTTGGCTTTTACCCCTAGTTCCTTAGCAACAATGGAAAACATATCTAACATAATTAGGCCTTTCTCTTATAGGTTACAAAGCGGAAGGGATAGGGATGCTTATCATCCATGACCCCCTCTTCCACATGTAGGCGGTCAAATTGGTTGGAATCAATAGGTGGGAAAAAGGCATCCCCCTCAAAGTCTTCATCAATTTCGGTGACATAGAGGGTATCTACGAAAGGCATAAAAGCCTCATAGATTTGAGCACCTCCGATAACATAGGCTACCTCTAGGTCCCTAGCCGCCTTAGCAGCCTCTTCAGGGGAGGTAAAAACTTTTACACCTTCTGGTGCTGTAAAGGCATGGTCCCTAGTAATGACCCAGTGCTCCCGGTTAGGCAAGAGAAAAGGGAGAGACTCAAAGGTCTTCCGTCCCATGATAATGACATGGCCAGTAGTCATTTTCTTAAAGTAGGCCAGATCCTTGGGCAAGTGCCAAATGAGTTGATTATCCCTGCCAATGACATGATTCTTGGCCTTGGCTACGATTAAGGCTAACATAATTCCTCCTTAAACACGACGAGACTAGCTCACAAGGGGCTAGTCTCACAACTAGGATGCGTACAAGCGGACATGCCCCACTGCTTGACAGTAGTCATTATACAGCTACAGTCATGGACAGTTTGCCTAGGTGTTCATATCCTTCTAGGCTAATGTCATCTGGTTTAAAGTCATAAAAATCCCTTACTTCTGGATTAATATGAATGTTAGGGGCAGCCAAGGCCTTGTCTCGACGGGCCAATTGCTCCTTCATAGCCTCAAGATGGTTGGCATAAATGTGAGCATTATTGATGACATGAGTAAAGCGACCAGGTTTTAGACCTGTCACGTGTGCAATCATGCAGACCAAGGCCGCATATTGAGCCATATTAAAAGGAATTCCAAGGCCCATATCCCCAGACCGTTGGATCAACATACAGTTAAGACGGCCATCGGCTACGTCCCACAGGGTTTCATAAGCACATGGTTGCAAGGCCATATCTGGCAGGTCCTCGATGTTCCAAAGCGTGACGATCATACGACGGGAATCAGGATCTTCCTTGATGGTTTTAATCAAATTATCCAACTGTTTATACTTGGCGATTTGATATCCATACGCTTTACCAATGGTACCATCTTCGCGCATCCACTCATTCCAAACCTTAACGTTCATCTCTTGCAACTTGCGCACGTCGTTGGATTGCATTTGCCAAATCCACAAAAGTTCCTTAATGGCCGTTTTAAAGGCAACAAACTTGGTGGTCAAAATAGGGAATTCTTCCTCTAGATCAAAGGACATAATTTGGTGGGGCAACTTATAGGTAGCTATACCAGTTCGATTTTGCCCATAGGTGCCGTGATCTAAAATATTAGCCACGATTTCTAAATATTGCGTATCTGCTGAGCTCATGATAATTTCCTCTAAATTTCTA
Source organism: uncultured Veillonella sp. (assembly GCA_900550455.1). Lineage (GTDB taxonomy): Bacteria > Bacillota > Negativicutes > Veillonellales > Veillonellaceae > Veillonella. Next base: position 3,820 of record URSE01000055.1, on the reverse strand, counting down.
CTAATAGTAGTATTATACACTACCCGAGTCATTTTCGTATTGAGCGATGACCGCCAAGAAGGAGGTGCCATATTTTTTTAGCTTAGCCTCCCCAACGCCTTTTATATTGGCAAAATCTGCCAGTGTTTTAGGTTTTAAGGCGGCTAAATCTATAAGAACCGTATCGGTAAAGACCAGGTAAGGCGGCACCTTTTGGGTCAGAGCAATCCGCTTACGGTGGAGGCGAAGAGCTTCAAAGAGACTATTAGTACTGGCTCCCATACTAATTCGGCTGTGGTCACCAGTCCTTTTAGCCCGTGGTCGTGCTACTTCTTGTTTGATTTCTTGCACTTTACTATGGCCAGCTAAAACCTCTTCCGCCCCTGCTTGGAGGGATAGGATGGGATACTTACCCATGGATTGTTGGAGATAACCAGAGGCCACAAACTGTTGAATCATCCCCTTTACCTCTTGCGCACTATAGGACGACAAGACGCCAAAAACAGGCAAAGCATCATATCCAGCCCGTCGAATCCGATCATTATGCTCGCCTCGTACAATAGCAGAAATCATAGTCGTCCCAAAGCGCTCATCCGTTCCCCTGATAGCCCGGAAGATAGCCTTTGCTTCAGCTGTCATATCTTGCACCTGCCCTTGGTGGAGGCAGGTGGAGCAATTATGGCACTTGTTCCAAGGAACCTCTTGTCCAAAATAAGCTAGCATATACTTGTGCAAGCATTGGCTAGTAAAGCAATAATCAATCATGGCCTGGAGCTTTCTCTGCTCTATAGACAGGCGGGCTGGCTCTAGTTGTGACTGTTCTAAGAGGTACTTGTGAACCTGTACGTCCTGCCCATTGTAGAGGAGGATACATGCGGCTGGCCCTCCATCACGACCAGCACGCCCCGCTTCTTGATAATAGGATTCCATATTGCGAGGCATCTGGTAGTGGAGGACATAGTGCACATTGGACTTATCTATTCCCATACCGAAGGCATTGGTCGCCACCATAACCTGGATTTCATCAAAGGCATACTTATTTTGCATATCCTTACGAACTTGGTCGGGTAGGCCAGCGTGATAGTAACCAGCAGCGATGCCGGCTTTCACCAAATTTTGGTAGACCTTCTCAACGTCCTTACGGGTGATGCAATAGATGACACCAGACTGCTCCTGGTGGGCCTTAACATAATCCACAATATAGTCCATCCGCTGGGAGAGACGGGCCACGGCAAAATGGAGGTTAGGCCGATCGAATCCTGTAATATGAACCTGAGCATTTTCTAACCCTAACAGTACTTTAATATCTCTTTCTACAGCCTTAGTAGCCGTAGCTGTAAAAGCTCCAACCACAGGTCGATGTGGCATGGTCTTCAAGAACTGCCCAATCAGCTGGTAGGCAGGCCTAAAATCATGTCCCCACTGGGAGATACAGTGGGCTTCGTCTACAATAATCTGGCTTATTTTGAGGGTCTGCAATACGTTGCGGAAGAACTGGCTAGCCAAGCGTTCCGGTGAAATGTAAAGTATTTTAACAGCCCCGATTCGCACATAGTAGAGGGTCTTGTTAAAGGTCTCCTGGTCTAAGGTCGAATTAATAAAGGCCGCTGGAATCTTTTGCTGGCGCAAGCCATCAACCTGGTCTTTCATGAGGGAGATGAGGGGTGAAAATACAATGGTGAGCCCCTCTTGCAAGAGGGCTGGCACTTGGAAGCAGATAGATTTACCCGCCCCAGTTGGCATGATAGCCACCAGGTCATGACCTGCTAAGAGAGTGGATACAGGGACCTCTTGAGCTGGCCGAAAGGCATCATAACCCCAGTAATGCTGTAATACATCAAGTGCCCGTCGGTCCATATATATTCCCCCTCTCCTAGGCAAGAAAAGAGACCTCAAGGGTCTCTAAGATAAGTTTATTGTACCATAAAAAGCAATCACTTTTCTTTTTCCTCCACCATGGAGTCTTCCTTTCATTACCAGTGATTAAGGTCATAAAACCCTATGTTCACACTAGCATTAATGCTATAATAGAAATATTCTTTTTAAACACTCTTTATGCATTTCTAAAGGAGTCATAGTATGCACCAAAATGTAGGCATTATATTAGCCTTTGCCCTCTATCTGGGACTGATGATGGGCATCGGCATTTACTACTATCGTAAGGCCGCCAGTTCTGTTGGTGGCTATATTTTAGGTGACCGACAGTTAGGCCCTTGGGTAACCGCCCTCAGTGCAGAGGCATCAGACATGTCCGGTTGGATGCTCATGGGCGTTCCTGGCTTAGCCTATTCGGTGGGTATCTCAGGCCTCTGGATTGCAGTGGGCCTCATCATAGGGACCTGGTTCAACTGGACCTTCGTATCCAAGCGATTGCGCAATCATACGGAAGCCGCTAGTGATGCTATCACAATGCCTGAGTTCTTTAAGAATCGTTTCCATGATAAGAGTCCTGCCCTATCGGTTATCGCTTCGCTCTTTATCCTCTTCTTCTTCCTGATTTATACCTCCTCTGGCTTTGTAGCTGGTGGTAAACTCTTCAATACCGTCTTCGGTATCGACTATACTTGGTCCTTAATCATAACGGCCGGTGTAGTCGTCTTCTACACCTTCTTAGGTGGCTTTTTAGCGGTATCCTCCACGGACTTTGTCCAAGGGACACTCATGTTCTTCGCCATCCTAGCCGTACCAATAGCTGGCGCCTTTGCACTAGGGGGGCCTATCCAAACAGTGAACCTGATTGAAAGTCAATTCCCACAAGGTTTAGCCCTCTTCGGATCTAGCACCGACACCTTCACCATGGTCATCGGTATTATCTCTGCCTTAGCTTGGGGCCTTGGGTACTTTGGCCAACCTCACATCCTAGTGCGCTTCATGGCCATCTCCGATGCCAAAGATCTTAAAAAGTCTACCAACATCGCCATGGTCTGGGTTATCATCTCCTTAACCGCTGCCGTTCTCGTAGGCTTAATAGGACATGTATTCCTTACTACACCATTGACAGGTACCGATGTAGAACGGGTCTTCCTCATCATGAACCAAGACCTCTTCCCTTCCTTCATAGCAGGCCTCATCTGGGCTGCTGTTCTGGCGGCTATTATGTCTACGGCCTCTGGCCAACTCTTGGTAACAGCCTCCGCTATCTCCAAGGACTTCTACAAGGGCTTCCTCCACAAGAATGCCTCCGAAAAGGAACAAATTTTAATTTCTCGTGCAACCGTTATAGTTGTATCCATCATCGCTATTCTCTTAGCCTTGGATCCTAATTCTTACATCCTAACCATGGTGGCTTACTCTTGGGCAGGCTTTGGTGCAGCCTTTGGCCCAGCCATCTTGATTTCCCTCTTCTGGCGGCGGATGACCCGCAATGGTGCCCTAGCCGGTATCATCGTCGGTGGTTTGACCGTTATTATCTGGAAACAATTCGCCTGGTTTGGCCTTTACGAATTGCTCCCTGGCTTTATCTTCTCTGCTATCGCCATTTATGTGGTATCTAAACTCGACAAAGAACCACCTAAAGAAGTGCTAGAAGAATTTGATAGAGCACAAGAAATGCATATCTTATAAACCTTTATCAAAAGCCCTCGTGGGGTCCCTGCCATGACTCGTATCCGAATGTCAGCTCAGGAACCCCACGAGGGCTTTTTCATATAATGATTTATAAAATGGGAGAGACTCTCTAGCAAGAAATACCCTTTACTACGACTCGTTACCGAATGTCAGCTCAAAAGGACAGGGGCCCTATTTCTTTTATTACATGTACCTTAAGGGCTTTTTTATCACTAAATTTCAGCATAGAAAAAGCCCCCTCTTGCGAGGGGGCTTTTCTTTCAGATTAAGAAGA
>URSE01000054.1 GCA_900550455.1 uncultured Veillonella sp. | reverse complement strand
TTATCTATACCTTTATGATCAAGTTCTCCAAGATAATTCCCTGTCCCAGTTATTCTATCCACCTACAAAAGTAAGAGCATATTGGATATATAAAAAGGACCCTTGCTAGGCAAGAGTCCTTTTTATATACCTAAGCTTATATCCTAAGCCTATATGCTAGTTATTAATCTTCTTTAGGTAAATTACGACCGTAGAAGATTTCTGTCATTTCTCGTTTGAGTTCCTTATCGATCGCCTTTACTTCTTTCGGTGCTAAGTCTTCCTTAGTCACACCGAAGAGGTAATTATCCAAATCGTAGTCCTTGAGCATCATCTTAGTATGGAAGATATGTTCTTGAAGGATATTCACATCTACCATATTGTACTTAACTTTGGTAGCATCGGCAATATAGTTTTGGATCGAGTCAATAGGATGATCGATGTAGATTTTCTTTCCTTCTACATCGCGAGTAAAGCCCCGTACCTTATAGTCCAAGGAGATAATATCGGAGTCGAAGGAATCGATCAAATAGTTGAGCGCATTAAGAGGCGAAATCTCACCACAAGTGGATACGTCGATATCAGCTCGGAAGGTACATACGCCAGTATCAGGGTGGCTTTCAGGATAGGTATGAACGGTCAAGTGAGACTTATCCAAATGGGCTACCACATCGCCAGAATTAGGAATTTCCACCGGTTCCTCGGAGATGAGGATGGTTACAGAGGCCCCTTGCGGATCATAGTCCTGCTTAGATGCATACAGGATATTAGCACCGATAATCTTCGCCACATGTTCCAAAATCTTGGATAGGCGATCTGCACTATACTGCTCATCGATATACTTAATATACTCAGCCTTTTCCTCTTCCGTCCGAGTATAGCAAATATCGTAAATATTAAAGCTCAAGGTTTTCGTTAAGTTATTGAACCCATATAGCTTCAATTTAGGTCTTGCCTTGTATAGTGTATCCATGCTGTGCACATAGCCTTTCTAATTCATCACTTGTTGCTAATCGCCATAAGACTCAGTAGGCGGACCCTAAGGTCACATCTCTAGGAAAGTTACCGTCTTATTATATGATTTTTTTATTGCTTTTACAAGATTCTCTAAGGGTCTCATAAGGCCTCTGAAAGTCCCCAACCATCCATCTTACAAAGGAAAAGGCAGGCCTCAAGGCCTGCCCCTAACCGAGCTGATCTAAGCTTATAAAATCTACGTCAAAGTTTCCCTGGTCATAGGTTACGATAGCAAACGTCCCCTTAGCCCCATCTCTCGGCAAGGCCAAGGATCCAGGATTAACAAAAACTTGGTTTCCTTTATAGTCCACTCGGTGGATGTGAGTATGGCCTGCTACCACCAAACGAGCTCCCATTGTGTGGCCCAGATAGAGAAGTTCCGGTACATAATTAAAGTAATCCACACGATGGCCATGGGTCATATATATAAAAGTATCCTCCAGGGGGATCAATTGTTCCTGAGCCTCTAGATGACTGCCTCGGTCATTATTTCCCCGAACTAGGTAAACCGGAACCTCTACATGGTCTCGCAAATAACGGCCATCATCGCCCAAATCACCAGCGTGGAGCCAAAGGTCCACATGGCCCGGCTCAAGAGCTGCCAAGACCTCATCTATAAGTTCCGTATAGCCATGAGTATCCGACATAATACCGACTTTTGTCATAAGGACTTCTCCTACTGAGCCTCTAAGAGGGCCACCAATTTGCGAATCGCCGCGCCCCTATGAGAGACTGCTTCCTTTTGATCTAGGCTCATCTCAGCCATGGTTTTATCATATTGAGGGACTAGGAAGTAAGGATCATAGCCAAAGCCACCATCCCCTCTCCCTTCTTCCAAAACCTTTCCAGAACAAGTTCCTTCCACTTCATAGAGGCGACCATCCGGAAAGGCTAAGCAGAGGGCTGCTACATACTGGCCAGACCAGTCAGCGGACCCAGACTTCTTAAGCTCTTGGATAAGTTTAGCATTATTAGCCGCATCATCCCCATGGCGGCCAGCATAGCGAGCGGAATACACTCCAGGTGCCCCATCTAAAGCGTCTACGACTAAGCCCGAATCATCAGCCAAACAAGGAAGGCCGCAGGCCTCCATATAGTAGAGGGCCTTTTGACGGGCATTCTCCTTAAAGGTTGTCCCGGTTTCATCCGGTTCTGGGGCCTGACAGATATCCTTAATGGATAGACACTCATAGCCCAACTTATCAAAAGCTGCAGAGAATTCTCTAATCTTTCCCTTATTACCGCTTGCAATCACGAGTTTCATATACAAAACCTACCTTCTTTGCTAAAGGCCCAAGTGCCTCTTTTTCTACTTCAATGAGTCTATCAATAGCTTGGTCAGCCATGTCCAAAAGGGCATTCAATTGGCTCCGATCAAAGGTGCCGTGTTCTCCAGTCCCTTGAACTTCTACATACTGCCCTTGACCAGTGCGGACTACATTCATATCAACCACAGCCTCCCGGTCTTCTGCAAAGCAGAGATCCGTAATAGGGCCATCATGGTCTAACCCTACGGATATGGCTGCCAAAAAATCCCGCACGGGAAAAGGACCGGCATGTCCATAAATTTTATCTACTGCATCAACCAGGGCCACAAAGGCACCGGTAATAGCTGCCGTTCGCGTACCGCCATCAGCCTGGATTACATCACAATCCAAGGTAATCATTTGTTCTCCCAAAGCTTCTAGGTCTACCACAGCCCGGAGAGATCGACTAATGAGCCGCTGAATTTCTATGGTCCGACCGGTTTGTTTCCCCCGTACGGCTTCACGGGGTACTCGGTTGGCTGTAGCTCTTGGTAGAAGGGAATACTCTGCCGTTACCCATCCAGCACCTGTACCCTTAATGAATCGAGGCACCTTATCTTCTATGCTAGCCGTGCAAAGAACCTTGGTCTTACCGCACTCAATAAGAACAGACCCCTCTGCGTATTCCGTAAAATTACGGGTGATCGTAATGGGCCGCAACTGGCTAGCCTGCCGATTATCTGGTCTCACAAAAACCTCCCTATACTGTAGATAAGACCTTTCACATAGCCTATTCTATACACTATACATAACTCATATTCTATATCCTACATTGTATACTATAGGACTTAACTTTGACCATCCAAGGTCACTAGAATAGGCTTTACAGCCCTCTTCCCAAGGCTGCAGTCCTACTACCACTGCCCATCTGATGAGATCTGGCCCTCAGGCAGGCTAGGATCGACTAAGCAATAGCGATCAAAGCCCCCCTTCCTTTGAGCTGCCTCATAATATTGATAGGCTTCATCTCTCGTAGCCTGGTCCGCTTGCCAGGGAAGGAACATGGCGTAAACCATTTGTTTGCCATAGGGTCCTCCCCGACCAATGGATTCAACCTGGCGCCATCCAAGACGACCAGCCTGACCTGGGTAGAGGCGAATGGCCTCACGACGGCTTTCCTCTATCCCCGTTTCATCATAGTAGAGAGAGCGACTCTTGGTCCAAAGGGCTTTATCCCCTTGTGCTTGGCGACAAGCCTCATCATGCCGATTAGCCCATTGGACCTTCCACTTGGCGATGATATCGTCAATATAGGTAGAAACCTCTTTAGACTGCCTATACAGGGCAGGGTCGTATTGTGGTTCTACCACATGGCTATAGTCCAGACCTGCCATGGACAGGATAATACCCGTATTGACATAAGGTAGGGCCGCTTGTACAGAATAGCCTCCTTCCAGAACGGCTATATGAGCCTGTAAGAGGTCCGCAATTTGTGCATACCCCTGAGCCGTCACCTGCATATTGGCCAAGGGGTCTGAGAAGTGATTGTCCTGGCCTGCGGAGTTAATAATGAGCTCTGGCCCAAAGTCTTCCAACATGGGCAAAACCAGCTCTTTCATGATCTTGAGGATACCCTGGTCGCCCGTTCCGGGTGGGAGGGGGATATTGATATTGGACCCCCAGGCCTGAGGGCCGCCGAACTCATCCATAAAACCCGTTCCCGGATAGAGGGTCCGCCCATCTTGGTGGAAAGAAATATAGAGGGTATCTGGATCATGGTAAAAGATATCCTGACTACCATCGCCATGGTGGACATCTGTATCTACAATGGCCACTCTCTTAATCCCATACTTATGACGGAGGTGAGCTATCATGATAGCTTCTGTATTAATGGTACAAAAGCCTCGAATGCCGTGAACCATTTCCATTGCATGGTGCCCTGGTGGCCGTACCAAGGCAAAGGCTCGTTTAACCTGTCCCTGCATAACCGCTTCTGCCGCAGCAATAGCACCACCAGCGGAGACCTTATGAGCATCTGTTACCCAGGCGGACAAATTAGGGGCGCCCACATGCACACGGGCTATCTGTGCATCCGTAGCCACCAGGGGATTATATTCACGGATGCCAGGCAAGTCAAAGATTCCCTCCTCCAAGAGTTGGTCCCTAGTATAGAGGAGCCGTTCCTCCCTCTCTGGATGAGTTGGCGAAATCTTCCAATCAAAGGCTGGGAAAAAGACTAGGCCCAAATCAACCGCATCAGGTCTGAGATGACCCAGTCCATACTTTCTATTAGGACACATGACCTGTCACCCCCGCTTCTAATTGAACACTGGCTGTAATCGTCATATGGCTAGTTCCCCAGCCTTCTATGACAGGAAAGGCTTCTATGTGCTTCAAGACCATAGGACCTTTCTCTAAGCCGAGGCTATGTGCTTGCTCTTCAAGTTTTTTAAAGGCATAGTCCACCACTGCTTCTTCAGTCCTAATAGAAGGATTCACCTCCTGTAAGCCCAACTCAGGAATGGTAAGTATCCCAGTTTTGGTATCTATATGGATGGTCAACTCCAGACTATGGCGGGCCATAGCAGCCCCCAAGGCATTGGCCACAGCCGCATCCTGAGGAACCAAGATACGATAATTGGTATAGGCTTCTAACAGGGGCTTAAAAGCCTGGGCCGATCCACCTATCAACACCAGCGTATCTGGTTGGAAGGGGTGGGGATTAAGCAAATCTTCCACCACATAAACAGGCTGTCGGTTTGCCTCTTCTACCATAGCTTCAATTGCCGCCACTATAGTTTGAGCAGCTTCTTGTGCCACCTCTCCTAGATCGAAGTCGGCCACGGCCTCTTGGGCCTTAAGCAGGTCCCCATAGTGGGCATATCCCAAGGCAAGCAAAGCGTCCCCTAGGGTCGCCTGGTTGCCACCTAGGGCTACCGATGGACCCACCCGATCTGGCCCTATAAGAAGATGGTTATCCTTTTTTCGTAAAACTGTTTCTCCCGCTAGGCCAATCGACCTAACCAAAAACGATTGTATCGACGATGGATAGCCATCAATACTTAGGCCTTCCTTGGTCATGAGGGGCTTGCCCTCTTGCCAGAGAGAAATGTCCGTCGTAGTTCCACCTATATCTAAAGCCACCGCCATAGGATACTCTTTCATAGCCTCTAGGGTATAGAGGCCTAATACAGAAGCTGCAGGTCCTGTAAATGCTGTTTCTACAGGTTTTTCCAAGAGAGCATCAATAGGCAGAGACCCACCATCGGCTTTCAAAATATAAAGGGGGGCTAGAATTCCCCGTGTTTCTAGGGCCATTTGAACAGAGGTCTTAAAATCTCGGAAAATCCCTTCTACCGCGGCATTGTAATAGGCCGTTACCGTACGACGAGGGAAATTGAGAGAGCCCGATAGACTAGCACCAGTTGACACAAAATCGTAGTAGTTCCCCAAGATAGTCGCAAGGCGAGCTTCTTCCTTAGGGTTCCGGACGGCAAATTTAGCCGATAGAGCTGCCCTTTTAATCCCTTGCTTACCCCTATAAGCACCAACATGAGCAGCTTCAATCTCGTCCAACAGGTCCCGAAGATTCTCTTCTTTCATCCGCTCTTGCAAATGACCTCTATGGTCCGTATACCCCTTTAAGATATAAGGTTTAACAGGAAAGGCATGCTCTATGTTAAGACCTGGTCCAGGTATGACGAAGAGGTCTACCGGATCTAGGTGATGGCTGACGATGGCATTAGTCACGACCGTAGTAGAGAGCGTCACTTGGCTAATTTGATCTGCTTCAATCCCCTCTTGACTCAAAACCTTATCCAAGGAGGCCAGGAGTCCCACCATAAATTGCTCATGGGTGGTACGGGACTTAGCGGCTCCTAAGAGGCGGTTATGGTCGACAACCACTGCATCTGTAAAGGTTCCCCCTACATCTATGCCTAATCGCATGCTGTTCACACCTTTCTATCCATTCGATTACCTATTAGTGTATCATGTGAGACTGAAAGACCTATAAAAAAGAGACCCCGAAGGGTCTCTTTTTATTTGCCTCGAGATACAGAAGCGTAGTTTTTAATGATGACAATTGGCGTCATTTGGCTATCATTACCAAATGGGTTGTCGATCAAGATTTTGGCGATTTCTTTTGGTTTCATCCCCTTGGACTTACCCAAGATAGCCGCCCGCTTAAGATCGTTAACATCGGCCACGACAGCTCCATAAGCACCCGTCCGTTGAGCGATTTTTTCTGCCACCTTATCCGGTTTTTGTGGACCGTAAACAATGTGCTTGTCATAAGGAGGCATAGTCCCTGTAACGTCGTCAGCCAAGGAGGCTTGACGGGCCATAGCATAGAATACACCAGCCTTACGGAGGAAGACTTTAGCAAAGGCCCCACAGATGAAGGCCCAGAGAACCTTCCAACGGCCTTCTAATTCCATAGCTGCTTGCATACCATAAATGGACGCCATAGACCCTTCCTTATCAATGAAGCGGTTGATGAGGCGGGCTTGCCAGGATGGACGAAGCTCTTCAGGTCGTGTCACAGCCCCTTGGGTAATAGCCACAACGGATTCTGCAACGCAGACAATGTCTTCTGGACCAATATCCTGACCAGCGTATTGAAGAATGGCTTCTACGATGTCATCGCTTTCCGTCAAAATGCGTGTATGTACAGGCAATAATTGCAATTCAGACATGGGCTTGACCTCCTAACCTTGATAAGCTTTCATAATTTCATCGTGAGTCAGACGAATCCGTTGTTTTGTAATACGATAGTCCGTGCGACCTACGACTTGGTAGTAGATGTCGATATTGAAATCAGGGATATCTTGGATGTCGCGGTCGATATTGCCGGACTTACCAGTCAAAATCAAGCGCAAACGAACCGTACCACCCTTGCCAGGCTTAACAATCCAGGATTCGAAATAACCATCATGGCGTTCACCCCGCTCTACGTGAGTTGTCCAAGTTTCAATCTTGCAATCATCAAATTGTTCTTGTGGCAAGAGGTGACGCGGGAAGAGATCCATAATTGTACCGTATTGTTTACCAGAATTGCCAAAAGGAATATCTAGCATAAAGGTAGCTGACGAAAAATCCTTGGATTCTAACTTAAGTTCGCTTCTTCGCTTGGTAATCAGCTTTACATTTTCATTACCTTGTCGCCATACAAAGAGGCGGAACAAGAGGTATAAAATTGCGATGATGACGATAAGGGCCACAATCACATTGATCAACGTGTAGATCATCATATATGCCACTCCTCTACTGATGAATTTTA
>URSE01000053.1 GCA_900550455.1 uncultured Veillonella sp. | reverse complement strand
CTAGGCGATTTTTATGAGATGTTCAATGAGGACGCTTATGTATGTTCGCGGGAGTTAGACCTGACTTTAACTGGTCGGACAGGTATGGATGCTAACGGTCAGCCTAAGGCCCCTATGTGTGGCGTTCCTTACCATGCTTACGAGCAATATTTGGATAAGCTAGTAAAAAAAGGCTATAAGGTGGCCATTTGTGAGCAATTAGAAGATCCTAAGCAGGTAAAAGGGCTCGTTAAGAGGGGCGTTATCCGGGTCGTTACACCAGGCACCCTTATGTCAGAAACGGGGAATGATGCCCGGTCTAACAATTTTCTGTCCCTTATTTATAGTACAGGGGATGCTTGGATTTTAGTCTTTGCCGACATATCCACGGGAGAGGTCATCTGGGACCGTATAGCTTCTATTGAGGATAATAAAGGTCAAGTCTTTGATGCCTTATCTATGTATCGGCCACAGGAAGTCGTGGTGGCTGATGAGATTGACTTGCCTAGCGATGTGAAAGATTTCATTGATAACCACTTTGAACAGACGGTCATTTCTCCCTATGATGCCTTAGTAGAAGCAGGGGCCTTGGCCAATGAGGCGGCTCAGCACTTCTCTCAGATGGGACTTATGGAGGAAGATGTACTCGCTGCTTTAGGCTACTTGCTTACGTATTTAACGGACATCATTAAAACGCCTATTTCCCATATAAACTACGTACACCGCATGTCTGTAGGAAATCGTATGATGTTAGATACGGCATCCCTAAGACACTTGGAAATTACTCATAACCTGCGGGATGGGGGTGGCAAGGGAACCTTATTAGCCGTCTTAGATCGGACCTTAACCCCTATGGGGGCCCGCCTTTTAAAACAATGGTTAGAAAGCCCCTTGACGGATATATCTCATATCCAACGGCGGCAAGCAGCCATTTCTGAACTTATCTCTCGATCGGGTCAACGGTCTCACTTACAGGACCTACTTAAGTCCATTTCAGATTTTGAACGAATTGTGGGACGGGTGGAAACTGGGTCTGTATCCCCACGGGATTTTACCTCCCTCAGAGAATCTCTTTCTGTATTGCCTAGTATTAAAGACATCTTAGCAGACTGCCAAGCCTTGGCCTTGCGACAAATAGATGAAGCTATTTGTGACCACCAAGACCTCTATGACTTATTGTCTAAGGCAATCATGGACCAACCAGCCCTTACCTTAAAAGAAGGACGAGTGATTAAGGATGGCTACAATCAAGAATTGGATGATCTTCGGTCGTTAGCGACCAATAGCCAAGAGTGGCTCAAGAAATTGGAAGAGGACATCATTGAAAAAACTGGTATCCGTCTTAAAACTGGTTATAACCGAGTTTTTGGCTACTACTTTGAGGTTTCTAAAGGGACGACTGACAAGGTACCTGATTATTTTATCCGCAAGCAAACCTTAGCCAATGCGGAACGCTATATAACACCAGAGCTCAAGGAATTTGAAATTAAGATTCTCAATGCTAAGGATCAAATTATTAGTCTCGAACAAAAGCTCTATCAGGACCTGCGTCAATCGGTAAAAGAACAAGTACTTGCCATTCAGGAGACCGCACGAGCGCTAGCTCAATTGGATTGCCTCCTATCCTTAGCTACGATTGCTTATGAGGAAAAGTATATCTGCCCAAATTTAACCATGAATGGGACTATTAACATCCGCGATGGACGTCATCCCGTTATTGAAAGCTTTTTAAAACGAGAAGTTTTTGTTCCTAATGATGTGGTTCTGGATCACGATACCAATGAATTTCTTCTTATTACTGGTCCGAACATGGCTGGTAAGTCTACCTATATGCGGCAGGTAGCTATCCTTATGATTATGGCTCAAATGGGGTCCTTTATCCCTGCTCGAGAAGCGACTATTTCTCCAGTAGACCGTATTTTTACCCGGGTCGGCGCCTCTGATGACATCTCTACAGGTCAATCTACTTTCATGGTGGAAATGAAAGAGGTGGCCTATATTTTGGAAAATGCGACACAAAACTCCCTGGTTATCTTGGATGAAATTGGTCGAGGTACATCCACCTTTGATGGTCTATCCATAGCGCAAGCTGTGGTAGAGCATATCTGTAAACACATTCACTGTAAGACCCTTTTTGCAACTCACTACCATGAACTCATTCCAATGGAAGAGTCCTATCCTAAACTCAAAAATTACACAGTAGCTGTTAAGGAAAAGGGGCAGGATGTAGCCTTCCTGCGCCGCATCATTAAGGGGGGGGCTGATAAGTCTTACGGCATTCACGTAGCTAAGCTAGCAGGTATTCCTGGACCTGTCCTCAAACGGGCTGAAGCAATCCTTAAGGGGCTGGAAGCACAAGGTCCTGATTTAGATGATTTGTCCAATCGTATTAAGGGGGCTGTTTCTGATGTGCCTAAGGCTAAGTCTAATCTTGATATGACTGGCATTGATGATCTCTTCAGTCATTCTGTCGTAGATGACCTCCTTCAATTGGACGTCATGTCCATGACCCCTATTGAGGCCCTCAATGAACTCTATCGCTTGCAGGAAGAAGCCCGTAAAGGAGGCGGTAAATAATGGCTAAGATTCATGTACTAGACGAAACTACCATTAACAAAATCGCCGCAGGCGAAGTGGTTGAACGGCCCGCTTCTGTCATTAAAGAATTGGTTGAAAATTCTATCGATGCTGGGTCTAGCACTATAGAAGTTGAAATTGAAGAGGGTGGCATTGCCTATATGCGGATTTCTGATGACGGAGTGGGTATGACTGAAGAAGATGCTCGCTTAGCGGTTCTCCGTCATGCCACCTCTAAGATTCAGCAGGTGGAAGACCTCTTTGATATCGCTTCTCTAGGCTTTCGTGGTGAGGCCTTGGCTTCTATTGCCTCCATATCTCATTTTTCCTTGACCACCCGCGTGGCTGCCAAAGACCTGGGGACACGGGTAACCCTGGATGGTGGGGTCTTCGGCGACTGCATTCCCTATGGGGCTGCGCCAGGCACTACCATAGAAGTAAAAGACCTATTCTTTAACACGCCAGCGCGCCGTAAATTTTTAAAAACGCCTCGTACAGAGGGAAGCAAAATTCAGGATATCTTAGGTAAATTGGCCTTAGCCAATGCCCATATAGCTTTCAAGCTTATCGTAGATGGCAAGCTAGTCATTATTACACCAGGTAATGGAGACCTCTTTGATACGGTTACTGCCCTCTATGGCTATAAGACTCGGGAGGATATTTTTCCGATAGCCTATGAAGATGCGGGCATTATGGTTGAGGGGATTGCTTCTAAGCCAACCCTTCTTAAGTCTACCCGGATCTGGCAGACGGTCATTGTCAACAATCGGGTTATCTCAGACCGAGCTATTTCCAAGGCTATCGATACTGCCTATCACGCGCTTTTGCCTAAGCACGGTTATCCATTGGTTCTTCTCAATATTGTGGTGCCAGCGGATATGGTGGACATCAATGTTCATCCCCGTAAGGCTGAAGTTAAGTTTGCCGATGATAAGCTTATCTTCAAGGCTGTTTATCATGCTATACTGGGAGCTATTGAAAATCCACTTAGAGATCGCTTAATTTCACAAGATTCTTTGAGCTCCGATGGTCTGCCTATAATAAAGGCAAGTGAAGGGCTAGTTAGCTCTGAATCTGCATCTGCCTATCAAGGAGCCCCTGAGACCATTGCTACAGCGGTGGATTATGATAAAGTCTTTTCTGGACGGCACAAGGGCTATGAAGTCTTACGAGATCAAACTACAGATTTTGTAGCTAAATTAAAGAATGAAGGCTATGAGCCACCGCAAAAGTTTAGCTATGAACAAGATTCCTTTATGGAGGATCAATCTTTTAAAAGGGTTCCTCAAGAGGTAGGATCTTATACAGATGAGGATAAGGCTAAATTCCAAGCACTACAAGGTCTTATACGTGGACAAGATAATCAGTTTCAGGCAAACCAAGGGGGGGAAGACGTATCTTCTTCGGAAGTGCGTAGCATCCAAGGTTCGGGTCTTCTTCCTCTGGGGCAAGTAGCATCTTGTTACATTTTGGCCAAAAAAGGGGATGACCTCTATATTATTGATCAACATGCAGCTCATGAGCGGGTCCGCTACGACACACTTTGCAAGTCAGCTGAAGCGATTCCTATGCAGAGCCTTCTGGTAGCCCGTTATATGGATGCTACAGTCGATGAGATGAACCTTGTTGAAGAAGAGCGGGAGGCCCTCTTAAATCTAGGCTACGATATCGACTTAGGTGGACCTAGTCAGATTCGTATCAACGGAGCACCTGTAGACATAGTAGAGGAAAAGACAGAGGAGATTCTAAAATTTATCTTCTCCTACCTTCATGATCAACAAGCACCAACTAAGGCTCAACTACGCCATGAAATGTTAGCTTATGCATCCTGTAGGGGAGCTATTAAGGCGGGGCATAATCTTAATATGTACCAAATGTCCATCCTGATTGAGGACCTCTTCCACACAGATAAGCCTTATGTATGTCCTCATGGCCGTCCAACCATTATTAAATTTACACCTGATGAATTAGGTAAACTCTTCCTCCGGTCCTAGTTCTTTTTAGTTACTATGGGAGTCACTATGAATATTCTTACCTCGCCTTATAAGGCCAGTCCCCTTATAAGAGATCAAGCTAAAGTTTGGGCTAGTGAGCTTGGTTTGACCTTCGTAGACCGTAAGAAGGAATCCCTTAAAAAATTACAAGAAATGTATGGGGCTGACTATATCCTAGTCTATGGATCTGATAGGATATATGCATATTTCGGTCCCCACCAAGAACATGACTTCCATTTATCCATGGCTCAACTTCGCATCATTCAAATTGATAGAGGCCAAGGAGACCATCTCATAGAGGCAGTTGGATTAGATTGTGAATCTATTTTGGATTGCACTTTGGGTTTAGGGGCTGATACTATTGTCCTGTCCTATGCTTTAGGGCCAAAGACTAGCATAGAGGGGGTAGAAGGATCCTTACCCCTCTGGTTTATTACCAGTCAAGGCCTTAGAAGTTTCCTTCATAAGAGCCCTAAGGTCACCCAAGCCTTGCGACGAATTCAAACGCATTATGGTCAGGCAGAGTCTTTCTTAGAATCTTGCCCTGACAAGTCGAAAGATGTGGTTTATTTTGATCCTATGTTCCAAAACCCGGTAGAAGAAAGTCCACAATTTAAACCACTGCGGGGCCACTTGGTGGACCGACCACTTACATCAGACCTCTTAGCAGAAGCCAAACGGGTGGCTAAAAAGCGGGTAGTAGTCAAGGAACGTAAGGGGGCCCGTCTTTTTAAGGAGCTTCCACCAGATTATTTTGTAGGCGGTAAATATAGTAAGCAAGCTTATGGTATATACGAGGTAGATATTTAAATTCAATTATTCCTATCCTATTTTAGGAGAGGGGGCACTTCCATGGACAAGTTAATTACTATACTCGGTCCTACAGCTGTAGGAAAGACGAATTTAACATTGCGCCTAGCTAAGACCTTTGGGTCTCCCGTCATCTCTGGCGATGCCTATCAAGTCTATCGAGGCCTGGATATCGGCTCCGCCAAACCCTCTAAGGAAGAATTGGCTGCCGTGCCCCACTATCTAATCGATATTTTGGAACCACATGAGGCTTATTCTACGGCCCTCTTTCAAGATCAGGCCCAGGCCCTAATCAAAGAGGTCAATGATAAGGGCCAAGTCCCTATCTTATCGGGAGGCACAGGCCTATACGTTCAATCTCTCTTAGAAAATTATCAGTTTTCTAAGAAGGATCCTAATGTATCCCTTCGCGAGTCCCTTGATCGACTCTATGAGGAGGGGGGGATAGAAGCTTTGCGGACTTATGGAGACGCCTTAGCCGCTAAGGGCCATATAAGTCTCAATTTTCGAGATAAGCACCGGCTCTATCGGGCTATTGAGCTCATGGAGACGGGAGACTATCAAGCCCTGACCCAACAGACAAAGGAAGGCCTATCCTATCAGGGGCCGGTTTTGGGGTTGAGACGGGATCGTAAGTCATTATACGACCGCATTAATTTACGGGTAGACCTCATGGTTCAAGCAGGGCTTTTTCAAGAGGTGGAAGCCTTATTGGACGCTGGCCTAGATAAAAAGGTCCAGTCTCTTAAGGGCATAGGCTATAAAGAGGTTTTAGATTATCTAATGGGTGACCTCAGCCAGGAGGCTTGCATTGAGACCATTAAGCAAAATACTCGTCGCTTTGCCAAACGGCAGATGACATGGTATAAACGTATGCCTTATATTCAATGGATAGATATTGAAGAGGGCATGACGGATGATGATATATATAACTTAGCTCTTCCCCTGGTTGAGCCACTTATGAAATAGAGAGGAGTCTCCATGACAATCGATCAACTGCGTGAGCAAGCTATGGCTCTCGCGGAACCTCAATTCAAGAAATTTGAACCTATTGCCTTGGCCAATACGGAAAAGGTCCTGAATGCCTTTCGAGAATGCCAGTTATCAGACTATCATTTTAATCCTTCTTCAGGCTATGGATATAACGATGTAGGGCGGGAAAAACTAGATCAAGTCTTTGCCCATGTTTTTAAAGGGGAAAAGGCCTTGGTTCGGCCTCATTTTGTGTCTGGGACTCACGCTCTGGCGACTACTCTCTTAGCCATTATGGGTAATGGAGATAAGGGTAAGGAATTCGTCTATGCTGTGGGGCAACCTTATGACACCATGCAAACCGTAATCGGATCCAACCGTGAGACACGGGGATCATTAGTTGAAAAAGGTTTTATCTATAAAGAAGCAAAACTCAAGGATGACCACTATGACCTAGCGGCTATTGAGTCTGCTGTCAATGAAAATACACGGGTCGTTGTTATTCAACGATCTCGTGGCTACTCTACCCGGCAACCCCTTTCCGTTGAGGATATTAGTAAGATTGTGGCAGTCGTAAAGAAGAAAAATCCTAATACGGTGACCTTTGTGGACAACTGCTATGGGGAGTTTACTGAAACTCGGGAGCCTTTGGAGGTGGGTGCGGATATTATGGCCGGTTCCCTCATTAAGAATGCCGGTGGTGGTATTGCCCCTACAGGAGGCTACGTAGTAGGTCGAGCTGACTTAGTAGAGGATACAGCCTATCAGTTGACTGCGCCTGGACTGGGTGACCACATGGGATCTTATGCTGGTGGCTATCGACTTTTCTTTCAAGGTCTTTTCCTAGCCCCTCACGTAGTTTTACAGGCTCTAAAGGGGGCTGTTTATACAGCAGCTGTAGCCCAACTTTTGGGCTATGAGTCTATGCCGGCTGTGGACGCAGATCGGTATGACTTGATTCAGGCCATTAATTTGGCTAATGCAGATGAAATGGAATATTTCTGTGCCGGCATGCAGGCGTATTCTCCCGTAGATGCCCATGTCCATCCAGTGCCGGGGGATATGCCAGGCTATGAAGATCAAATTATCATGGCAGGTGGAACCTTTGTACAAGGGTCTTCTATCGAATTATCCGCAGATGGCCCGGTGCGCCCCCCTTACACCATCTTTATGCAAGGGGGCTTGGTTTTTGAACATTCCATGTTAGGTATTCTTGGTGCAGCAAGAGAAATTTTAAGAAATAGAGCATAGAATACTGATTCAAGGCCCCTCTTTATAGAGGAGTCTTTATTT
>URSE01000052.1 GCA_900550455.1 uncultured Veillonella sp. | reverse complement strand
AATAGCTAAGAATCCTTCGACAAAGTATTTCATCACACTTTTAGTATAGTTTTCTCATACGACCTATGCACTTAAGTTATGATATTTATAGATTGAGATAAGGTAAGACAACTTTAATCACAAGAAAACCCATAAATAAAAAGCCAGGCAAAGCATTTGCTTTAACCTGGCCTTTCTATGTCTAGAAATTATGTACTTTAAACCTAAGCAAGGTGGAACGTCAACCTAGGTCCCTAATTTCTTAGTCGATAACGATATAGGTTACCTTGATTGGACCATGAGCACCATCAACTGTTACCAATTCAATATCTGCCGTCCGGGATGGACCAGAAATATGGACTACATTGCGAGGGAATTTTTCTGGATCCTTGCGGAACTCTTCTGCCAAGAATTCCATGGATTGGGTCATACGTGGGAAGATAGTATCCGCCCATACGATAGCAATATGAGTATCTGGAATCAAGGACAAAGCCCGACCGGATTCAGCTGTGGATGGTTGGATAACCGTAGATGTTTCTGCAATACCCGCACAAGCGAAGGTGACACCGATATCCGCCTTATTGATGTTTTCCAAGTTAACTTCGCGGCCCAAAGCAGGATCCCATTGAATGTAAGTACGTTCACCGCTGGTATCGGCATCGAAAGCAGCCTTGATGCCCAAGCTGTCCACTTGCGGAACAGATGGATAAGCTACTACGCCGTTACCCCAGGAATTAATCGCTTCAATTACAGTTTGAGGCAAGTTAGCTTCTGTAGTACGAACATATTTTGTACCGTTCTTATCACATTCCTTAAAAAACATATCCAAGATTTCTTCACGGCTCAAATCTTTAAACATGGATTCTTGAGGGCCATGAGAGTAATCAAATGGTTCTACAAAATCAGGTAATGCCATACCATCTTCGCGTTTAGTCAAGGCATTTTCACGATCCAAGGCACGGGACAAGGAATTGATGAATAATTTACGTTTAGCTTGATCCATGATTATTTGCCCTCCTTAACTTTTTTAGCTTTATATTCAGCATATACATCGCGGAACTTCTTCCACTTCATAGCGCCCATTTCTTTGGATTTAATCCAGGCCCCTGCAACTGGCAAGTGCTTCATCCAAGAAGGCATGTTTCCTTCACTATTTTTGAGGATATTCATACCAAGAGCAGCCATTTTAGTACCTGCATTGAAGAGGGTTGCATCAGAGAACATCTTAGCAGCCCCTTGGAAGGCAGCCATTTCAACGCCAGGACGGCATTTTTCCACATCAGCTTGGCGATGACGGTGTTCCATCAAAAGTTCGTGGAGAGGGATAGCTACTGGACAGTTTTCGGTACAAGCACCGCACAAGGTAGATGCGTAAGGAAGGTCACCAGCTACTTCATACCCCTTGAACAATGGAGTCAATACAGCACCCATTGGCCCTGGATAGATGGAGCCATAACCATGACCTGTAATGTGACGGTATACAGGGCAGATGTTCATGCAGGCACCACAACGGATACAACGGAGCATAGACCGGAAGGTCTTATCACCCAAGATATTATCACGGCCATTGTTTACAATAATAATATGGGTTTCACGAGGGCCATCTGCTTCTTCTGGGCGAGCAGGACCAGTAATCATGGAGAAGTAGTTGGAAATCTTGGAGCCAACGGAAGAGCGAATAAGCATTTCCATCATGATGTCGAGGGCCTTAAAGTCAGGAACGATACGTTCTGCACCAACGAAGACAATTTGTGTCTTAGGAATGGAGGATGCCATACGGCCATTACCTTCGTTGGAAACGATAGTACATGTACCAGTTTCCGCTACTCCAAAGTTACAACCATTTATACCAATATCGGCCTTAAGGAAACGTTCCCGTACCAAACGACGTACGAAGTGAGTCATTTCTTCTGGGTTTTCTGTCCCTGTGTAACCTAATTTTTCAGCAAAGATATCGCGAATCTTATGCCGTTCAAAGTGAAGGGCTGGCACTACGATATGAGATGGTGGGTTATTATCCGCTGTTTGCAAGATAAATTCAGCCAAGTCAGTTTCGTTAACTTCAATGCCCGCTTCTTCCAAGACTTCGTTAAGGGAGATTTCTTCCGTCAAGATGGTCTTGGATTTTACGATCATCTTCGCTTCTTTTTCCTTACAGATAGCAAGAGCGTATTGAGTCGCTTCTTTATCGTCCATAGCGAAGTACACGTGAGCCCCTGCTTTTTCTGCGTTGGTAGCAAATTGGTCTACGTAATAATCAAGGTTAGCCAACACATGGTCCCGTAGGTCAGCTGCTTCTTTACGGAAATCAGCCCATTCAGGAACCGCTTCTACCATGCTATTGCGTTTACCGTAGAACACGTCTTGTGCTTTACGAATGGCAGCTCGTTTGAAGTCATTGCCCAAAACGTCTTTTACACGTGTTTTATACGGGCGGTTATCATAAATAATTGCCATGGTACTCTCCTCCTATTAACGCATGTTCAAGATTTCAGCGATATGCATTGCTTTGATACGGCGGTCGATAACCCCTTCTTTGTAAAGGCGGTCAAGCATACCGGCGATGTTCATGAGGCAGGCTTGGTCAGAACCCACTACCACATTAGCGCCAGTAGCCGCGATATCAAGAGCTTTTTCCCGCGTCATAGCTTCATTGATTTCAGGATTTTTGATGGAGAATGTACCACCGAAACCACAGCAACGATCTTTACGAGGCAAATCAATCAAGTTGATATCTTTAACAGCATTCATCAATGCGAATGGTTGTGCTTTAATACCCATGAGTCGAGTTACGTGGCAAGATGTATGATAGGTTACATCTTCGTTGAAGCGTGCACCTACATCAGTAACCCCCAATACATCTACGATGAATTCTGTGAATTCATAGATTTTAGAGGCTACTTTTTCAGCTCGTTTTTGCCAGTCTGGTTCCCCTTCGAGGAAGTGTACATATTCATCGCGGATTGCGAATGCACAGGAACCGGACATAGATACGATGTAGTCTGCATCTTCGAATTGTTCGATTGTATTTTTGATAGCTGCCTTAGCCGCATCATAATACCCAGAGTTCGTGAACATTTGGCCACAGCACACTTGTTTTTTCGGAACAACAACTTCGCAGCCCAAGCGCTCAAGAACTTCTACGCCAGCCATGCCAACGTGTGGGTAGAACATATCAATCAAACATTGTTGGAATAAATGAATTTTCATTTTAGCCATTTGTGATACCTTCACCTTTTCTTTTAAAATACATACTTACATAGGATGAATAATTTCTTGAAATGATGCTTCTACTTGATTATAAAAGTAAGGCCCTCATAAGAGTAGAACATCCATCACTTATGTTTACAATTTATTATAGGAGTCTCCAATCCATATGTCTAAGAAAATCAGGCTATAATTGCACTATTAGCAAAATACATACCACTAGGAATAGTATTATGCGTTTCAGTTATAGCTCGCCAAAGCTAAGTGAAAACCGCTTTCACCTAGCCCTTCTAGTTACCAAGCCTATTGGACCTCCTCCATAGAATGAAAAAGAGTCTACTTTTAATACTTAAAGACGGAACCCAAGCGAATCGTAAGTTTTCTTACACAAAACGGCAAATTGTTTATACATAGTTTATATCTAGGTCCCCACTATACCTAGGTCTAGGCCCTTCATCGTGCTATAATGATAAAGAATATATGTGAATTGAAAGGAGACCACAATGAATAAAAAAGGTATTTCCGCATTACTCGCTGCTATCACACTCTTCGGCACTACAAGCGTTTTCGCAGCTGAAACAACAATCAAAGATACAGGTCACGATGATGTTGATGTAAAAATCATCTCTCCTAACACAAGTCCAACCAAGACATCCACTAAGCCAATTCTCACATCTGACAAAGATAAGGGACCAAAACTCCCTGCAGGCGTCTTTAAAGATACCAAAGATCACTGGGCTAAATCCGACATCCAGGCTATGGCTAATGCAGGCTATGTATCCGGCTATGCAGATGGCTCTTTCAAGCCAAACGATTCTATTACCCGCGAACAAGCAGCTGCTATTTACAACAAAATCCTCATGGCCACTGATTCCCAAGACGAACAAGCAACCATGGCTGCCAATGCAGAAAAGCAATCCTTCTCCGACGTTGACTCCGACCGCTGGTCCTCCAAGGCTATCAAAACAGTCGCTGGCGAAGGAATCATGACTGGTCGCACCACTACTTCCTTTGCCCCAACCAAGGTCTTAACACGGGAAGAATTCGCCGTTTCCGCTGCACGATTTGCGGTTCACCAACATATCCACAACGACAATGCAGACGCTAAAGTAGCATTCAAAGATGCCGACAAAATTTCCCCTGCTAATCGCAAATATGTCGATCAATTAGCACAAGAAGGCTTTATCGCCTCTGGCGTAACAGTCCAATTCCGTCCTGCAGACCCTATCACGCGGGCAGAAGCAACCTCCATCCTCTACCGTATGGTAACCAACAATCCTATTGACGTATCCAAAGGAACTATCAAAACCAAGCCAAAAACAGGTATGAACACAAGTTCTAACGCCTCCACCATGGCTACAGAAAAACAAGTAGCCTTAGAGGACAAAGTCTTCGCACAACTTAATAAAACCTATAAATCTCCTGCTAATTTCCAAAAATACGGCGTTATGTACTGGAAAAACGACGTTCTCCATGTGGCTATCAAAAACAACAAAGACCTGAATACAGTCAAGGCTAACCTGGCTGACTTAGGTACTCAAGTGGTGGTGGAACCAACCAAGTACAGCCAAGCAGAATATGATGTAATTGACAAAAACTTCCGCGCCTCTTACAAGGCTAACGAACCAAAGGCAACCATCTTCGCTACCTTCCCTGACGTTCCAAACAATCGCCTCTATGCCGTCGTGTCTGCCCTTTCTAAGACAACACAAACAGCTATCAATGGCGCCTTCGGTGACAAAGTTACTATGGCAGTCAAATAAGGAGCCCTTATGAAAAAGACATACAAATTCCTCACTCCCTTAGCCATGACCCTCATGGCCTTGGGCATGACATCATCCGTCTTAGCAGCTGGGCCAAGTGCCCAACAAGTGGCTCCTACTAGCACTTCCATGACTGTGACGAAGGCCCCACTTGCCACTCCGACAACAGGAATTCCTGACTTAAAAACAGCTAGCGCAGGACAAGAAGAGTCGATGGATGCCAAAAAAACATCCATCGACCCTAACCGTTTCAACTCCCTTCGCGACTATCTATTTACTGATGTAAAACCTGATTACTGGGCTGCCCCTGCCATTACAACAATGGCAGAAGCAAAAATCCTCAGCGGTTATTCCGATGGTACCTTCCATCCAGAACAGGCTCTAAAACGAGAAGAAGCGGCTATTATTTTTGATAAGCTCATCGGAGATCGCCCTGGCGTTATGTTAGCAAGTCCTTACTCCGATATCACATCAGACCGTTTCTCTGCCTTGGCTATCGACTCCGTGTCCAAGAAAAACATCATGTCCGGCTATGGAGATAATTCCTTTAAGCCAGAACAGTTTATGTCCCGCCAAGAATTTGCTGTTGTTGCAGACAACTACCTCCACTATGTAGGCTATCAAACAGAAGACCCTACCAGCTTGGATGATGTGGCCTATGCAGACCAAAAGTTCGTAGCGCCTTGGGCACAAGATGCAGTCCGTGAATTAGCCAGCCTTGGGTTCTTGATGTACAACAAGAACACCCTCTTCAACCCAGAAAAGTACATCACTCGTGCTGAAGCGGCAGAAATCACCTACCGTATGACCTATACACCACAAGCACTTAAACTCAAACAAGATATCGTACAAGGCAAGACATTGAACCGAACTATCAATTTGATTGATAAAGCCTTGGATTACGATGGTGACTTCTCCAAGTTCTACAACAAGGGGGCCCTATACTGGACCCAAGATGGAACTACCCTCATTGCTTCCATAAAGGACAAAAAATCATCTGCTAAGGTGCAAGCTAAACTCGCAGAAGACCAACTTCTACGAGACAAAGTACAGGTGATTAACGGTAAATATTCACAAGCTGATTTTGATAGCCTACAAGCCTCTGCTAGCGATCTCTACAAGGCTACTAGTAAGAATGGGGCTATTGATATAGTTCGCCCTAATGATACAGGAGACCAGCTCATCATTTATGCTAAACCTGTAACGGATACAGTAAGCAAAGCCTTCCAAAATAAATTTGGCAATAAAGTTATTATCCAAACAAGTAGTCAAGATAACAAGCTCACTTGGGAACGTCCTATTACCTATAATTTTGGCTTAGACCAACGAAAACTAGCTCCTAAAAACAAATAGTATAAACAAAAAAGAGCCCTGCGAAATCTCGCAGGGCTCTTTTTTAAGTATTACTACAGCTTACTCAGCATCATATGCTTCTTGAGCCGCTTTCATATCCTTCATTTGTTTAGCTACTTTAGATTTTTTATCAGCCTGACTAGTATCTACCCGCAAAACTCCCACTGGAATTTCTACAAGTTTCTTTGCATTCTTATTAAGGTGAGATGCTTGGGCCAAGAGAACTACTGAAGTATCTTCATGAGCATAGAATTCCTTAGGACGGTCAACAAAACCGGTAAAGGAATCATTAAATTGTTTAGCTACCGCTTCTTGATCTTGGATTGCCTTATTAACCGCTTGCGTGTCAATACCACCAAAGTCGGACAAGGACAAGAGACGACCGGTAGTCGTGTTATAGGTCATCCCTTTTACATAGTAATCACCTTCTGTACCATGGTCCATGATGATGTAAGTATGAATCAAAATTGACAAAATCCCCTTACCATCAGTCTTAACATCGTAGTACATGACAAGGTTCTTCTTGTCACTATTGGACATATTTTCAGTCTCTAACTCCTTACGTAAATCCTTTACGTAACCAAACAAAGAGGAGTTAATCTTCCCTTGTACTACAGGACTAACAGAGGTAACAGTTGGATAGGAAATATCCATATGATCTAAGGTAATGGTCGCCGGTGCTACTCCAACAGCCTTACGGTCTTCAAAAGCATTGGCATCTGGAACGGATACAGATTTTACTTCCCGTATAGTTTGTCCCATTTCCTCCCGAATCATACGGTTTACCTCTGGCGTGGCCGTAGAGGATACACGGTAGGCTAAGGATTTAGATATGGCCTTGGATAAGGCTCTCGTCGTTGGTTCATCATCCTTGGTTTCTGCCGCATTAGAAATGCCTGATATGGCATCGGAAGTGACAGCAGATGCATCAGGCACAGCCTTTACCACTTGGATATTTTGGCTCATAGGCTCTGCATGTTTGTGGCCTGCTCCAAAGGCAGTCAATGGTAAGGCAGTCAAAAGACAGGCTACCAATACGTGTTTCTTCATAGTTAATCACTCGCCCTAGGGCGTCCTTTCTCACAAGTTCCTATAGATCGGTATTACTAAAATCCCTAGCAATTAATTCTCATATATCACTATGATTTTACCAATTCTAGTGGCTTTTTTCAACGAATGAGAAATAAATGAATCATAAATTTTAAAGCTATTTTCTCATTTAAAAGCCATATAAAAGACCCGTCAATAAGAATTTCCACCACGGCCCGTAACCAGTAAAAAAGCTCCACCTAAGTGGAGCTTTTTACATATTATTTCCTAGGAAATAAAATGTAAAAAGCTCCACTTAGG